>NZ_JPIM01000024.1 GCF_000735195.1 Chloroflexus sp. MS-G
GGGATAGTGTCCCTGCTGCGCTCACTATAGGCAAGGAAGGGAAGGATAGTATTCGCACTGTCCTTTTAGCTCACTGCCTCGGCTCCGCTTTCCACCTTTCCCTATTGGGAAGAGGAACGCTCACCACTCATCAAAACCGATTGCAATTGCCGCTTCAGGCGGGCAAAAGCTGGATCGGTAACGAGCGAATACGAACGGGGTCGCGGGAGTTCGACCCGCATTTCCAGCGCAATACGCGCCGGACGTGGGGTGAGAACATACACGCGGTCGGCTAGAATCAGGGCTTCATCGATGTCGTGCGTGACCAACAGAACCGTGCGATCCAGTCGATCCCACAATGCCAGTAGCCATTGTTGCAGTTGAGCGCGGGTGAGAGCATCAAGAGCGCCAAACGGTTCGTCGAGGAGCATGATCGGGCGATGCCAGAGCACAGTGCGGAGAAAGGCAGCTCGTTGCCGCATTCCACCCGAAAGCAACGCTGGTCGTGCATCACCCCAACCTTGTAATCCAAAATCAGGCAGCAGAGAACGGGCTTCCTGACGGGCGGCAGCTACATCGCCCCCTTGCACGACTGTGGCCAGAACGGCATTTTCCACTACCGATAACCAGGGCAGTAAGGCGTCACGCTGCGGCATATAGGCGACATGGCCGCGTTGACCGGTCACATCAACACCATCGATAATGACCGCACCGGTATCAGGGAGTTCCAGACCGGCAATAATGTTGAACAATGTTGTCTTCCCACTCCCACTTGGTCCAATGACGGCAACGAACTCACCTGCGGCGACATACATCCTGATGTCGTCGAGCACCGTTACCATACCGGTTGGGGTGGCGAATGTTTTACGGATCGAATGTAATTCAAGGGTTGCCATCGTTTGTCAATCGTACATTGGCACAGCACGGATAATCTACGTCGGTATCATTCTTGCAATCGCCACGTTTCGCTCTTGCTGAACTTTTCCCTTCCTTACAGAGAGTTTCAGAGTTTTCTGTTCGGGTTGCATTCGATAACCCGACGGTGCAAACCACACAACACCGACGAACGTCAGCGCTTGCCGCAGGAGATCCGCGATCCGTGTGGGTTTGCCGGGTGTGCGGGCCTCTGGCCCGCATTATACAGTGCAGAGCAAGAAACCCTCTGTTAGCCCATCAGCACACCATTGCACCCTACGCCGTTCTCCACTTGCGGCACCTCCATTCCCCACAAGCGGGGGAATGGAAGGTAGAACTCGGCCCTACGGTACAGGAACAGAAGTGACCGGCGAGGCAACGAGGGCTGGTTAGACCAGCGTCGGAACGGGGGGCCGTGCGTCTCCGCACGCACGGTAGAAAAGTTGGGAACTCGGCCGTACTCCTCCTCGCCCCGCTCACTTCATACCCGCATCAAGGTAGAAAGTCATTCGTAAAAGCCTTTTCCGGCTCAATCATTCGGGCAATGAGATTGCGCTCGGCCATCCACTGTGCATAGGCCTGCCAGACCTCCAGTTTCTGCTCCCCCCAGCGAGGAGCTTCTGCCTGATACTGACCGGCCAGATACTGCTGACTCCGCCGTACTAGCTCTGCATCAAGCTCAGGTACCGCCTTCAACAAAATCTCTGCCGCAGCAGCCGGTTGCTCGATGGCAAAACGATAGCCGGCACTAGTTGCCACTAGGAAGCGCCGTACCAGATCGGGGTTTTCGGCGACGAGCTTCTCGCTGGTGATGATAACCGGCGTGTAATAGTCGGGAATGCACTGCACATCATTCATCATCACAATATTCAGAGGGATACCGCGCACCTCAGCCTCTATACCAGTCCATCCCTTAAAAATCCAGACAAAATCAACCTCATCACGTTCGGTAGCGACAAAAAAATCGGAACTCCCGATGTCAACAAACCGTACCTGGTCGAACTGATCGCCAACACCCGCACACTCGAGCAACCCACGAATAACCGCTTCCTCGATTGGTGAACCAAATGCCCCATATTTTTTGCCAATAAAATCGCGTGGGCTGGTGATACCCTCTTCGACCCGACTGGCAAAACCGCTGGTATTGTGTTGAATGATAGCTGCAATAGAGACAATCGGGACGCCTTCCACCCGAGCCTGAGTGACGCCTTCCTGATACGAGATACCAAAATCGAGTCGTCCGGTGGCAACGAGTTGCTCGACCGTACCACCCTCTTGCGCACCGAGAATCTCAACCTGCAACCCTTGATCTGCATAGTAGCCTTGCATCTGCGCCACGTAGAGACCGGTATGGTTCGTATTTGGCGTCCAGTCTAATCCAATCCGCACCGTAGTTAGGGGCCGCTCAGGGGTTGCCGGTACAGAAGTAGTGGCATTGCCACAGGCCGTCAAGACGAATATCAGTACAAGTATCAGCCATTTGCGCATCAGTGTTCTCCTTTCCAGAAGACGATCTTGCGTTCGAGCAAACTTACTAGGGTAAAGAGAACGATAGTTAAAAGCGAAGTGACCAGGGCAGCAACAAAGACCTGATCGGTACGGAAAGCTCGCAACGAGCGGGCGATATAGACGCCAAGTCCAGTGCTGGCGCCGATCCACTCAGCCAAAACCGCACCAATAACACTGTAGGTAATTGCCACCTTAATCCCGGTGAACATAGCAGGCAATGCGGCCCGCAACCGTAACAGGCGCAGCAATTGCCAGTAGTTTGCCCCCATCGCTTCCAGCAAACGGCGCTGATCACGATCGGCGTTCTGCAGGCCATCAATTGTGTTCACCACAATGGGAAAGAAGGTCACCAGGGCGACGACGATCACTTTTGGCAAGAGACCAAAGCCAAAACCAACGACCAAGAGTGGCGCAATCGCCACAATCGGCACTGTCTGTGAAGTAACCAGCAAAGGGTAGATTGCTCGCCGCAACAGGGGCGATGCATCCAACGCTATCCCCAAACTAAAACCGCCGATCAATGCTAAGCTAAAGCCAGGAATGGTGACGGTGAGTGTGGCCAGCGTATGACCGAGCAGGATCGGGAGACTGGCAATCAGTGTCGTTGCGATCCGTGACGGTGGCGGCAGAAGCCAGTCAGGGATGGTAAGATACCAGACGATGCCTTCCCAGAGGAACAGCAAGAGGATAACGAGTAGGATTGACGGGCCGTACTCATCCAGACGACGGCGCCATAGCGCACGAGCCGTCGTCGGCGTCGGTGGTACAGAAATTGGGGCAGCAACCTCGTCACTCATACTTCGCTAGCTTTTCGGCAATTGAAGAACCGTTCGGATCGTAGTCCACCTTAATCAGGGTAAACACACGACTGGCGCCAGCCGCCAGGACGGCTTCTTGAGCTTGCTTGATGACAGCCATAATGGCATCGTAATCACCTTCAATCGTCGTTTCCATCGGCCCGACCCGGTACGGCAGACCGCTTGCAGCCACGACAGCGATAGCAGCATCAACTGCGGCATAGGTTGTTGCCTTATCGGGCAAACCACCGGGCAATACTTCAAAGCTGACAGTGATTGAGGCCATCGTTCACTCCCTTCGATTGACGAACTCCGAAAAACAAAATACCGCCATTCCGACGGTAGGGAATGACGGTATTAAAACCCGTGAAACCTCCCTCCGCTGGCATAACCCAGATCAGGTTCAAAGGGTCAGCGGCATCTGTCGGGCCGCACTCTCAGCCGGACTCTTCCGGCTCCCCCGGTTGTGCAGATGATTTTGGAAAAATAATAGAAGGAATTTGAATGGCTGTCAAGCAGCTTGCGCAGGCTGAGGGCTGTTCAACGTTTGCACCCGACCGGCCTGGCCGGATTGCTGTGCGCTCAGAAAGATGCTGCTTCCAGCGCTGACGAGCAGGTGCTGCTCTGGTCAAAGTTGATAACATCGGCAAGCTCCTCACCTTCCCTGCATACCTCGTTCACTCCCACACGTAAGGAGGGAAAGAGAGAGTTATGGCGGACGGTTGGCAGCCACTCTTGCTGCTCGTACCCCATTTTTCAGCAACCGCATAAAGGTGAAGAGAGCACTCTCTCACTCGAATAAAAATCGGCGACAGCATTATAGCAGTCGCCTCTGGTGGGCCGCCTCGGATTCGAACCGAGAACCTGTCGGTTATGAGCCGATTGCTCTGCCGTTGAGCTAGCGGCCCGTCAGCCTTATTATAGCCGCAGATACAGCTTGCCGTCAATGCGCCACGTGGCACAGTCGGGGCTTTAGGCATTGTCAGATTTTGGTCGTGTTCGTCAGGAGATCGGTTGGGGCGCAGGCGCCGCTGCGCCCGTCCACGGGGATACATCCGTTGCACCGCTACCCACTCCGACAATGGTCGCGAGGTTGGGGCAAGGCAGTGCCTCGCCACGACTGATAGGGTTCATCCGTCGTGGACGTGACTATTTCCTCAGCGTAGTTGCGACTACGAACACAAACTGAAATGAAGATGCTTACGTACACGAAAGGGATACGGCGTTACCGCATCCCTTTCGTTGTTCCTCATATTGGTCTGACAGGCCCAGCCTAGCCCTTTACCGCTTCTTTCAACGTGCTACTGGCACTGAAGCCAGGGGTCTTCGTGGCGGGAATGCGTATCTTCTCACCAGTTTGCGGATTAACCCCATCGCGTTCCTGGCGGGTGCGTACTTCAAACGTCCCGAAACCGGTAAGTGTCACCTTCTCACCACGGGCCAGCGCCTCAGTAATCACATCGAGTGCAGCGTCAATGATCTGCTTCGTCTCTTTCTGTGAAACCTTCGCCCGCTCAGCTACCGCCTTGATAAAATCCGTCTTCTGCATTGGTGCAGTCCTCCTTAACATCCATTCACAACAACCTTTTCAGAAAGCAGTATACCGTATCTGTCAAGACCTTTATCCCTTGCTGATGCGCCAAATGGCTTTTGAAACTTATCAACCGACTTTTATGGCTTTGTAATGAGCAAAAACGATTTCTACTCATCACAAAGCCATGCCAAAAATGAAGCGCATTTAATCTTCGCTGCGCTCTTGGATTACGTAAAGTAATTCAAGCAGCACATTTTTGACGCTCTCCCGATCAGTTGCGGTACAGGGTAACACTTTAATGTGCGGTGGTTGACGCAACGCCAGACGCAACTCTTCTGGCGACCACGCATTAGGGCGATCCTGCTTATTGGCCGCAATCACATACGGTGTATCGCGGTACGAGACGAAAAAATCGATGATTCGGTTCGTCTCTCGGAACGTTTCGGGGCGCGTACTATCGACCAGGATCACCAGACCAAGCATACCTTCGGCCAGGATCTCCCACATAAAGTCGAAGCGTTTTTGTCCCGGTGTTCCAAAGAGATGGAGCACGAGATCATCAGAGATCGCGATGCGCCCAAAATCCATCGCGACAGTTGTTTCCTTCTTGATCAGTCGAGTATCGTCGGTCGCCCGGCGCTCCGTAGAGACAACCTCAATTTCCGAGATCGTCTTAATAAACTCGGTTTTGCCGGCGTTCACGGCGCCGCTGATCACCATCTTTACCGTCTGCACACAGCCCTCCGCTCCGATGCTCCGGCCCCAGCTACATGCTGCGGATCCGATTGATGATCCGGTTAACAAGGCTCTTCTTTAGACGCGGCTGTTCGACCGGTGGCATACCGGCAGCCAGCACACGCTGTCGCTTGACCAACTCCAGCATTCCGGCGGTCAGAAAACCGTAGACCGCACGGCACACATCAAAATCGCTCAACCCAGTCTTTTGAGCAATTTCAGCCAGGGTATCACGACCATTAATCCGGGCAAAGACCTTCCACTCATCAGGGGCAAGGCGCATACCCTTGAGCTTTTCCCCTGGAGGCGCCAGAAAACGAGGCACCAGGTCGGTCGATGGAATGCGATCGCGAATGCGTTCCCATTCATCGATCCGTCGTACCCCCTCCATAATCAGGTGATCAATCGAAATGGGCGTCGGCGCCAGTGGGGCATCAGGCGCCGGACGCTGATTATGCTCGAAGAGAAAATCTCCTTCGGGCCAGGCAAATAACCCGTACACCGACTGCTCGGTATGGCTCATCAGGGCTTGTTGCAACCGATCAGCACTCACCAGACCAGTATCGATCAGAATCTGGCTGAGTGTCAGGCCATTCCCACGTTCGGCTAACAGCCGACAGGCTTGAGCCACTTGATCTGCGTTGAGCACACCGAGTCGTACCAGCAATTCAGGTTTTTCATCCTCTGGACGACGCGCTGCTAACAGTAATTTTCCCTTCTCAAAATACAGGCGAGCCATCTGATCATTATGCGACAGATGCAAAGCACCCGTTTTATACCCGCGATCAACGAGCGAGAGAAAGTCTGAGAGACTGAAATCACGGATATTTCCCACCAATGCCATACATTCCTCCGCTATCGCGGGTCTTGCATCATTGTTTCTATCAGGTCGTTGGTTGCGTATCGACCATTCCAACCATTTTATCTGCGAGTGATGCTGGTTGAGGCTGGACAGACTGATCGGCAGCCAGTACCGGCTCGAACGCAGCAATCGCTGTAGCAATCATATCATCATTTGGCTCACGTGTTGTCAGATATTGGGCGGCCAACGTCGGCGCCAATAACCAGCGCACCCACGGGCGATGGTAGTGATTGGCAGCCAGTTGTTGTACTTCATAGGCGACTGCTGCCACCAATGGGATCAGGATAATGCGAGCAAGAATGCGCTGCCAGACCGGTAGTCCTGAAACTGATAGAAAGATCAGAAAACCAATAAGTGCTACCGCGAGGAGGAAACTAGTACCACAGCGTGGATGAATCCGACTGCACTGTCGTACCAATTCTACTGTCAGCGGTAAGCCCGCCTCATACGCATTGATCACCTTGTGTTCGGCGCCGTGATAGCCGAATACACGATGAATGTCGGGAATGCGGCCAATGGCCACAATGTAGGCGACGACCAGCGCCAGATTGATGCATGCCTCAACGGCTTCGCGCAAGAGGACCGGCGTCCCTAGCTGGCCGATGGCATTCGCCACCAGCGACGGCAACACTACGAAGATACCAATAGCAATAGCGATGGTTACACCGAAGATCAGGGTCTGCACTAGGGGCGACACCTGATCGTTCTCATCGGCAGCCACGACCGAGGCCGAAAAATCAAGGGCCTGACGACCAATAGTGAAGGCTTCGGCCAAAGCGGTAAATCCGCGCAGCAACGGCCAGCGTTGCCAGCGTGCGTGACGGGCAGGGATAGGCAGATCAAGCCGGGCAAAACTCCCATCAGGACGGCGCACGACAACCGTCGCTTGCCGACGACCGCGCATCATAACACCTTCAAGAACTGCCTGCCCACCGTATTTAAACTGTTGTCCACTCATGCCTGCTTTGCTCGTGTCTGCCCGTTTACGCAACGAGTAAAGTCTACTATCCTCTATCTTACCATGCCATCAGGCACCACATTGTATCAAAATTGGGTATTCTTCCATTGTTTATCAGCAGCACACTAACGCTTAGGTTCGTCGGGATTACCACGACGAGCCAGTGTCGTGGCGGCAGCCCGCACACCGGTCACCAGACTCGAGATACGAATAATCGGCGACACAACCCGTTCGGCAACGTAGGTCGTCGTTGTGGTTGCCGTCTGCGCTGAATCACGGACATTATTGGCAATGGTGCGGGCGACATCCAGTGCTTCGTTCGCCTTTGTCAGCGCTTCATCGAGTTTAGGTATGACGTTATGACGTGCCAGACGGTTGATCTGATCGACAACGTAGAGGAGCGCGATCAGAATAGCGATAGATAATACCGCACCGATCAACTGCAATGCGGCCAGAATCACAATAAACACATCGCGCCAGGCAGCTCGAAAATCTTCACCGAGGAAGATCGCGGCGATAATAAAACCGAACAGCACGGCGGTCAACAGGCCGATTCCGATAGCAATCCAACGTAACACAGGGTAACCTCCGTACCTGTCACACAGAATGTGACTGCGAGAGCACTCTAATGCGCTGAATTATATCATGGCCGCAAGCGCGAAACAACTATCAGTAAAACCCAGGCAAGCAGTGACGCTTCCAGCATCGGGATACCGGCCGGCGTCGGCAGGTTAAGCGGAAAACGCCAGCCCAGTAGGGTGGCGATCAGGCAGCCTACGGCCGCAGTTACCCAAAAGATAGGGAGCTGCCGCCACGTGCGTCCGAGCAGAACGTGAGCAAGTGTGGCGTGCGTTGTCGTCAGTAACAGTAAGAGCAACGCGGCAGGCGAAAGAGCACTCATCCGACCTCCGGGCGAGCAATCCAGCCACCACCTAACACCTGCATCCCAGAGTAGAAGACGGCAGCCTGTCCTGGACTGACGGCACGCTGTGGACGTTCCAGCTCAACCAGCCAGCGCCCATCAGTTTGTTGCGACACTCGGGCCGGCAATGGCTCGGCATGAGCGCGCACCTGTACTTCACAGTGGAACACCTCTGCTGGTGGGGCATCATCAACCCAATGTACATCGATCACAGTAAATCGCTCGCGGTTGAGTGCTGCCGCTGGGCCGACGATTAAAGCATTGCGGGCCGGATCGATGGCAACTACGTAACGTGGCTCACCTCCACCTAATCCCAATCCGCGGCGCTGCCCAACGGTGTAGAGTGGTAACCCACGGTGACGACCGATCTCTCGCCCTTCAAGATCGAAAATCGGGCCTGGAACGAGGCTTTCTGGTGCTTCGATCTGCAGCAGGTTCCGATAATCGCCATCGGGGACGAAGCAAATGTCCTGACTCTCTTCACGGTCGGCGCTGGGCAGGCCACGTGCAGCAGCCATTTCACGAACTTCGCGCTTGGTGTATGAACCGATCGGGAAGAGTAAGCGAGACAGTTCGGCTTGACCGAGCATATGGAGCATATACGACTGATCTTTCTCGGCATCGACAGCCCGCCAGAGCTGATAACGCCCGCTATGAGTCTGCACCACTCGCGCATAGTGACCGGTAGCGACGGCATCAAAGCCTAACGTCCGTGCCCGGTCGAGCAAAGCGCGAAACTTTATCATCCGGTTACACTCAACGCATGGGTTAGGTGTCAGGCCATGCGTGTACGCACGGATAAAATAGTCGATCACGTGACGGCGAAATTCGCGTTGATAGTTGAAGACGTAGAAAGGAATACCGAGCAATGCACAGACCCGCCGGGCACTGGCTGCCGCCTCTGCCGCACAACAGAGACTCTCGCGCAGTCCGTGGTCATCGTCATCCCACAAGTGCATTGTCACACCGGTCACCTGATGACCGGCCTCAAGAAGAAGGGCGGCGGCCAATGAACTATCAACGCCTCCGCTCATTGCTACCAGAATGTTTGCCATACGTTATGATACCTGTCATCTAGAGAATCTGCCGGTCAATTGATTTTAAAACGGTATAATTGTCTGTCAGTTGTTTGCGAATACTGTGACATCCGCTTACTTTATTATGGTAACGCATATCGAACACTGCTACCATCACCGGCTCGGCCTGAGTTATCTCACCGCCGGTGAAGAAGGACCAGCGATCGTTTTTCTGCATGGCTGGGGTGCCTTCAAAGAATTGTGGTGGAGCACCCTACGCGATCTGGGTCGCGATTACCGCTGCTTTGCAATTGATATGCCAGGTCACGGCGAGAGTCGGCTTGGTCAGGCCGATCAGATTGAACGAATCGCTACACTTGTCGCCGATTTTTGTGCCGATCTCGGCTTGACGGCTATCATTCTTGTTGGTCATTCAATGGGTGGCAGTGTAGCGGTTGAGGTAACCCTGCGCTACCCTCATCTGGTTCGGCGCCTGGCACTTATCGATGCTGCCGTTGATGCCTATCGGATGCCGACCTACACCCGTCTCTACCTCTTGCCCGCCATCGGCTGGCCTGTTTTCCGCATCACACAGGCTATCGGACGGGCGTTCCGCCCGATTGGTCAGCGTATCCCTCACGATCACGGCGGCGGTTGGATTCGGCCATGGGTACGGCGAGCCTCGTACCTTGCCACCTTTGATCCAGAAGGATTGTACCGCATTTTACGATCACTTTTTGCGACTCGTGCCGATGAGCGTCTGCAACAGATTCGGGTGCCAACGTTAGTGCTTACCGGGCAATTCGATAGTCTTGTGCCCCCCTCGCATGCTCGTCGGTTGGCACAAGTTATCCCTGGCGCCCGATACGTTGTACTCCCGGCCAGTATTCATAACCCGATGGACGAGCGACCAGGTGCATTTACCCGCGCTCTGCGGGCATTTCTCAGCGATGATGACGAAGATGGCAGATCGGCAGAGAGAATGTAGAAAATATGTCTCTGCACTATCAATTGTAAATTCGGAAAGCTACCTGTATGAACCTGGAACCCTATCGCAAAGAGATTCAGCTTGCCGGAACTGCGCCGGTACGTTTGAGCGTCGTTGATGTTGGGCCACTAGACGGTGAACAGCAGGGAACCATTGTTTGTATTCATGGTTGTGCCGGTCATCTCGAGCAATGGGTACACCAGATCGAGCATTTAGCCGGTCGCTATCGTGTTATCGCTCCAGACTTACGTGGTCATGGCCGTTCAGAAGTGGTCAATTCGGCCTATTCACTCGAAGAGTTTTTGTGGGACATCACCCAATTGTTGACACGCTTGCAAGTGGAAGAGCCGTTCATTCTCATGGCCCACTCGTTTGGTGGGCCGATTGCAATCACGTTTGCCGCCAGCCAACCGCAGCGCGTCAGTCGCCTCATTTTAATTGCCACTGGGCCAGAAATGCATCTGCATCCACTGCACGAGCGCATCGTCAAACTACCAATCTCGCTGGCAATGCTCGAAAGACTACGGCCGATCCTGATGCCCAAAACGTATGCGCCGGTTAAAGTCATCCAGCGGGTGCTGGCCGGTACGCTGTTTCGCTGGAACGGACGTGCGGTATTACCTCAAGTTCAGACGCCGACCCTGATCATTGCCGGTCAGTGGGATTTTATCGCCCCCGTTTCACAGGCCCGTGAAAGCCAGCGCCTGATGCCCAACGCCCGCCTTGAGATCGTGCGTTATACTCGTCATCTCCCGCATCTCGAACGCCCCGAAGCGGTGAACCGTTTGATCGACCGTTTTCTGGCCGGGCCACGGAGCTGGCGGGAGGAGGTATGAGGGAGATGCACGACTAGATCAGGCGAAAACTTTGAAAACCCCGCATCCGCACACCTTGTCGTCACTTGGCCGTGGATGAAACTTGTCGATGGATGTACGAGTGCAGCGCCTGCTGCGTCCCGACCGATTTTCTTGTGCAATAGGATTTCTCTGATAGGTGCTTATTGACATTCGTCGTATCACCATTCATAATCGATTCGAAGCTGATGTATGCCTTATCATTCTCATTCCCGTTCAGAGATAGCACATGAGCAGTGATCTGTTTACCTTACGACCATGGGTGCGTCACTACGATCCAGGTGTACCAGTCACCCTCAACCTTACCCCGGAACCACTACCGGCTCTGTTGCAACGTGCTGCCGAGCGCTACGCCGACATTCCAGCGATTGCATTTTACGGTCGGACACTCAGCTATGCGCGCCTGTGGGCAGAAGTTACTCAATTCGCCCGCGGTCTGTTGAACGCCGGTTTTCAACCTGGCGAACGGGCGGTTATTTTGTTGCCGAACATTCCCCAGGCCGTCATTGCCTGTTACGGTGTTCTCCTAGCCGGCGGGATTGTCGTGTTAGCGAACCCTGTCTTTGATGCTGAGGGCTTTGCCCACGAAGTCGAGGACTCTGGGGCAACCACCGTGATTGCCCTGAGTATGTTTCACCAGTTGATCGAACAGGTACGGGCAAAGATGCCCATCCCTCGTCTGATCTATACAAATCTGAAGGAATATCTGCCTTCAAGCCAGCGTGTTCTGTTCACGCTGCTGCGCCAGGAACGAGAAGGTCATCGGGTACCCGATGCGCAGGCACGTCAAGCCATCTGGTTTCAGCACCTCTTGGCGGACGGTCAGACCGGTGATCTTCCCCATCTCAATGCCAGCGATCCCGCCGTTATTCTTTACACCAGTGGCACGACCGGTACTGCCAAAGGGGTCTTGCACCGTCACGCAAGTCTGTACGCCAATGCCATCCAAACCCGCATGTGGTACGCTGATGCGGAAGAGGGCAATGAGCGGGTGTTATGTGTCATTCCTTTTTCGCATGCCTACGGTATGACGGCCTGCATGAATGTCGGTATTACGTTAGGAGCAACGCTGATCTTGTTACCGACCTTCGAGACGCACAATGTATTGCACGCGATTCGACGAGAACGGCCCACCATCTTCCCCGGTGTGCCACCAATGTACGCCGCCCTCAATGAAGTTCGCGATGTCCGTAAGTACGGATTATCTTCGTTGAAGAGTTGTTTGAGCGGCGCCGCACCGTTACCGGTAGAGGTACAAGAAGGTTTTGAGCGCATTACACGCTGTCGATTGGTTGAAGGCTACGGATTGACCGAGGCCGGTCCGGTAACACACGCTAATCCACTGCGCGGCACGCGGCGCGCAGGTTCAATTGGGATTCCGATCCCTGATACAGAAGCCCGGATCGTTGATCTACAGAGCGGCGATGATCTGCCACCCGGCGCGATCGGCGAGCTATTGGTGCGAGGTCCACAACTGATGGCCGGTTACTGGCAAAACCCCCAGGCCACTGCTGAAGCGTTCACCCCTGATGGCTGGTTACGAACGGGCGACATCGCCCGTATGCTACCCGACGGCTATTTTCAGATTATCGAACGTAAGAAAGAGATGATCATCGCCGGTAACTACAACATCTACCCTCGCGATTTTGAAGAGGCCTTATACGAACACCCAACGGTCATCGATGCCGCCGTGGTTGGGGTACCGCAACCTGACGGCAGAACCGAAGTACATGTTTTTGTTGTCACTCGCCCCGGTGAACAGGTAAGTGAAGCTGAGGTCTTGGCTTTTCTGCGTGATCGGATCAACCTACCGATTGTTCCTGACAAAATTGAGTTTCGCGAAGCACTCCCGCGCAGCTTCATCGGTAAACTCTTACGCCGACGGTTGGTAGAAGAGTTGCTGCAACGTGAACAACGATCCGGTGCTTGAGTGCCGTTGAATGACCCGCGAGAGCATGCTGACCGATCAACGCAACATTAGGTTCACAGAAGGATCATCTTGCAACTTCCAGACGATAAGTCTCGTATATACATTACAGGACAGGCTTCACACAATAATCTCTTAGCGAAAAACTGAAAAACGCTCCAAAATACCTGAGGATGCGGGGCTCTGTACCGCACGATGTCGTGATATAGAATCCGCTCCAAGCTAACGACCATACCTCAAGAGTGCCGATAAGATACCTTGTATACCTGTGTATCCTGCGGATATGGTGGATTGCAAGATACTTATGTCATCTTGCTGAACAACCGCTCAAGCGAAGAAGGAGAGGTTATGAACCGCTTGCAACGAGGTCTTGCTACTGCCAGGCAAATCCTGGAAAGCGGTGAACTCGAACAACTACAAATTAAAGCCAGCGACTTCATTTCCCAGCGTTCGGGCAACGAGAGTGGCGCCACCCGCATCGAGCAAATGAGTGTCTTGCTCGATGAAGCTGCCGAGTTACTCAATCGTAACTTTCAGCAACGAGAATCTGGCGGGCAAATCGCCAACGTTATTTCCCCGGTCGTTATCCCACGCGATCCACGATCTTCGTTCTGGATCGCTATCACGATTGTGTTGGTAGTGATTGGCCTGATCGGCTGGCTCTTTAGCCTGATCATCGACACTGTTTCGTTTGGCTTCACCAACCTGAGTCTCGTGCTGTTTGGTCCCCATTACTGGCTGCTCATCGTTGGGTATGTTGTTTACAGCCTTTGGCGCAACACCTTCATTATGGTACCCGACGGGTGTCAGGCACTGATCACCCGTTTTGGCAAACTCGAAGAGATTGCACCAGCGGGGCGGAAAGTCTTACTCGATCCATGGAAACGGGTGAGCTACATCGTCAATGTCACTCGTGAATATCCGTACAACGCTCCAATTCGTGAAGCACCGACAGCCTCGCGGGTTAATGCCTCAGTAGACCTCTTCCTGCAATTCAAGATCGAGGACCCGGCAGCCTTTATCTTCACCCTGGGTGGCGCCAAGGGCTTTCAAGAGAAGTTACAGAACGCGGTGAGTGAAGTTACCCGTGCCCTCATCTATGAACAACGGGCTGAGGCCATTTACGATCTAGTTGGCGAGAGCACGCAAAACCTGCTCAACACCCTGAACCAGCAATTTCTCCCCGCAGTACGCTTTGTCAACGCCAACATCACCCACGCCGAGCCTTCCAGTCCGGAATACCGGATCGATCTCGCCAAACCAGAAATGATTCGGGTTGCGAAAGAGGCATACACCTATGAATACCAACTGGCTCTGCGC
This sequence comes from Chloroflexus sp. MS-G, assembly GCF_000735195.1. Lineage (GTDB taxonomy): Bacteria > Chloroflexota > Chloroflexia > Chloroflexales > Chloroflexaceae > Chloroflexus. The sequence continues at coordinate 14,317 of NZ_JPIM01000024.1, forward strand.
AAAGAACAGGACGAAGGCGATCTGAATCGTGAATTAACTAGCCTACGTGAGCAGTTGTCGGCTATTCAGGCCGAAATTGCCACCTACCAGGCCCAGATCGATACGGCTCGTGAACGAGAAATTCATCGAGCGAATGCTTACGCCAGCCAGTTGCTCAGCGAGGCCGAGAGTGCGGCGCGGGCTAATGCGGCGTTGCTCGAAGCTCAGGCGCTCGATATTCGTGCGGTAGGTGCCGCACGGTATCCTGAAATCTTGCAGTACCGCTATCAACAAGATATTCTCGACCGACTCGAAGCAGTAGCTGACCATCTGCCGCAAATTGTCCAGGTCAGCAGCAGTGACGATACGGTCATCGACTATCTGGCCTTGGCGCAACGAATGCTGGGTATTACCGATACTCAACTCTATTCACCGGAAGACGTTGCTGCGATTCGCAGCCGCATGCAAGAGATTCGCCAGCGGATTTTGGCCCGCACCGAACAGATCAAGCAAGTCATTGCAGGCGGAAGCGATCAGACCGATACGAAAGGAGATAACCAGTGAGCGATACCCGACGTGAATTTTCCCGCATTCGTGAGGCGGTAGCAACCTGGAACCGTATCCGGCAACTTCTCCGTTCGGGTGAAGAGGGCCAACTGGTGCCGGTGGTGATCCCCAAAGATCGACGACGAGCACGCTGGCTTTTCCCACTGGCAATCAGCTTATACCTCCTCGGCGTGGCTGTTTTCAGTGGAGGTATTTTTGGTGGCCTGGTGCTGTTGCTGGCATTTTTGATGTTCATTGCTGCGGGCATTTCATTCTTCCTCAACGCAATTGTGGAGATAGAGCAAGGAACCACCGGTATTCTCTCGCACTGGGGGCAGATCGTCGGTACGCTGCCACCGGGCCGTCATTATCTATGGTGGCCATGGGAGAAGGTGGAAGCGGTGGTTGATACCAGCACTGAAATCCCATACACTGCACCGGTGATGGCGGCGCCAACTCGTGAAAATGTACCACTGAAGTCGATAGAGTTTTTCTTGAAATTCCGGATTGAAGACCCGATCGCCTTCTTCCGCCGATTGGGAGCAAGCAACTTTGATCTGGTGCTGAGTAGCGCTGTCCAGGATGCCATTCGCCAACGGGCGCGACGGGTCGAAACCGAACGCGCATACGACCTGCGCGGTAGTGATGTTGGTGATATGCAAGAGTTGCTTAATCGCCAACTCGCTCGTTATGGCGTTCGCATCACTGGTGCCAATATACCTGACGTGCAATTACCCGATCAGTATCAGCAACATCTGGCCACTCGTGAGCGGGTTGCAAAAGAATTGCAGGCATACGAACGGGAGTGGGAGCTGATTAAAAAGCAGCGGATCGATAGCTTGCTGCTAGAAATCGAACGGGCGAAAAAGGTGCGCGATGCCAAGCTGGTTGAGGTACGGGCAGCGATTAACAAAGCCCGCGAGGATGTGGCTCGCATGCTGCAAGAGAAAGAGACCGAAGCCCAGCGAGTACGCTGGGAAATTGAGGCGCGTGGTCGGGCAACGCTCCGCCAGGCCGAGAACGAGGCGCGTGGCCTGGAATATCTGGGCCAGGCTTATCAAGATAACCGGGCCGTATTACAGTATGAACTTGCCCGTCGCCGTTTACAGGTCGCTGAAACGTTGATGAAGCGTGCGCCGCGTCCGATAGTGGTCCAAAGTGATGGTGGAGATACTTCAGCATTAACCACTTTGATTACAGCTCAATTGCTACCGAAATTAGCCGGTAATGCTGATGGCGCGACGGGATAACAACATCCACATTTTAGATGACAAGTATTCCTCGCCAAGTCCACTGCTTTCATTGCTCTATGCCTCAATGGTGCAATGTACCTACAGAGGCACTGAGGACACAGAGCATAGTATAAAGATTTGCTTCTAACATCCACATATACCCACTCTTGTGAGAGGGGATAGGGGTGCTCGCAAATTGTTTCCGGGTACCCTTCTGTCCTTTTATCCTGTAGTACCTTCAGCCTACAAGTTCTGCCTAATATAACAAATTAATACTGGTATGATGGCTTTCACATAACTCTTTGAAAACGCTTAATCACCTTCAAGGCTGTATCTGTGTCTGTTACTAAAGTATGACAGAGTCTACCATGAATTGCCGCTGTAATCGCGTCCACTTTGTGATCACCCGCTGCAATGACCACCACATGCGGAATTTGTCGAATGATCTCCCATTCCAGAGAAATAACACGTGACTCCCATGGACACGGGACATGGCGCCCTTGTTCGTCATAATAGCGCATTAATATCTCACCGACTGCTCCCCGTTCTTGCAATTGCCGGATATCCAACGGCGATAGCAGACCAATTCGGACAAGTGTCGTATCATTCCCAACATGACCAAGACCCACATATGCAATGTCTACTCGTCGTACCTCTTCGAGAACCTGCTGTAAACTCGGTTCTTGCAGAAGGGCCTGACGAGTTTCCTCGCTGGCAACTAAAACCGGCGCGGACAGAGTTTTCAACTTTGCGTTCAGACGCTGTGCTACTAACCAACTAATCGAATATGGATTGGATTGACCTACCATCGTACCGGCCAAGTCGCATACCGTCAGAGTATAGCGCTTTTTCGGGGTATAGATGTATGGAGCCATCCGCGAAACGGTTGTACTCCATCCCATACCGATCCGCAGTTCATTCCGTAGTTGCCGATAGAGGTGATCAGCAGCAGCTTTTCCGACCGCTTCCAAGGTTTCCTCAAAATTGCGACGACTCTGAACAATCAGAACCTCCTTCAGCGATGTAGCTGCAAGTAAACGCTGCTGTAGCTCAAACTCTTGCGGAAGTGGGCGGGTAATGCGGAACTCCACAATCCCTTCACGACGGGCTTTTTGTAGGAGTCTAGTAACCTTAATGCGTGGGATGCCAAGGTGTTTGGCAATCTGATCGTGAGTCAAATCTTCATGGTAGTATAGCCATGCGACTACTACCATAAGACCATCGCTGTTGGTATCGCCACTCATTATTGTACGTTTCATATATTCCTCAAAAGCTGCAAAATGGTCGACTCTGCATCAGCAAGTGCTTTTCTTGCCGATTTTTCACCTATAAATGCCGCATATACTGTTGGGTACATCACTCCTAATATATCACTCAACTTATGCGTAAATGGCAGCGTGCGGCAGCGCTGTAACATCTCCCATTGTGCAGGCAACCAAAAGTAGCGCTGGAAATTTTGGCTTGAATATGTACTGATTCGGACTGGACTTCCAGCAACCCGCAGTATGTATTCGTCCATTTGCTGATTAGCAATTCGCAATAACCATTCAGCTACACTGCGCCGTGTTGATTGGGGCTGATGTGCAGGCAAACCAATTCCCCATGTTGCATTCCATGGCTGAGCATATACTCCAGCACGATACGGTACAACGTTACTGGATTCTACCGCACTACCAAAGATTGCGCTGGCCTGCCCGCCCCAAGTGGTCGCCATACTCACCCTGTTCTCCTTCAGCACACGACCAATTTCAAGATTACCATATGTATGCACATCAGGAGGACAGTATGATTTCAGAGCGATGTATGCTTCTAGAGACTCCACTGCTTGTGGCGTTGTGAAAACCGGATGCAGGTCTCCATCAAGGAGCTCTCCACCGAAATCCCACAGGAATGGAAGCCAATCGAGAAACATCTCACTAACAGCCGCTTTCAAAGCAATACCATAGCGTTCAGGGGGACGATGAGCTTTTCTTGCGACATCGATCAACTGAGTAGGGCGTATGATTGGTGTCGTTGTTCCATTAAATAAATCTGCTACATCTGCGTGGAAGAAACAGATATGACCATCCGAGAACCAAGGTACAAGGTACAACTCACCCGCTCTGCTGCACTCCTTACGAACTGACGGGAGAATATCATGCAGACAATAATCTGTGACAACTGCTGCATCTACCTCATCTAACGGAAGGGGTACCACCAGGCCAGTATGAATGAGAGAGTCTAGCCAGACATGGCCAGGAATGAAAATAGCCTGAAATGGACAAGGGTTTGATTTCAGGCTTTCGAGTAATGTTGTATAGTAGTCTTCCCAACGAACAATCTCGATCTGCGCATCCAAATCAGGGTTCTTTGACAGCAGAAGTTGTAATGCCTCTACTGCTGGATCATTTGGGCCAAGTAATCGGATTGCCATGAGTATCTCCTTCCTTGCAAAACCGACTCTCGAAATAGTTGACTCGCTTTTTGCAAACCCTGTGGATGACGATGCAAATCTCCACCTATCAGCAGGATTACATCGTTGCCGTAAGTTTCAATCATTTCGGCAATTCTTTCTATCTTCATTCCACCTGCCGGAGCCGGAAAAATTGGGCGTAAATGTGCCATGGGTTCGCAAGCTGCCTGAGCGATAGAGAGACATTCTTCACGAGAGAAGGAAAACCGACCGCCAAAATTGGGAAAGATAACAATATCAGCTCCGGCCAGGCGACCAATCAACCCAAAGATTACACGATGGGAAATACCGTTAAGTGGAGAAGTAACAAAACTACCTAAAAAAGTAGGATGATACAACAGCGGCAGAGCTATCCGATCATCGTCTGCCAATGCTTGCATTCGGTCAAAGCCGACAATACCGGGTGAAACCAACAATGCACCAGCACCGGCTTGTTTAGCGAAGTATGCCCGTTCAAACAATTGGTCGCCAGGAGCGGTAACATTTGGTGCATAGAGGCTTACCCTACCGGATTGCTGATTCGCCTTCTGTACCGACTCCACGCAACGACTCACCCGTTCGCGGTAAGGTGCGAACGATTGATCCGTAAGACCGTGATCGTCTTTGATAATGTCCACTCCACCCAGCGCAAATTCGTATGTTTGTCGTGATAACTCGGCCACTGACAGCCCCATCGGCTTGATCGCCGTACAAAGGAGTGGTCGATCTGAGACTCCTACTAGCGAGCGAACACCTGAAATACCAAAACGAGGACCGCGATAATCACGCAATAGCGCTTCTGGCAAATGCAAATCCTGCACTCGGATACCAGGTTTAAGACTGATATTCCCAAAAATGACATTCAGAAACTGGGTAAGCTCACCTTGCACAATTTCAACAGCATAACTGATGCGAACACGAAATGTATTATTATCACAAGCCTCTACTTCTTCTATCCGACCAATAATTGAGCTACGAATATCATCATCTGGAACTAAGTCGGCTGGAAATTCTATTGTCTGCTCGACACAAATATCTTCAGCCTTTCGCATCACCTCTTCGTGATTACCGACAATGTGATACACGACAGAAAAACGTTCACCACTGAGACTTAACTTAGTCGGCGCTAACATCACAGATCCTCCGCTTTACTTGCTGAGCGAATTGGTTGCTGAACAGTTGCCTGCAAATCGTGTTCATCGATTTCGATATGTATGTCTAACAGTTGTTCAACACCACGAACGAGCGCAAGTGCATCAAGACCATAGTATTTCATCAAATAGGTTTTACTCCCTCCGTGCGCAAAGGTATCTCGAAGGCCGATGCGTATCAGACGCTTGCCTAATCCGGCTTCAGCTATCGCTTCCGCTACAGCTGAACCTAGTCCACCAATAATTGTGTGATTCTCAAAGGTTATTACACCGTATTTGACCTTTGATGTTATCTCAATCACCTCGTGAGCATTAAAAGGTTTAAGGGTATTTACATGCACATGGTAAACCGATACCCCGGCTTCCCTAAGGATAGACGTTACCTTTAACGCCTCCTCAGTGCAAATCCCGCTGCTGAATAGGGCAATATCACTTCCTCTGGAGAGAATACGCGCTTTACCGACCTGCAACGGCTCTGCTGGATCAAACAGACGTGGAATGTCGCCGCGTAACTGACGCACATACACTGGCCCGCGAATTGGCTGAATAGCATCGAACACACTTTCTACCTCAGTGGCATCCCCGGTTTCGATGACGGTCATGTTGGGGATAGCACGCATAATCGCTATGTCATCAATCGCCTGATGAGTAGCGCCGCCAGGGGTGGTAATACCGGGTAGGAATCCGAAGATACGTACCGGAAGGTTAGGATAAGCAATAGACATTTCAATTTGATCGAGGGCACGCCGGTAAAGAAAGACGGCAAACGTGTGCACGAAGGGCGTGAAGCCCTCACGAGCCATTCCACCGGCAAAGCTCATCATATTTTGTTCGGTCATGCCGAACGAGTAGAAACGATCTGGATAGGTATCACGGAACAAATCAACCTCGGTAGAGCTGGTCAAATCAGCAGAAAAGACTACCACTTCAGGTTTGTCTTTTGCCCACTCGACTAGTTTACGAGCATGAACTCGTGACTCAAGCGCCATGAATACCTCCGTTCATCATCATCAAGAATTCGCGGTAACGTTGTTTTTCCGCTTCGTCTTTAAAGCGCACATAATGCAGACGAGGACGTCGCTCCTCTAGCAATGGTATACCCTGACACGGATTGGTACGAGCGACGACGAATAACGGTCTACCATCAGGTGGTAATTCAGCAGGAGCTGCTAATGCTTCAACGTCATGACCATCTACCTCAAATACCCGTGCACCAAACGCAGCCAAGCGCTCCTTGATCGAACCTATCTCCATAACTGTTTCAATCGCGCCATCTGCTGATTGGCCGTTTGCATCGATATACACACCAACCGTATCCAGCTTGTAGAAGACAAGTGTTTCAACCGCCTCCCAGGTTTGCCCAATCCAAAACTCACCATCAGACATGAACACCCAATTACGACCGGTATGTCCCTTAAGCCGACGCGCAAGCGCAATACCGGCTGCCTGACTAAGGGCCTGACCTAACGATCCCGCCATCAGTTCGTGACCGGGTGAATGCTCAGCGCCGATCATCTCTACGGTACTCCCATCTTTATTGAACATCTCCAGACCCTGTGCGTCCATGCGCCCCACTTCAACAAGCAGAGCGTATAAGGCTAACGCGCAATGAACAGGAGAAATGAAAAAACGGTCTAACTCGGGTTTGTACGGGCCGTTATATGCAGCGCCACTAAAGTAATTAGGATTGGTCCTACTCGGTACACCGGGGAAAGGTGGTGGGATACGCGATGCACAACTCTCGCCAATACGCATAACACGAGTGTAGAGGGTGGCCAGAATCTCGGCTGCTGAACATGCCTGACTCAGGTACCCGCCGTTATTGCGGATGGTAAAATCCAGGACGCGACGGCGAATACCGTGGGCAACCCGCTTAGTATGTTCATGCCAGGTCGTAGATATTGCTTGCATACCTGTCAATTCCCTCACTTCATTGGTCCGTATTCATTAAGCGAGCGAGGCTCTCGGTAAAAGGAGGGTACGCAATACCCTTTTCCGTAATAATTGCGGTAATCAGGTCGGCTGGAGTGACATCAAAAGCATAATTCAACTCTGGTGAACCCTGCGGTACCACTCGTTCTGATCCCACATGCGTAATTTCCTCCGCGCCCCGTTCCTCGATAGGAATATCGTCGCCACTACAAATACTCATATCAATCGTGCTTGTAGGCGCAGCTACGTAGAACGGCACCCCATGGGCTTTGGCAACGATTGCCAGGTTATAGGTACCTATCTTGTTCGCCGTATCACCATTGGCAGCAATACGGTCAGCACCAACGACGCATAGATCAATACCTATTTTCCTCATCACCAAACCCGAAGCCCCGTCAACAATAACCGTATGGGGTATCCCAAGCTGATTCAGCTCCCATGCCGACAGTTTAGCGCCCTGTAATCGTGGACGGGTCTCATCCAGGTAGGCGTGAACTTGTTTGCCACTTTCGTGAGCAATCCGAATAATACCGAGAGCAGTACCGTAATCTACCGTTGCCAGGCTACCTGTATTGCAATGATGCAGAATCTTGGCCGGGTTGGGGATGAGTGGCTGTGCATTCAGACCGATCTGCTTATTAGCTCGAACATCCTCTTCGGCAATTGCATGTGCTTCACGGAGAATAACTTCACGGAGCGCGTCAGGTCTTAACGAAAGGCTAGCGTAAACTTTATCCATCACGCGCTGAATAGCCCAAAACAGATTGACGGCGGTAGGTCGGGAGGCGCGCAGCAATTCGGCAGCTTGCTCGACTTCTCGCACCATATCGGTTGTTCGCTGAGCAACAGAATGCAAAGCGGCTAGTGCTAGACCATAGGCAGCAGCCGTACCAATTGCTGGCGCACCGCGCACAACCATAGCACGAATAGCCTCGGCAACCATCTGTGGATCACGCAATTCGAGGTAGACAGTTTCCGCTGGTAGCTTGCGCTGATCCAACAGCCTCAAGGAATTGTCTCTCCATTCAATGCTACGAAATGTTGTCATAGAACTATTCCTTCTCTTGACACTCATCGACTAAATTGAGGGACGAGCTGCCAAAAGCATCTCCACAGCCTGCCGAATATCTTCTACACGATACCGCTGTTTCAACCAGGAAGTAGCGATATTTAACCCCAAACTTTCGGCAGTAGCACGAATATGAGGATCATCGATTGTCCAAAAGTCGTGTACATGTGCCATGCCTATCAAACGACGCATCATTTCGGCTGCACCGAAACCAAGCGTATCCTGTAGCAGATTGCGCATGTACTTGACTCGAAAGGCTGCTGAGGGCCAATCACCGTTACCCTGATTTTCCCAAAGTGTCAGGAATTCCTCTTCAAAGATATTCCAGGTTCGCACAATCAGATCGGCCAACCATTGACGATAAGCAGTTCGTTTGGTGTCGTCTTTTGCATGGTATTCCTGAGCAGCGTAAGAGAGTGCTAGATTACCAAGGTAAGAACCGATGTCATGACCTATTGGACCGAAGAAGGCGAATTCAGGATCGACAACCTTGGTTTCTTGCACGTTCAGCATAATTGAGCCAGTATGCAGATCGTTATGGATCAGCGCCTGGGCGTGGCTCATATAGCGCTCTTTCAGCAGGAAAATTTCCGAGCGCAGATCGTCATCTGCATAGATAGATCGCACCTGAGGCTCTAACAGGCTAGTGTAACGATTATTGGGATGTTCCATGTAGGGCTGGGTAAAGACCAGATCTTCTTGTACCTTACAAAGCACTGGATTGATAAAACGTGGTACCCACGCTTTCTTTTCAGTAGAACTTAAATACAAATCCGATGTATAAAAGAGTGTACGTGCCATGAACAATCCCATGTGACGATCTACATGGGGATACTCTATTTGTTGCATCAATCCTTCACGCATCACCAGATGACGGTTCAGATCTTCCATAATAATAATGTAACGGTTTTCATCATAATAGTAGATTTTTGGGGTCTGATCCGGACAGTAGCGTGCTTGATTTTGTAAGAAATCGTACTCAATACGTGAACGATCTACGGGCATTTTGAAATCAGGGTAGCGCCAGGCATACGGCAGTGCTTGCTTGACAATGACACTTTGCTGAGAGTTGTGCAATGCTGAAACTCGAAAGATCAGATTAACATTTCCTTCAGATATTTGACAGGCTGCAAACTCAGAGACTCCTGCAAATACCTGCTGATGAACCGGTGTCGTTTTGAGGTAATCTACCACTGTTTGAGTGGTTAAAGCTACGACTTGTGGTTCCATGTGTGTTACACTCCTTTTCCTATACATTAGCGTCGAGTAGTATAGTAGCTCAAACCGAGTGACACAATTAATACTAACCCCTTGATAACATCCTGGATATACCAGGGGATATTCATCATCGTTAAACCATTCAACATGACACCTACAAAGATTGCACCTAATACGGTTCCAAATACGTTAGCGCGCCGCGCATTCAACACTGCAAAACCGAAGTAGGTTGCAGCAACAGCATCAAGCAGATACGGATCACCGGCTTTCACTGCGCCTGACCCGATCCGTGCTGCCAGCACTAACCCGCCAATAGTCGCTAACACGCTACTGATTACGTAGGCCGTCATGCGCACCTTATTAACATCGACACCTGCCAGGCGAGCAGCTTCAATATTTCCACCGACAGCGTAGAAGATACGTCCAAATCGTGAAAATTCTAGGAAGATAAAGGCGATGAGAGCGATCACAGCCATAATCACCACTGGGACAGGAATCCCGCGAAATGCCTCACTCGACAAGACAAAACCCTGTCCAAGAAACAGAAAGTTTGGATGGATAGCACCACCAGCAATTTCACGAGTCGGACTCCAGGGGTTAGTCATCCCTTTGTATACAGCATCACCCTTCGTGATACTCATCTGCAAGCCTTGTACCAGATAAAGCACACCCAATGTTGCTAAAAGATCAGGAATACGCAATCGAATGATCAAAAACGAATTCAACAAACCGATTATGGCACCAACAGCCAGACAAATCAGAATAGCAAAGTACCACGGTACACCCCAAATGACCATCAGAGCAGTGGAAAGAATTACTGCCAGACCGGTCACTGCTCCCACTGACACATCGAAGCCACTGACTACTACTGAGAAGGTAACTCCTAATGCCACGATAGTCAGAATAGAGACCGCACGCAAAATATCGAGCAGATTGTCAATCGAAGCGAAGGCCTGGGTGCGAATTGAGAAGAACAGAGAAACCAGAATCAAGGTGAGAATCAGACCATAGCGTAGGAAAAAGCGGGAAAGAAACGAACCTAAGTTAACCCTAATCGGTTTGGCTACTGCTATACCTGCTTTCCTCGAAGCTGTAGGGGTTTTATCGGATGTCATAATTTCCTACTCCTCCTGAGCAGTGGTGTAGGCTGTCGTTGTACGGACTGCGCCAGTTGCTAACTCCATGACTTGTTGACGATCAATGGGTTGGGTATCAAACTCGCCAACAATTTGACCATCGCGCATCACGAGCACATGATCTGCTAGACCAAGGACTTCATCCACATCAGAGGAAGAAAAGATTACAGCGGATGTGTGCGCAAGTTCACGAGCAAGTACATATACCTCCTGCTTTGCACCAATATCAATCCCTTGCGTAGCTTCATCGAAGAGCACGACACGTCCTTTCTGCAAAAGCCACTTACCAATAACCACTTTTTGCTGATTGCCACCACTAAGATTCTTTACGGTCATCTCAGGATTTGGAGGTACAAGCTTGAGACGGTTGATTATTTGCAGAACATGCGATATCTCTTTGAAAGGGAGAACAAAACTTAAATAGCTGAAATCGCGGATGAAGGGTAACGTAACATTGGTACGAATAGAATGTTCAATCCACAATCCTCGATGACGACGGTCTTCAGGGATCAGGAAAATTCCGTGTCGAATAGCATCCTTTGGCTGTCGAAAGTGTACAACTTTTCCATCGAGAATGATGTCACCATGATCGGCCTTTTCACAACCAGCGAGAATGTTTAATAATTCAGTTTTCCCCGCTCCCGTCAATCCAGTTATGCCAAGCACCTCGCCACGAAACGCCTGGAAGCTGATATTTTTTAACCGCTTACCCCATCCTAGGTTTCGCACTTCTAACACTAGCTCACGCTCTGTTATTGGCATACGAGTAGGAAAGAGCTTGCCAGGTTGGGCACCTAACATAGCTTCTATGGCTTTAGACATTTCAAACGTTTCTCGATTGAAGTAAGCTACTTTCTTGCCACCACGTAAAATGGTAATGTCATCGGCAATTTCCTGAATTTCCGTCAGGCGATGTGAAACATATAAAAACGACACGCCTCTTTGTTTCAGCTTACGTATCATGGTAAATAGACGTTCTACATCGCTTACCCCGAGTGACGCAGTAGGTTCATCCAGAATCAAAAATGAGGCATTTCGTGAGATAGCACGTGCAATAACTAACAGTTGTTTTTGTGGTAGCGACAGATCCGCTACCGGTTGATCTACATCCATATCAAGCTGTAAGGTTTGCAAAATCTGTCTAGCCTGGCGATGTAATTCTCTTTTGCGTACAAAGAAACCTTCAGCAGGAGTAGCTAACTTCTCGATGAGCAGGTTTTCGGCAATGCTTAAATACGGAATGAGAGTTGTATCAACTTCCTGGTGAACAACCTCAATACCATACCGGAACGCATCAGATGGTTTATGGATCGAGATTAATTGCCCATTCAGCTCAATTCTTCCTTCGTATGATGGATAGTAACCGGTAAGGATTTTAATCAACGTGCTTTTACCAGCACCATTTGCGCCTATCAAAGCGTGAACGTATCCACCACGAAGCTCTAAATCGACACCATCTAACGCCACGACCCCTGGAAAAACTTTGCCAAGACCAGACGCTTTCAAAACGGCCATTGCGCTTGCTCCTCAAATTCCCCTTCCCCTACCGAGGCATCTACGTGGTGTGGGGCACATCCCCACACCACATTCCGACCACAGTCTAGCTTACCTACCTGCCAGTGTACACATCCACGGGAACCAGTTAAGCGGCGACTCACCCATTGCCGGCATTGCCTGGATCAGTTCGTCCATATTGGTGATCTTGTTCGCCAACAGGAAATCACGTGTGATCAACTGCGGCGGTACCAGCAAGTACTTGTCTACCTTTTCCCCCGCTACCAGGGCCGCCGCCGTGCGCACTGCCAGCCGACCCACACTGTACGAATCGGTGGCGACTGTCGCAACCCACGGGCTGTCCGGCGCGATCATCAGTTGGATATCCTCGTTGGTAATATCGACTGAGTAGACCTGATAGTCTTTTGCTCGTCCCGCTTGCGTGATCGCCCGCACGGCCCCTTTGGCAAACTCGTCCCACATCGCGACAACGACGTTTGCATTCGGGTACTCCTTCATCGTCGCTTCCATCCGTGTCTGGGTGTCGGCAGCGGTGTTGTCGGTAACAGCCCCAATCCGCGTCACTTCCTTCAGACCCGGATAGCGCCATTTGAAGTCCTGCCAGATGCGGTCACGCTTGTCGAGGGGCGCAAACCCGCCTACATTCACATACACCACATCTGCCTGACCACCGTGGTCGGTCACAACCTTCTTCGCCAGCAAGAAGCCGATCAACATATCGTCCTGCTCGATTTCCGGAACTTGCGGGTTATCAACCACCAGGTCGAAGGATACCACTTTGATCCCTTTCGCCAAGGCCTCCTCGATCTTGGGCAGCAATGGATCGGGTCGTCCGTGGTCGACGATGATCACATCGACCCCTTGCTGGATAAAGTTCTCCATCGCCGTCACCATCTTCGCCATATCACCACGCGCCGTTGCCTCGAGCAGTTCTACTCCCAGCTCGTTCGCCATTGATTGCGCCCCGGCCAGATACCGCTCGAAGAACGATCCCTCCCCAACCTCGCGTACCAGCGCGATGCGTACCTTCTTGTTCGTGAAAACGTTCGGAATCTGATCGCTCTTGACCTGACAAATTGGTTGAGAACTCATCTCTGCGCCAGCACCGACCGCGATTTGTGGCATAGAGTAGCCATTCCGGGCCAGTACCTTTTCCATCCACGGGAACCAGTTAAGCGGCGACTCACCCATTGCCGGCATTGCCTGGATCAGTTCGTCCATATTGGTGATCTTGTTCGCCAACAGGAAATCACGTGTGATCAACTGCGGCGGTACCAGCAAGTACTTGTCTACCTTTTCCCCCGCTACCAGGGCCGCCGCCGTGCGCACTGCCAGCCGACCCACACTGTACGAATCGGTGGCGACTGTCGCAACCCACGGGCTGTCCGGCGCGATCATCAGTTGGATATCCTCGTTGGTAATATCGACTGAGTAGACCTGATAGTCTTTTGCTCGTCCCGCTTGCGTGATCGCCCGCACGGCCCCTTTGGCAAACTCGTCCCACATCGCGACAACGACGTTCGCATTCGGGTACTCCTTCATCGTCGCTTCCATCCGTGTCTGGGTGTCGGCAGCGGTGTTGTCGGTAACAGCCCCAATCCGCGTCACTTCCTTCAGACCCGGATAGCGCCATTTGAAGTCCTGCCAGATGCGGTCACGCTTGTCGAGGGGCGCAAACCCGCCTACATTCACATACACCACATCTGCCTGACCACCGTGGTCGGTCACAACCTTCTTCGCCAGCAAGAAGCCGATCAGCATATCGTCCTGCTCGATTTCCGGAACTTGCGGGTTATCAACCACCAGGTCGAAGGATACCACTTTGATCCCTTTCGCCAAGGCCTCCTCGATCTTGGGCAGCAATGGATCGGGTCGTCCGTGGTCGACGATGATCGCATCGACCCCTTGCTGGATAAAGTTCTCCATCGCCGTCACCATCTTCGCCATATCACCACGCGCCGTTGCCTCGAGCAGTTCTACTCCCAGCTCGTTCGCCATTGATTGCGCCCCGGCCAGATACCGCTCGAAGAACGATCCCTCCCCAACCTCGCGTACCAGCGCGATGCGTACCTTCTTGTTTGGATCGGCAAAAGCCAGTGGAATACCATCTTGTGTTGTCGGAGCAGCCGTGGCTGGTTGAGTCTGCTGGGTTGGGACTGTTGAGGTTTCAGGCGGTGCGGCACAACCAACGAGCGTCAATGCTACCAACACGAACAGGTGGAGAAAAACCGACAAAGAACGCCTCGTCTTCATTGACTCCTCCTTGATGGACTACAGGGGACACGGCGAAGTGATAAATTTGTTCACTATTGTACTTTTGTACAATATACTGGAAGAAACGACGTTTGTCAATAGAGTCTCGTGGAATTTGGTACCCGGTTCAGCAGATTTCAACATTTTTTCTCTGCCCGGCAGGAGAAAAGAAAACGGAGAAATAGGCAGGGGCCGAAGGGGGTCGTGGTGTGCTGATGTGCCTACCAATGGGTTCCCTGCCAGGTATCGCAAGATGCGGGCCGGCGGCCCGTGTTCCCAGGCAAACGGCGCAGGTCAGGGAGGGTCTTGAGGGGTGTACAAGATATTCATTCGCAAACACGACTGAACACGGAACATGTTGCCCCCAAAACCAGGTTAATACCAGTTGACAAACCGACTACGATCAACGATAATTGTCAACTGAAAGGGGGAATTATGAATCACCAACGGCTCCGCCAGTTACGACTGGCACGTGGCATGACCCTCAGCGACCTGGCTCAAGCTACCAACCATATTGTCACCCGTCAGGCAATCTCGAAATACGAACATGGGCAGGCAAAGCCATCACCAACGGTGCTACAGCATTTGGCACAGGCACTTGGTGTGCGTCCGACCGATCTGCTTAACGGCCAGGAGATACGTATTGAACTGATCGCCTATCGGAAACGTGCATCGCTACGAAAGCGTCAGCATGACCAGATCGCAGCTCTGGCTGATGAGGTCCTGCGTGAGCGATTGCGGCTCCAACGCCTCATTGGCGACGTATCTTATCTGAATGTGTCACTTCATCACTATCCAGTGGCCGATCTAGCTGATGCGGAAACGGCAGCGAATGAGCTGCGCGTCCGTTGGGATTTAGGGAGCGCGCCTATCGCCAATCTGACTGATGTGTTGGAAGATCATGGTTTGCACGTGATCGCACTTGATACCGTTGATGGCTTTGATGGTGTCGCTGCGGTTGTACGCGACGAACACGATACACCAGTTGCAGCAGCGGTGATTGCCCGCCGTACCGCCGATGGCGCCCGTTGGCGTATGAATCTAGCTCACGAGTTGGGGCATCTGGTGCTGCAACCGCAGGGCAATCTTGATGAAGAAAAAGCTGCTTTCCGCTTCGCAGCGGCTCTTCTTGCGCCGGCAAGCAACTTACGCGCCTTTATCGGCGCTCGCCGGCATCACATGCACCTGGATGAATTGATATTGATGAAACACCATTTCGGGATGAGTATCCAGGCATTGCTGTACCGGATGCTGACGCTGGAGATTATCAGTCAACGTTTGTACAAATCGTTGATGATTGAATTGAGTGAACGTGGCTGGCGAACGCAAGAGCCGGAACCTCTTCCTCTGGAAGAACCGATCTGGTTGCGCCGTACAGTCCTTCGTGCCCTGGCTGAAGAGCTAATCGATCCGGCTGAAGCACAGCGACTGTTACGTGGTGAGACCACTATTCCGGTTGACCAACCAGAGATGGGTCGGTGTCAGCAGTTGCTGTACCAGCCACTACCTGAACGCCACGCGATTCTGACTGCGCAGGCCGAAACAGCCCGTGATCTTTATCAGGTTACCGCTACTCCAGCCCACGAGGTTGTCACGAGTGAGTACAACTAATGTCCCCCGTCGTGGTGAGATCTGGTATGTCGATCTCGGCGACCACACCCAGACCCTGGTACTCGTCGTGAGTGCGAATGCCTTTGAACGATTGCCGGTTCGCCTGGTAGCTCGCTTGCGCCCATGGGAAGACCGATTTAATGATCTGGTATGGATGCAGCGTCTCGACAGTGCCTGGCCCACTCGGTTGAATGCTCCCCATGCTGTAGACCTGCTCCAACTGCATTATGTTGATGTACACTGTTTTCAAAAGCTTGTTGGTCGAGCACCAGCAACGAAAATGGACGAGATCGCAGCGGCAATTGCGCTGGTGGTAGATTATGTGCCGCCAGCTTAGGATAAGTCAAGGGCTTCAGTACAGAAGGTATGACAACCACCTCATCAACGTTTACTGTCAACGCTGGTGCGCTATTGGCCAGCGCCCAGGCAACTGCTACGGCGACCACTTTTAACCAGGTTCTGGCTGCATACGGACTCTGTCTACCAATTATCCCGTTGCGGGTAGAGGCCACATTAGCTGAATTGGTAGCTTGTAATAGTGGTGGTCGTTATCGCCTGCACAGCGGCCCGATTGGTCGGTATGTGCGGGCAGCCACGCTGAACACGGCTGATGGGCTGCTGACCGTTGGTGGGCCGACGCTTAAACGGGCAACCGGTTATAACCTCCATCGGGCATTGGCCGGGCAAGGAGTACGACTAGGCGAACTCCAAGAGTTGACATTTAATCTACGTCCGTTGCCGAGGGCTACTGCACTGCGGCTTGTGGAAGGGCCGATTGAGTCGTTATTGATGCTGGCCAATGATCTGATGGCTGCCAATATGGCACTTCGCGCCCTGGCATTCGATGCGCAGGGATTACTCCTTGTTGAAATAGCCGGCTTTCCAGTAGTGGTTGAGCGGCAGGCTCAGCAGGTGGAAACGATGGCTGCTCACTATGACCTGATCGTTACCTCTAATCCTGCTGATGGCTGGCGCCATTGGGAACAGCTTGCGCAGCGACATTGTGCGCTTGCGCCAGAACAACGGCTCGATGTTACATTGCCGCGACGAGCGTTAACCGATTTTCTGACGTTCTGCCAACGTCTCATCAACTCTGATACGGTGATCTGGGGTGATGTCGGTGTAGGAAGTCTACATATTTCTCCTTTACCTGATTCTAAGAGCTATGCCACACTTAAAGCGCAGGCTGCTTCAGCAGGCGGTCAACCGTGCTCAGAGTTTGGGCCACCACCCCGGCCAGCCTATCCTGCCCTTGCCACTTCTAGCAGGGCGATAGAAAACGATCTGATTGCAGATCTCAGGCGGGTGGTCGGTGCCCGCTATCTGCTCACTCACCCCGATCACCTGGCCGTTTACTGTCAGGATGCCTCGAATGCCCAAGCCGAGGCCCTGCCCTACGCTGTAGCCTTACCGGCCAATACCGCAGAAGTTGCCGCACTGATGCAGATTGCAGCCGCTCATCGGTTGCCGGTCGTCAGTCGCGGCGCTGGCAGTGGTCTGGCCGGTGGCGCAGTACCTACACCAGGCAGCCTGGTGATTGGTCTTAATCGGCTAGAACATCTCACGATTGACCGCGAACAACGGATCGCTCATGTGGGAGCAGGGGTGATTACCGCCGAATTGCAGCGTGCTGCTGAACGGGTCGGTCTCTTTTACCCACCAGACCCTAGCAGTCAAACGGCTTCAACCATTGGTGGCAATATTGCCTGTAACGCGGGTGGCCCGCGCTGCCTGAAGTATGGGGTCACCGCTGACTATGTGTTGAGACTAACAGCCGTCCTGGCGGATGGTACTGTTGTTCGCTATGGCGATGGTCTGATCGGACAGGGTGAACATAACGGGTTGGCGCAACTGCTGGTTGGTTCCGAAGGCACGCTGGCCGTCATTACCGAAACTACGTTACGGCTCATTCCGCTTCCCCGCGCTCGCCGTACAACAATGGCCATTTTTACCGATCTTGTTGCTGCCTGTGCAACTGTTGAGCGGATCATGGCTTCAGGCATTATCCCGGCCAGTCTCGAACTGATGGATGACACCACAATTGCCGCAGTTGAAGCCTTCCTCCATATTGGACTACCACGTGATGCCGGTGCGATGCTGCTGATGCTAGCCGACGGCGAACCAGAGGTGGTTGATTATGAAGCAGCAGTGTTAGCCGATTTAGCCAGATCCGGCGGCGCCCAACGGGTGGTTGTAGCCCAGAATGCGACCGATGAGGCGAATCTCTGGCAAGCGCGACGGGTCATTTCACCGGCTCTTGGTCGCATCCGCCCGAACCGGTTAGGCGAAGATATTAGCGTACCGGTTAGCCGGATAGCCGAATGCGTCAACCGTATCAAGTGTGTAAGTGCCGAGTATAATCTGCCCATCGTTGTGTTTGGTCATGCCGGAGACGGAAATCTGCATCCGAATATTCTCTTCGATGCCCGGAATCCGGCTGAGGTCGCACGGGTATGGCCTTGCGCAGAAGCCGTCTTCACTGCGGCGCTGGAAGTTGGTGGTACGTTGTCGGGTGAACACGGAATCGGCACGCTCAAACGACCGTTCATGCTGAAAGCACTGGGTGAAAGGCAGATCGCCGTGCAACGTGCGATCAAACTCAGCTTCGATCCAGAAGAGCGTTTGAATCCTGGTAAGGTATTACCGGTATGATCATCACCAGTCTCGCCAACCCAACGATTAAAGCACTTCGTGCACTGAAGCAACGCAAAGCACGTGACGAACAGGGACGGTATCTAATCGAGGGCATTCGACCGGTGGCTGAAGCGATTCAGTGTGGCGCACCGCTGGAAATGTTGATCGTGGCCCCTGATCTGCTCAGCAGTGCTTTCGCCCACGATGTGATCACCACTTACGCCGCTGAAGGTGGTAAAATCCTGACCGTTAGCGCCGCTGTTTTTACCAGTCTGACCGAAAAAGAGCATCCCCAGGGTCTGGCGGCGGTAGGACACATTCGATACACGCCCTTGAGTGAACTACCACCGGCAACTGTGGGTTGGGTTGCTCTGGTTGAGGTTGCCGATCCGGGCAATCTGGGTACCGTTCTGCGTACTGCCGATGGTGCAGGGTTTAGTGGAGTCATTCTGGTTGGAACAACAACGGATCCATTCGATCCAGCAGCCGTGCGTGCCAGTATGGGCGCTCTGTTTAGCCAACACGTGGTACGTACCAACTGGCGTGATCTGCTGAACTGGTGTCGGCAACAGCAGATCGCCCTGGTTGGCAGTTCTGATCGTGGCGCCTGTGATTACCGTACAGCACGCTATTCACGACCACTAGTGCTCGTATTGGGCAGCGAGCGCCACGGACTGAGCGATGAACAACTGGCAGACTGCGATCTGGTCGTGCGCATCCCTATGCGTGGACGGAGCGATTCACTCAATCTGGCCGTTGCAGCAGGTATTTTGATGTACGAAATCACTCGCCAGTAGTCTTTATCCCTCTACCGCCAGCCGAACACCTAACACGGTCAGCACCGTACCGGTCACATAGTTCAGTCGGCGACGTACTTCATTGCGGCGCAACCAGGAACTGACACTGCTTACCAAAATCGTAAGGATCGAGAACCAGATGACGCTCAAGGCGAAATGAATGATCGTGAGCGCGAGTGCGGTCAGCAATACCGGATCGTCAGGAGAGATGAATTGAGGCAGAAACGCCAGATAAAAGACTGCTACTTTGGGATTCAGCACATTACTCAGCAATCCTTCAACAAACGCATGACGTTCCTGCCCCACCACACGATCGTGTTTGATCGGCGAATGTTGACGCCGTGTTGTGAGTATCGTCCAGATACCCAAACCGGCCAGATAGCCAGCGCCGGCCAGTTTAATGGTGTGATATAGCTGGGCAGAACTGACAACAATCGCCGCCAGCCCCAATCCAGAGAACGTTGCCTGAACAAACAGGCCACTCCCGATCCCAAAAGCGGTGGCAATCCCCGCCAGATGACCACGAGCCAACGCATTGCGCAGGGTCAACATTGTGTCAGCGCCGGGAATGAGCGTTAACACTGCTACCGAAAGAGTGTATGCGAGTAAGCGTTCCGTCATCAAAGCCTCCAGGCAGGTATCTAACCCCCTCACGTTTCCCCCAGAGGGAAAGGAGGGAAGGAGCGCGAGATAGGTTCTGTGGTTGGCCTCCTCACCTTTCTCTCATGTTGTCTCAGAGTTCTTCACTTTCAGTCACATTCTGTTCACGCTGATCTTACCCACAAAGTCTCTCTGGGAGCGCCAGTCTCCGGCCCACGAAGAGTCCTTCCCCTGGAAGCGCGGGCCTCCGGCCCGTAATCGTACAGCGTGTAACTGAAATCCACTGGCTGGCACATCCTCCCACAAGCGAGGTTGGCACCCGCCACTATCAACGCGGCGATGGGTATGATTGGCACCCCAACGATGACGTACATCATCTCGGGACAGAATGCTGCGCTCTTCTGCACGCACGATCTTACTATGAAGCAATGTGGCAAAGGTCACACCTCACTCTATGACCAATATCTGACCTTCAGCACTGGTTATCAGGTTCCTACCATTTTATACTGGAGGCAGAAATAAAGCACACCAGAAAGTGAGGCTCACAATGAAAACGGAAACCACTGTTCTCCGACAAAACAACCGCACCACCGCAGGAATAATCTTGATCGCCATCGGTGTTGTCCTGCTCTTGAGCTACATCATCAATAGCGGTCTACTTGTTCTGCCAGTTCTGGCCATCATTTTCGCTAGTGTCGGTATTCGTACGCACGAAAGTGGCTGGTTCATCCCGGCGGGCATTCTCGGCGGTATCGGCCTGGGCGCAGCTCTGGTAGAGACGCTACCTCTTGCTGAAGAGATCGAAGGCGGTGTATTTCTGCTCTCGTTTGCAATCGGATGGGCTTCGATCCCGATCCTGAGTACACTCTTTGCCAATCAGCGCATCTGGTGGCCATTCATTCCCGGCGGTGTAATGGCCGTCATCGGCTCGCTGGTACTAGCCGGTGAGGGTGGTTTTACTCTGCTGGAGCTGATCTTCAATCGCGCAGCCTGGGTCTGGCCACTGGCACTTATCTTGATCGGAGCTGTCCTGCTCTGGCGGAATAACCGCGACTGAGCGACTGAGCACGCCCTCAGAAAGAGCACGCAGATACGGCAGGCAGATGGGTGGGGCAACCCACCCAACGAGCATCATGACAAGTCATGATGCCAGGACACGGTGACGAGGAGGGGCAAGGCGACTCCTCGCCCCTACTGGTGTCCACGAGGATGATTACGGATCGCTAATCCGACATCTTCTGTTGCAGCAGGTACGGGCGCAGCGCCGCTGCGCCTGTACATCTATCAGGTTGTATCCGCCGTACCGCGAGACGGTTATTCAGATAGGCCCTTGGTAACCCGCCGCGCCAGCATAGTATCAGAAGATAATCTGATCGGCATTCACCTGCTCTAAGCTACTCCACGGCGAACGCACCTGTTCAGCACGAAGCTGACCGCGCAGACTGAGGATCAACAGCAGGACACCAGCGGTTGCGATCAACAGCAGCGCACTCAGATAGACGGCGATATAACCACTGGCAACCTCACCGCTAAGTCGTCCGATCACATCACGAGCCAGACCAGCGGCAATCGTGCCAACCCCTTGCGACAGCGCCTGCGTAATGCCCCAGAGGGCCAGGAAGAGACCGGCATGCGTCCGGTCGCACAACCCCATTACCAGTGCCAGACCACCAACAATCAGCATCCCACGCCCCATCCCGATCAGGGCAACGCCTGCCAGAAACTGACCAACGCGATCAGGTGAATTGGCAAGGCTGATCGTGGCAAATCCAACAACACCTAGCAACGAGGCGCCGCCGAGCATGCGCAACGCCGGATGGCCGCGCCAGAGTAACCAACCGGTCAGCACAATCGCCGTTAGCATACCGGCGCCCCACATCGCGGTCAGGCGAGTCGTCTCGGCGACACTCATCCCCAACACCTGTCCACCATAGGGTTCAAGTAACACATCGTGCACCGCAAAACCGGTCGTTGCCAGAGCCAACACGATAAAGAGATTGCGCAGCGGTCGCTGTGCGGCCAGCATACGGAGCGACTCACCTAGCGTTTCACGTACCCGTACTGGCGTGAAATCAACCAGCTCGCCGTTAGGTTTCAAACGCTCCTGATCAAGCATTGACAGGAACGTCAGGAACACAAAGGCCAGTGCCGATCCTTGCATCACCTGGATCAAACGGGTATGACTGTAGTCAATAAGCAGCTCACCGATCAATAGCGAACCAACAATCGTACCCAAAACCAGAGCGACCCACAGGATGCTCAACACGCGCCCTCGCTCTTCCGGTGGTGTCACATCACTCACGATAGCGAGATAAATAGTCTCGGCGATATTCACCCCTAAGCCGTAGGCAAAAAAGATACCAAAACAGACAATCACAGCCAGGGGGAAGGGTAAATAGCCCTCACCACTGAGAAGAATGAGCGAGAAAGGAGCCGTTGCCAACCCACCGTAGGTCAGCATTGCGCCAAGCACCAGATACGGAGTACGCCAGCGACCGGCCGCCCGATGAACATCCGACTTAAAGCCGACAATTGCCCGGGCAGGTGAGATAAAATAGTGAAGCGCGAGCAACGACCCGACGAGAAATGCAGCAATGCCCAATTCGTTGATAAGCACCCGATTGAGCGTACCGGTCAACGGCGCCAGCGAGAGACCCATGCCAAACTGGAAGAGACTGAGACGAAACACACGTAGCCACATCCGTAAGCGAGGACGGGCCTCTAACCAGTGTTGCACCTGACGAACCGGACGTAGCAACGTATCTGCCATTGCCATCTTGCAGCTCCTTGTGCTAGAGTGGCGATATTGTGTCATATTATAACACGCTCTGTCGCAATATAAATGATTAGAAAGTTTCAAAACCTGTGGTATGATGTCAGGTACAACGATCATCCTCACTGACCGGTAGAATATTCTATGAGCCGCATAGCCGAAACCTTTGCCAGACTCCGTACAGCAGGGCGAATTGCCCTTATGCCATACCTGACCGTTGGCTTTCCCGAACGCACCAGCACGCTTGAACTGGTACCGGCGCTGGAAGCAGCCGGAGCCAGTCTGTTTGAGTTAGGCGTTCCCTTCTCCGATCCTCTGGCCGATGGCACAACTATTCAGCGGGCAACGCAGCGCGCTCTGGAGAATGGGATCACCATTGCCGACTGCATTGCAACCGTGGCCGACCTACGCGCCCGCCAGGTCAAGGCGCCACTGCTTTTGATGGGGTATTACAATCCCCTGCTGCGTTATGGTCTTGAACGGGCCTGCGCTGATCTGGCAGCAGCCGGCGGCGATGGCTGGATCATCCCCGATCTACCGCTTGAAGAAGCCTCCGACCTTCGTCAGATCGCAGCAGCACATCAGCTCGATTTGATCTTGTTTGTTGCCCCAACCACCCCACCGGATCGTATTGCCCAAATTGCTGCACAAGCTAGTGGTTTTCTCTACATTGTTTCCCTCACCGGTGTTACCGGTGCACGACAGATGCTCGCACAGAACCTGGCCGATCTTATCCGCAGTGTGCGTGCATACACTGATCTACCTTTAGTAGTTGGCTTCGGTATCAGTCAGCCGGCACACGTTGCCGAAGTGGCCCGCATTGCCGATGGTGCCATCGTTGGGAGTGCGCTTATTGATCGGCTGGAACGATTGGCACCAAACGAACGAGTGAGTGGTGCGGCAGCATTCATTCGTGAGCTGCTGAGTGCAAGTGAACGACCGTGATGAGAGAGGAGCAGACGATGGAAGCACGAGCGTATGTGTTAATCGAGGCCGAGTCGGGTAAAATCGGCGAGGTATTGGCCGCCCTCCGCGCAATCGATGGTCTTATTGCCGTTGACGCGGTTACTGGTCCCTACGACATCGTGGCCACGCTGCAAACCCCCGATCCACGCCAGATCGGTCGTCTGGTCATGAGCGAGATTCACGCGATTAGCGGAATCAAGCGCACTATTACCTGTATGGTCATTGGGTGAGAAGGCAGGCTATACTCCACACTCTTTCTATGTTTATGTTGAAAAGAGGCTATTATGGCTGAACATGTTCTGGACAAAGGAAAAGTTCATCACAAGTGGGACAATAGCCTGCCTCCAGCAATCGAGATCGCCGCTGGCGACATTGTTCACTGTGAGACGGCTGAAGTAACGAACAATCAGGTCACACCGGGTTGTGACGCCAGCGTTTTGCTGAATCTCGACTTCGGACAGCTTTACCCATTGGCCGGACCTATCTTCGTGAAAGACGCTATGCCGGGCGATATTCTCGAGGTTGAGATCCTCCGGTTACAACCGCTTGATTGGGGTTGGACGGGAATTATTCCCGGTTTAGGGTTACTCGCTCAGGATTTCACCACCCCATACATTCGCCATTTCGACCTGAGCAATGGACAAACAGCTCCACTCCGTGATGACATTCACATTCCGCTACAGCCATTTTGCGGCACGATGGGTGTAGCACTAGACGAACCTGGTGCATTTGATGTCTTACCAACCGGTAAAGGTGGTGGCAACATTGACACTCGCCATCTTAATGTCGGTGCTAAGCTCTATCTGCCAGTCTTTGTGCCAGGTGCACTCTTTTCAGCCGGTGACTGCCACGCCGCACAAGGCGATGGTGAAGTGTGTGTAACCGGCATCGAATGTCCGATGCAATTTTCACTGCGTTTCAATGTCATTAAGGGTCGCTCATTAAAGCCGTGGCGCTATCATTTTTACACGCCACCTGGGCCAATTCAGCCGGCATACGATGCACGAGGGTATTATGTCACTACGGCGATTGGTCCCGACCTGATGGAGAACGCTCGAAATGCTGTACGCGATATGATTGAATGGTTAACCGATAATTATCGCCTCAGCCGTGAAGATGCTTACGTGCTATGCAGCCTGGCAGGTGACTTGCGTATCAGCCAGATCGTTGATGCCCCTAACTGGTGTGTATCATTCTACATGGCACTGAGTGTCTTCCGCTGAAACCCTGGCTCGATCACGTACAGTACTCGTGCGATAGACACAGAACGGCCAAAGACATTACCTTTTCCTGTCAGAAAGGGAAGAGCGACGCACGTCGTTTCTTCCCTTTGCTGATCGCTAAACCACACCGTTTTGCTGGTAACCACAGGTACTGTTGGCATCCTCATTGCCCGGCACTGTCATCTTCTTTGTAGTTAGGAGCAAGTTGCTGCAAAGCCACGATGCCTATCCGATAGCAGAAATCCCCGAACGACTCGCCCGGTTTTCGTTCGCGTTGATACAACGCAAATACCGGTTCAAGACTTGATACAATCTCCTCACGTTTGACGTTGTCAAGATACAGTTCACCAAGCCGATTACCTAATGAACTACCACCCAAGTAAATGGTGTAGGAATTCAAACTCCGCCCTACCAGACCAATTTCGGCAGTATAAGGACGCGCACAACCATTCGGACAACCGGTCATACGCACATGCGGGACAGGGCCATCGTGTAATCCTAATCGACTTAACAACGCATGGATGTCACGAATTACCTGTGGCATAACCCGCTCACTTTCGGTAATAGCCAGTCCACAGGTAGGAAGTGCCGGACAGGCCATCGCTTGTTGGACGACAAGTGGCACACTACCGGGTAACGCCACATCATGATCAAAGAATATCTTCTCGATTGCCGCTCTATCTGCCGGGGCGATATTGACAAACAGGATATTCTGCTGGGGAGTCAGGCGCACTTCGAGAGCAAAGCGTTGTACGACGGTGCGAATGGCTGTTCGAAGATTGTCTCTGATCCGTCCATTCTCTACGAAAAGACCAAAGAAGAGTCGTCCATCACCCTGTTCATACCAACCAAGATGATCGTCAGCACTCAACCAGACTAGTGGTATGGGGTCTGCCAGCGTGTAGCCTAGATAGCGCTCTACCTCAGCCTTAAAGCGTTCAATACCCCACTGTTCGACCAGGTACTTCATCCGTGCAAACTTCCGATCGTCACGCCGACCATGATCACGTTGTACCTTGACGATAGCCTCTACCACTTCAAAAAGTTGTTCGGGTGCGACCGTAGTCAAGGGTTTAGCCAGGAGGGGATGTGTATCCTTAACCCCATGGCTCTGCCCCATGCCACCACCAACCAGTATCGTAAAACCTCGTAGCTGCCCCTCAACCCACGGCACGATACCGATGTCCTGGGTGTAAACATCGACACAATTGTCACCGGGGAAAGCGAAGGCAATTTTAAACTTACGTGGCAGGTAAGTATCACCGTAAAGGGGTTCTTCCTCCAGGGTTGCCGCCTTTTCTCCATCTAGCCAAATCTCGTAGTAAGCGTGAGTTCTGGGCTTAAGACGATCAGAGAGTTCCCTTGCATAACGCATCAATTCTGTGCGTTGGCGATCAACAAAAGGCGCCGGGCATGCAACAATATTTCGCACGACATCGCCACATGCTGAAAGAGTCGTTAACAGGTTACGATTCAGAATCTGAATGAGCGGTTTCAGACCACCCTTACGCACGCCATGATACTGAATAGCCTGGCGCGTAGTAATTCGCAGCGTAGCATTTCCCAATTCATCGGCGAGTCGATCAAGTACAAGATACTGCTCCGGACTCAGTCGGCCACCGGGGATAGCTACTCTGATCATAAAAGCGTACTCAGGCCCTAACCCACGAGCTTTGCGGGCTTTACGTACATCACGATTCTCTTGTTGGTAAATCCCGTGGAACTTAAGAATCTGGTACCCTTCATCACTAAAGTGATCGCTACCATCGTGTAATTCGTGTTCTACCGGTCCTCGCAAATGGCGACTCACCAGTTTTACCTGTTCGACTCTTGAAAGCTTTGGTGTATCTGACATAGCATTTCTCCCGACTAGTGGAATATGCGGATACCTAACTATCCATGTTCAACAGCGACTGTCTGTTTGCGGGAAGTTACACTGAAATTGACCGGCAGCTCCATTGTGGTCACGATTGAACTGGTAGGCGAGAGAGATGCAATCGCCTGCAATTGCTCTCGCACCATCACAACTGCACCAATCACCCAGACTGCCGGTGCTTTGACGGCAACGTCCCCTCGAGCCACAGAAGCCAATGAAGCGAGGATGACTCGCTCATTCGGAGTAGAACCGTTTTCAATAAAAGCGCAAGGTTCCCACGGGTTGCGACCGGCCCGAACAAGGTCTGCGGCCAATTCGGCCCGTTGTTCTACTCCCATCAAGATCACCAATGTATCAATCAGTGCATACGGCGCAAGATCAGGTACATTCCCGCCCTGTGTCTGCCCACACATCACAGCAAATCCTCGCCCGACACCACGCAAAGTAAGCGGAATACCGGCCATCCCCGGCAATGCTAACGCAGAGCTAATACCAGGTACCAATTCGACTGAAATCCCCTGTTGAGCCAAGAAGAGCCATTCTTCGCCTCCTCGACCATAAACCATAGGGTCGCCACCTTTGAGGCGCACCACCTTCCGCCCAGAGCGAGCATGGGCTAGCAGCAGATGAAGGATCTCACTCTGAACGTGCGCTTGTTCGCTCCTGGCTTTACCCACGTAGATGCGCTCTGCCAGCGGGTTAACACGATCGAGAATGGCTGCTGAAACCAGTCGATCGTAGAGTACTACTTCAGCTTCGGCGAGCACACGCAACGCTTTGAGGGTCAGTAACTCTGGGTCGCCGGGGCCAGCTCCAACCAGATAAACTTTGCTCATACAGTCTCCTGTTGATGAGTTCTAAGCTCGACCACCGATGTCGAGGCAGAGTTATACAAGGTCTGCCAGAGTAGCTCCTGAGCTTGAGCATACGCACCTGCACGGATCAGATTCAGCGCGGAACTATCGACCATGCGGTACCAGGCCGCTTTACGTTCAGCAAAACTATATGGATAAGCCTGCCGAACCAGTGTACGAAACGCACGCAGCAGTTGGAGATACATTGCATACTCTGGACCGTACTCTTGCGCCAGACGTTCCCTGATCCGCACGGCTAGCGCCGGAGCGACGCCACTAGTAGAAACGGCAATAACCAGATCACCCTGGTGATGTACAGAGGGCAGAATGAAATCGCAGTACTGGGGATCGTCTACAGCATTGAGCCAGATCCCTCGTTCACGAGCTTCCTGAGCAATCACGGCATTGAGGCGCGTATCAGGCAGGTGGACAAAACAGAGCATGAAACCTTCCAGATCGCCGTAACGATACTCACGTCGTTGCCAATCGAGTTGACTCGCCTGGGCGACAGGTTCAAGTGCAGGGTGGGCATAGGGAGAAATCAGTCTGACCCACGCCCCCGCTTCTATCAGGTGCTGCACCTTAACGTCGGTTTCGCCACCACCACCGATGAAGAGCACTCTTTTACCACGTAAGTCCAGCATAACCGGGTAGTACATAGTTCACCTCAACCGGCGCACCAAAACGTGCTGAGCCAGATGTAAACCAATCCATACCATCCACGACAAAAACCTTATGAACCCTGTCAGACTACCCTCTGATCAACTACGACACTTGATAGGCAGCGCGCAGTACCTCGGCGACTTCAGGTCGAGTAAATTCTGGCGGTAACGGCATCCCTGCACGGAGTAACTCACGTACCCGTGTGCCTGAAAGTGTCAGATGGTATTGGGAGTCGTGTGGGCAGGTCCGCGGTGAGACTACTGTTGCGCAGGCGCGGCAATAGAATGTATGCTCGAATTTGAGAATTTGGATACCAATCTCCTCAGGGCTAAAATTCGCAAAGATTGTCTGTGCCTCATAAGGGCCATAGTAATTGCCAACTCCTGCGTGATCACGCCCCACAATAAAGTGTGTGCAGCCATAGTTCTTACGGCTAATCGCATGCAAAACAGCCTCACGTGGCCCTGCATAACGCATTGCCGCAGGATAAACGCCTAACAGCACTCGATCCCGCGGATAGTATCGTTCGATCAGCACCTGATAAGCTGCCATTCGCACAGTAGCAGGCACATCGTCAGACTTCGTGGAACCCACGAGCGGATGGAGAAATAAGCCATCGAGATACTCAAGGGCAACTTTGTGTAGATACTCATGCGCCCGGTGGATCGGATTGCGAGTCTGAAATGCGACAACCGTCTTCCACCCTCGCTCCTGGAACAGTTGCCGAGTCTCGCGGGGGGTATAGTGGTGTTCGGGAAACGGCCCGCGATCCAACACGAACAATTGCACTTTGCCGGCCAGGTATACCTCACCAGAGGCAAACAGTGCCGCAACACCGGGATGAGACAGATCCGTTGTACGATAGACTGCGAATGCCTCATATTCTTTATCCGGTTGATACTGTTCTTCCACTTCGAGCAGTCCTACCGTATGTCCCCTCCTGGTCAATCGAACGGTCCTCCAGTATTGTGTAGCATCACGTTTAGATACACCCAACGTAATTGGAATACTCCACGGCAGACCATTTGCTAATCGCATTGCTTCCAACACACTCAGATAATCGACCTGCCCCATGAAACCTTCTAACGGGGAATAAACACCTGTAGCGATCAGTTCAAGATCGGCATATGCCCGTTCATCAAGCTCCAGTGCTGGTAGATGATCATATTCGCGTAGGTGAGCAGGACGAATTCGCTCGACCAACACACCACCATGAGGTTTTGGTAAATGACTTGCCGATGTCATATCTTGTCTCACCGTATTCAGTGTTCAGAGTGACTGTCTACCAACCCACAATCCACACTCAGTTTTTCCCTGACCTGACCAACGACCAGCCCGCACATCCTCACCAGCTTGCACTGCTCGCGTACACGGCCAACAACCAATACTCAAGAAACCTGCCCAGTACAGCGGATTCACCGGTAGCTGACGTGTTTGAACAAACATCTCTAGCTGTTGACGGCTCCAGTAAGCCAGAGGGTTAATCCGCAACCGTTCACCGAATTCGAGAAACTCCAGATGACGGCGCGTTAATGCCTGATCCCGGCTACGTGCGTTCAAGAGTGCTGAAGGCTTTTTACGAGCCAGATATTCCCGTAAGGGTGCTACCTTGCGAATACGGCAACAACCGTCTGGATCAGTGCGAAACTGTTCTTGCCCCCATGGGTCAAGCGGTACATTTGCACTGAGTGTGACAAACTGCATTTGCGGGTAACGGGCTATCAACTGATCGCGCGTGGCCAAAGTTTCGGGAAAGTGGTAACCTGTATCGACAAAAACTACCTCACCGGTATAACCGGCCAAAGCTGCCAGCTCAAGCATCACAACACCGTTAAGGTTGAAGGCGCTGGTTATTAACAAATCCGGATAATTCACCAGTGCCCAGCGAATCACCTCAAGCGGATCGGTATGCTCATCCCACTGTTCAGTCATTATCAATTCCTCCTTACCGTAATATCCAAACGTTCAAGGGCAACGAGCAACTGATCAAGGCATTCCCGTAAAGTCATCTGATCAGTTCGCAGATGCACATCAGGATTGAGCGGCGGTTCGTAGGGATCGGAAATGCCGGTAAATTGAGCAATTTCACCACGCAATGCTTTGGCATACAAACCCTTCACATCGCGCTGAATCAAGACCTCTAGCGGAGCTTCAACAAATACCTCCAGTTTCCTGGGCGCGGCTGCTAGAACTTCGGTCCGGGTTACACGGTAGGGGCTGATAGCACTAACCAGCACAATAACGCCGTGTTTGGCCAGTAAGTTAGCGACAAAACCAATGCGGCGGATGTTAGTATCACGATCTTCGCGACTAAAGCCTAATCCCTTCGACAGATGCTCACGCACAACATCACCGTCGAGTTGTTCGACGGGGTAACCGGCTTCTTGCAGAACTGTTGCCAGGGCACGAGCCAGTGTCGTTTTTCCTGCTCCAGAAAGTCCAGTAAACCAGATCACTAGCCCCGAATGAGAGACCGTTGAGAAAGCAGTTCGCACACGCTGTCTCCTCTGCTATAAGATGTCTTATGGCTTTACGCAGCAATATCTGTCACGATGCCCGTACCACGGTGGCATTATGGTGAAAAGGTCATGTGAGTTAGCGATGCCACGAGCAACGTGAACGATCAAAGAAAATCTGAGCTCCCAGATGACATCAATGGCCCTGGGAAACAGACAACCAGAGTAGCCACCGATCCATAGTGGTAAACGCCACAGGATGGACTTCGGTCAGCTTACGTTTATCGCCCATTACAAGGGGCACAATCTATACGAGGTTCGGATAACAGCTACAACAGAATAGACAACCGGTCAGGGGGGAGATGGCTGATTGAGAAGACACTGGAGAAAATAACACCTTATCATCACGCTGCACGTGGGGGACTTGCGGTTTGATCACTGCGATACCAGAAGAACGATCACGAGATGAATTCCACACGTTTGCCCTCACTTTCTCGTAAGTCGATGCAGCATTGAGTATAAGCGAACTTCCCTCTTTTGTCAATATACTTGATCAAGAACTCAAGAATTAAAAATATCATTGACAACACAAACGCTTCCGAGTACCATGCCGGCACGATATTCGGATCACATGAACGAGAACTACTCAGTCACACAGGTATGGATCCATCACCTTCACGACGTATTCGCTGGGCAATCAACGGTGCTCTCATCCTGGCCCTGCTGGCCGTTTTCCTGGGAGGGCTGTTCACGGTGGTCATCGGCTTCTTCACCGGTCGATTATCACCGGAAGCCAGTTGGCAGCAATGGCTAGGAGTAATCTTTCCTGCTGTGGTGATATGGGGTATTGCAGCGTTGCCTTTCGGCGCTGCGCTTGGTTTCTTTGCTTCGCTCATCTGGCGTGAAGTTTGACTCTTCGCCGCAGCCGCGCTATAATCAGGGCACATCCGGGGCGTAGCGCAGACCGGTAGCGCACCTGAATGGGGTTCAGGAGGTCGCTGGTTCAAATCCAGTCGCCCCGACCACACGAAGACTGGTGAGTCATTCTCACCGGTCTTTGTTTTTATCCCTGAGCAGTAAATGATTTTTTTGCATATAATATTGGTAAAATGCCGATTTTGACCGTTACCATCTTGACACCTGCCATGATCCGGCGCTATACTGCTATCATGTGGCGAATTCTACTCGCGCTGCTACAGCGTTCCCTCAACGCATGAGTTCATTTCTGGCGGCGCCAACATCACAATGTGGGAGGATCCGGGATGGCGACCATCAGCCTGCAAGACGCCTATACACAAGCCAGAACTTTCCTCGAGGCGAACCAGATCGAGCAGGCAATTGGCTTGATCCAGCATATTATTGAATATCATCCAGATAACCTTGAAGCACAACGACTCCTCGGTGAAGCGTATCTGGCGCAACGTGATTTACCGGCAGCCGTAGCCACTTTTGAACAAGTCTTGCAAGCCGACCCCGAAAACATTCCGGCCCATGTGGGGCTAGGTATGGCATACGAGTGGCAGGGTAGACTGGATAAGGCCATTGCTGAATTCGAGCAGGCCCTTGAGATCCGTCCCGATATGCCTGAATTGCGTGCGCAATTGGTACGCCTCTATACGGAAGCTTGGGGGAGTGAACACGCTGCGCTTCGTCTCAGCCGTTCTGGATTGGCCCGACTGTATGCGCGTGGTCAGATGTTACCACAGGCCATCCTCGAGTTTCGCAATGTTGTGGACGAACATCCCAACCGCCTTGATGCATGGGTTGGCTTGATCGAAGCACTCTGGCGCAACGATCAGCTTGATGAAGCAGTTGCTGTCTGTCAACAGGTGTTGAAGCAACATCCCCTTCTCCTCAAAGCCAACCTGATCCTTGGCGCTATTTTGCTGAACAATGGCGATCAGCGCGGGATCGAGTACTGGCGAATCGCCCAGCGCCTCGATCCATATCAGACCGTCGCACGGATGTTGTTCGATCCGCTACCATCCGGCATTCCAATCCCTGATGTTTCACTGCCAGAATGGAACGAGGCCGAATGGCAAGCGCGACGTTCCGCAGCAGCAGCGCCAGTATCAGCGACAGCACCGGCTCCTGATGATTTCTTCGCCGAAGCCAGTTGGTTAACACCTACAGTTCAATCTGCACCGGTAGCAGCCTCGGCTGCTTCAGATGATGATTTGCTGGCGATGTTGCTTTTCTCACCAACAGTAGCAACCAGTGTTGCCGAACCACCACCTTCAGCAGCGGCTGATCATGATACGTTTTTGGATTCGCTCCTTTCTTCAACGTCCACTCCAACCGGACTGACACTTGATGAGATTGGGGTGGATGTGTCTAGAGCGCCGATTACACCATCTGAACCCACTTTGCAGCCCTTCTCGCTGGAAGACCTTGGCCTTTCGGCTGAAGAGATTGCTCA
>NZ_JPIM01000025.1 GCF_000735195.1 Chloroflexus sp. MS-G
GCAACGCTTTATACCAAGCACTCGCTACGTCCGCTGCGGTTAGATAGACATCTGGCCAACAATCAGCAGGGATGCTACTCGATTAGCAATGCACAACGTTCGAGGAGATCGCGCATCGCCGACTTGCCTACCGGATAATCATGCTCAAAAGTGCGTACTGCCTGCGCAACGATGTCTAATTCTTCGGCGTTCAAATCCTTCAACCGGTTATACACACTGTTTTGTCCACGCAACCCACCGGGATCGCTGAGTGTGTAATGGAGGTCGCAGCCCATGAATACCCGATCATACTCAAATGCCAGCGCATAATAACGGATCGCATAGCGCAAGCAATCATCGACCGTCCGAAAATCTACCTTGCTGTCTTCAACGAACAACTTGGCAAGTCTGAGATGTTCATCTTCAATACGCTTCAAGTTATCCTCCGACCGGTTGCGACGATAATGAGCGAAGAGGTGGTGCCCGATCAACATATGGATGCGTGCAAGTTCGTTGAATACCTGGGGATGATAGATGTTCGGGTCTTGGGAATTCGGTAGCCTTTCACCAGTGATCAGGTAGTTAGAGGGGATTGCTTCACGTGCTTCACGCAGACCCTTCTCGATGATGTCCGGTCGTTCTCCATGAAAGCCTGCATAGGCCATATTGACTCCGGCAACAACTTGACGGAATGAATTGCTTTGTTTACGTGCAAAGTCGATGGCGCAGTCTAGTGTCTTCACACACTGATCCAACAGTGTGTCGAGGTCTTCTTCCAGCAACGACGGATGATCGCGCTTTACTGCGAAAAGACGGCGCAGCGCATCTCCTTCTTCAATCAACGACTCGATCAGGCGTGAACGATCATCCATCGCTTCGAAAAGTTTACGGGCCTCTTTCGCATATTGGTGTGCTTGCCGTAAGAGCTGAATGCGTTGATCAGGGTCGTCATCGTGCTTAACCGATCGATTCAGTATTTCAGCAAGGTTACGCAGCGCTAGTCCCTGTCCAAATCGGTACTCGACCGCCTGGAATAATCGCAGTGCACGCTCGGCATTGGCCTGTGCCAACGTGGAATTGCCAGCATTGATGAGAACGAGCGAGAGGGTAGCGTAACTTAGGCCGATCAATGCCCGTGCACCCAGTTTCTTGCGGATCGCAAGGCTTTCCTCAACCAGCCTCTGGCCGTCGGTAAAGCTTCCCTCCTCACTCTCAGCAAAACCAAGGTTATTTAATGTCAAGGCCAGACAGACGGGTATATCCAACTTTCGCCAACTAGCAGCGGCGCGACGATATTCTGTGATCGCCTGACGTATCTGCCCGCGTAACCGTGACCCTAATCCGCGGGCATAGTATGCCAGCGCCAGCATACTTCCGGCATACCAACTCCTTGCCTTAGGAACGTTTGTTGATACATCACGTGCAACTGCGCTCAAGATTTGTTCAGCGTCGTATAGCAGTTTTTCGGTGTGTTCAAGGTCTTGCTCCTCTCTGCTTGCGCGGGTAACCCGTGCTAATGCTTCCCAGACATTGAGCGCTGCTTCGGTTATTCCACCGCCGGCTTTCAGGGTATGCGGCTCTTCACGCCGCAGCCGCAGCGCTTCCTGAATAGCGCTGGTGTAATTATAGTCCCCATACCGGCGGTGCACTACCGGACGAATTGTAACAATACCTTGCACCATCTCGCGTTCCAGACCATCAATGGACGATTGCTGTCCTGATGGATCGCGTTCGTCGAGGAATACCAGTAGCTCTGCTTGGGTTTGAGTATCGAGCATGGTGTTGCCAGTGAAGGCCGTGTAGAAGCTCATGCGGCAGTACTCTTTAAACCCTTCGAGCACATCAAGTCGCAGGATGTAGTACATGCGCTCGACCAGTAAACGATGCCTCTCTTGTTGAACACTAGTGATGCGCACGTGATCGAGGCTTGGTGTCTCCTCGACTGAGTGGTACTCCTGTTCAATTGGCGCGTACAGGTCGTCGAGTTGTTTGTTGTACTTTTCAATCTGATTCTCGTACCACTTAATGATTGTTTTGTTAACGTCCGCAGCTCCATGTGCGTCGTCTGGTGCACTATAAATCTGCCGCGCCAGGATGGCATACATCTCGTCGTGCAGGAAGTAACGACCATCGCGCACCTTAACAAACGACAGGCGCTTAACAGGCTCGAGTCGATCACGTGCTTCCTCAACTGAAATCTCGAGCAGATGCGCCAGCAATTCTCCATCAACACCTTTTGGTACTCGCCCCAGCATAGGGAGCATATCCCGGATGCCTTTAGTGTCCATCATACGCTTGACGATCTGCCGCTCGAGTTCCTCTTGTGCACGCGCAGGATCGGTATCGACATCGAGGATGTCTTGTATTTGCCCGAATCCGGAAATGCTGATGTAATCGGCCAAAAGTGCAAGCATAATCGGCGCACCGCCGGAGTAGCGGTACACCTGCTCCCTATACTGCGGCTTCAGATCGCGCAGTGTATTCGCAACCGCTTGCTCACCCGCTTGTTCGGCGGCTCGCGCCACTGCGTTCAAATATTCGTTTGTTTCCTCTAGGGTGAACGGTCCTACTTCGATACGTGTTAGACGAATTGCCGGATGGTTCTCAAGGTCTGGGAAGAGATGGCGAATCTGGTTGCGACCGGCAACCAGAACAGTAACGTTGCCCCAGTGGGGTAAGGTCTCGACCAGCCATTGCCAGGCTTCGGCTACCTGAAACGGCGGACGTTGCTCAGTTGCGCCGTAAGCAATGCGTTCAACCGTATCAAGCGCAATCATGACGTGCTGCGACTGCGAGAAACGGTTGAAGTCGGTGATGAATGCTTGCAATGTCTCCTGGGTTGCTTCGGCAATCGCACGCACATCCCCCGAGATCTGCGCTTTGTACTGCTGCGCACGTTTTTCCTCAAAGGTGCGGAAGTGACCACTATTGGCAACGTTCAGTGAGGCGTAGATCGCACTGGCAAGCGCTAGACTACTGTGATACTGCATGTCGTACAGATCAACTACCTGCTGTGCCAGGAAAAGTCCGGGTTTGCGTCGCTTGAACGTGTCGTTCAAAATGCGCGTTTTGCCGATACCACCCTTACCG
Organism: Chloroflexus sp. MS-G; assembly: GCF_000735195.1. Classification (GTDB taxonomy): domain Bacteria; phylum Chloroflexota; class Chloroflexia; order Chloroflexales; family Chloroflexaceae; genus Chloroflexus. The sequence goes on from NZ_JPIM01000025.1 coordinate 3,070, forward strand.
TACAGGGCAATAATAGATGCTCCCGAAGTACTAGAGATCGCTGTATCAATCTGTTTAAGTATCGCCTCCCGTCCAACCAGGTCAGGAGTTGCCCATGCTCCAGTATAACGCTCAAGTTCATGCTCACTCATAGCAAAGTCCTCTTTGTCGTTCAGGCGAATGAGACAGAATGACCGACATCTTCCGCTAGCACCCCACGATGGTATTCGGCGCGCTGTTCGAAGTACTGCCTACTGTTCGGATACCTTTTCGCCCAGTCTTCGTACAGATTTACAGCCCGTTCGTGCAAGCGTCGCCAGACTTCTCGCTTTTGCGATTTCAGAAGCTGTTCAAGAACAGTACGTACTGCTTCGTCGAGGACGTACCTTGCATCTTGCCAGCGTCCTAGGTTCGTTTCAAGCAGAAGATCTCGCAAGCCACGCATAGCTGCAATCGTGTATTCTGGTCCTTTCAGTTCCGTATTACGTAGTTCCGCTAGAAAGTAAGGCATCTCATGTTCGCGAAACCCATCCTTTAGCACACACAGCGCATTGAGTACTTCTCGCAACTCGTCGCGCCATTTCTCGGGTATCACTTCTAACAAGCGGCTTGCTACACCCTCTAGCACTTTGTCATCAATGGTCACGTCATTGATTGTTTGTTCGAGATCATCACCCTTCGATAATCTGTCGCGCACCTGATCCACGAATGCTCTGGCAAGCAACTCATTCGTCAGCGGATACCCACCACCGAGGTTGATCACCTTCTTTGCCAGTTTCTCTGCCAGTTGTCTGAACTCTTCGTCGGAAAGATTGGCAGCTATGAGTGTATCTTGTGGTGATTCTTGAGGTGATCCTTGAGATGATTTTTGAAGTGATTTTCTTATCTGCTCGGCAACCTGTTCAAGCGAGAAAGGGGTGAGCGATTGGTCTTCACGTTCGAGGCGCAGATAAGGAGATTTCCAGAGATATGGACGGCCACGGCCTGTCATAATGATTAAAACACGTGGTAACGCTGCAAACGCGGCGAGCAGGTAGCGTTCTAAATAATCGAGGAAGCCCCTGTTTGCTTCGAACACCGAGTCTAGAATCAGGCAGATTATCAGGTCTCGTTCTGACTCCAGCTTCTTTCTGACATCCTGTGCCAGCCACGCGGAGAGATCGCGCAATGAAGCGTAAGGTGTGCGAACAATGTCAAGTTGTTCTGCGATCCAGGCAAGAAGCTCCTGAAGCAAGTGTTCGTAGTGCCGCTCATCCCCGCTTTCGATCTGAGATATATCATTGCTGGTGATATACCATTCTCGTTCACCTACTTGGAATTCTTTATCTTTAGGGGGCGGTGTAAGACAGATCAACAGCGATAAAATGCGATAAGCCGGTGGTGGATCGGAGGATGTTTGCTTTAAGACAGAGCGATGGAGATGAAGCGCCAGCCAGCTTTTGCCTAATCCACGTTCGCCTTGAAACACTATTGTCCGCACCTGCTCAGCATCACCGCGTGCAATGTTCTCAAGAGCCTTAGTTACCGTTTCGATCTCTTTCTCGCGATTGACAAAGAGATCGGCTTTGTACACCGCTTGGTACACTGGTGGATCGGTTTGTGTCATGTTTATCCTCCCGTTTCGTTGATCGCCGAACATTTTTGAAATCCTGGACATGGAGCCGGTGCCCTGCCAGGCTAGACTGTGTTGGTTCTTATCAACGCGATGGCAGCGATAGACTGCGCTGGGTTGCGTAATGGTGATACCAGGCGATAGCATAGCGAATGTCCTCCTCATCAAGTTGCCATCCGTCGTTCAAACGCGCCGCGTAGTGTAAGATTGCCTTCCGAGTTACCTGGAGTGCAATGCGCGGCAAAGGCGGCAGATTTTTCACAATCTGTTGTTCGACATTGGTTAGTGCCGGCGTGCTAATAGCGTCGAGCGACTCGAAGCGTTCTTCGGAAGCAACGGAAATGCGTTTCCGTAGCATACTCACCAGTAAGTCGTGGTTCCAAATGATACGAGCTATCTGCGTGGGAATAGCATGGTGGTGAAGGTATTCAGTTATAGCGGATTCTAGCGAATCGGGGATGAATAGTTTGATAAAGGTTTTCGATTTAGCCCACGTTTCAGAGCGATCAAATAGCTCGAAAGCCCATGGTGCTGCGTGTTGAGAGTCTTCCTGATTTTCATACATTGCATCGAGACCATCAATTAGAAGCAGAACATGGCTGAAGCCGAGCGCGTCGGTCACGACCTCGACAAATGTCTGAAAGACCTCCTCCATCCGCCCACGCATAGCGTCGGTTCCAGACGTTGCTAACGTATTGCAAAACCGATCGAGAACATCAGGTGGCGGCGGTGCAGTGAGAGCGTATGTTCGTTCTAGGAGTGGGGTCAATCCGGCCGGAGTACCGGTTTCACGTAGAATGTCGAGATAGTAATCGAGTGGTCCAGGCAAGCCAGCGCGTAGAATAGCGGTTACTGCCCGAATCTCGGTACTTGATGCTCTAAACAACCGCTCTGGACGAAAGGCCAGACCGGTGAGTAGCGCGCAGGTACCGGCTTCAAGCAACAGACGCAGGTGCTCCCTAGTAGTTGGTGGGGTACCGGTGAGGGGGGCTGTACCCAAATTATAGGGTAATGGGAACGGGTATGTTCCGCCAATATCGAACCAGCATGTCCGCGTAACTGCGACACGCATAGCGGTTTTACCACCGCCCGGCGGAGCGACAATGATGGTTGGTTTATTGTCCAGTGCGACACGGAATATGTCGAGGTTGACAGTGTATTCGGATAGATGGGGATCGCTTGATGCTTCCAGATGAACATACGGATCGAACCGCAGACCGATGCGGCGAAACCAGTCGGTAGATGTGAGAGAATGCTCATCGGGATATTCGTTCTTGTCCCGAGTAGTCATACTATCTTACCCATGTGTTAACCGTTTCTTTATTGGCGCGTTTAGCCATTGAGAATGTAGTACTTCACTCTTGAGAAAGAGATTTTTCGCATTAGGATAAATTAGAACGAATGTTCATTTCTTTACTCATAAAACGCTATATCGAATCATACTACTCCACATTTACACTTATCCCTCAAGCTGCTAACGGTATGCTGATAGAATACTGAATATCATCTCACCAAAACCTCATCAGGTGTTTCCTGCAGAGACTGCTGGTGAACAGATACTTTACAATCGGCAAGACGAGAACCGGCATGAATCATTTCAAATAGCATGTTCCAATTTAACACCCCAACCACGATTAGTAATGATATAAATCGGATGGCGGGGATCGGGTTCGATGATCCGACGCAGGCGCAGGATGGCGTTATCGAGAACGTTTGTCCAGTTGGCGGGATCCTCCCAACCGTGATCGTCGCGGGTGCGCGGCTCTTCGGCAAGACCCAGATAGGCGCGGTAGTAGAGTTCGCTGCGCGGGACGCGCCGCGAGCGGTTCTCGTATAGATAGCGAAGCAGCCGGTAGGAACGTGGTTGCAGCCCGACAATCTCGGCCTCACCGATGAAGACACGGTCGGCTTTAAGGTCAATGGAGAGGCGGGGCGGATGAGTGCGCTTGAGCGAATTCCATACGCTATGAGGAAGCGAATGCGATGCACCAGCAGCGGCAAAAGCATCAACCAACGGGCGAATCAATCTGAGCCAGCCGCGTGGCGTGCTTCCGCCGTAGCGTTGCAACCAGTCACGAATATCCCGATCGGCCACACAGAGGTCGCTCAAGTGCAGTGATGGTTTTCCTATCTTCGCTGCAATGTGGCGTTCGGTGATTGTCGTCAATTGTTCTGGCGTCCACGTGAGAGTGTCTAGCTCAATGCGACCTTTAACGATACCCCAACTTCTGGTAATATCTGATTCGAGAGCACGTGGCGCAAACATTTTGATTGCAAAACCATTCAGATCGAGAAGTTCGAGCGTTGAGAGGATGGCAATCATGAGTTCTGACATGAGAGCGGTTGATCCTCGTAGCCAGGGATCGAACCCATCAATCGTTACCCATACACCACGTATCCCAATCCGCTGGAGAGTTGCGGTCAGGTGAGCAATGATACGTTGTTCGGTTGTATCAGGGTATAGGATTGCTGTCGCCGGCTCAAATATCAGATGCTGACCGAGTGCTTTACCTTCGTCATTAACCGCTTGTTCTGCCATAGACGCCCATAGATGTTGCCGGTCGGCGCTGATGTGTGCCTGAATAAACCAGTGGAACGTCATCTGAACAGTTGGTGGTGCACGGCGAAACAGGTCAGGGTGTTTGACTAGAATCGTGAGTAGTGTAGTTGCGCAGGCATGCAGTGCCTGGCGCACAAAGACCCGCACTGCTGGACTGCCATGCACATCTTCGAACGGTTCCGGCTGCCAGTTCACCACCAGGTATGTTGGCGGAGTATTTTCCGGGGCGACTTGGCGAGTCAGCGCCAAACGCAGCGCCGTCTTTCCCGAACCACTGTCACCGACGATGACTAGCGAGCGCATACCGGTATAGGCGGCATACCGGTCCGGCTCGACGAACACTAGCGGTTGCAGATGGGATTCGCGCTCTGCAGCCAGTGTATCGAGCGCTTCAGTGGAAAGAATCGTGTTGTAATTGTCTATATGGTCTATCATCTGAAGTCGTTTTCTTGAAGAAGACTATACGCTGGATCGTTCTGATCGCGATATAACACCAAGTGTTGTTCCAATGCATGCTGAAATATGATCAGACTTAGTGCGAATGAGCCATGGGCACGCTTGAGTATTTCTGTTACGAATTCCTCTTTATTTGTTGCAGAGTTTCCTAATTCGATCAGTCCAAGTAGAGACTGCTTTTGTTCACTGACAATAACAACTGTACTATCCAGCAGCGACAGCAAATCCTTTTCTGTCCAGCGCAACCGGATACTTTCGGAATGTCCGTGTTTGCCAGTATGCATGGATGTTGTAAATAAGGTGCATGTAAGACCAGCTCGTTGCAGATCATGCATCAATGTGGTGAGTTGCCTAGCTCGATCGTCTCCGGTATCGTCAATGACAATTAGGTGCATCTGTTTGATACCGAGTGGGCAGATAGTCAACCAATCCAGCACGGTTCTGGCATCCGGTATCTTCGGTGTAGCATTGGATAACAACCTATCAAGAAGATGGAGCACGATTTGTCTGACCACATCGCTCTTTGAACCCCTGTCTTGTGAACCTTGGCTTTGCGAACTCTGGTTTTGTAAACTCTGATTGCGTAAGGTTCTCCGCAGTGCTGGCAACGATCCGCTGACCCAGATCATCCACTCGGCCAGTAATATCTGTTCATCTTCTAACAGCCAGAGTATCGTCTCTGGCTGACGGGCCAGCGCAGTACACCAATATTCTCCAGCTTTACGTCCGATAAAATGTATCAGACTCCCGCAGGTAATCGGATCAAAATCGGATAGAAAAACCAGGAAAGGGAGACACTGTGTATTCGGTTTGCGGAGTTCGTTGTACAGCGCAAATGCAGCGATGTAACAGTCGAACTTGCTACTAGCAACAATTGTAGCATGTTGCTGATTGCGAGTTAATTCGATACTTTCCCAGAACTTGCCAAAACCTTGCAATTCTTCCAGATCGAAAGGATTGATCGATAATTCATTCACTTCCAGCCAATCAGTGATTGGTTTAGGCCGGACAATATTCTTTGGATGTGGAGGAGTAAACAACGGCCATGCGTAAGTTGGAGGTAGTTCATCGACTAGATGCTGACGGATGCGCGGATCGTTTGATGCAAGTTTGATGACTTCGCGCATGTCGGAGACGTTCGCATTAGATGAGGTGACATTCTCAGAAATGAACTGCAAGAGGTATTGTCTCCCTTCAGCATGGGAAGCCAGCCTCTCAAGCATTGCGATGACAAGTTCGTAGCCATTCATCTGAAAATGATGCAAAATGTTCGCACAAATATCAAGTGTGGTTTTTGCACTCTGTTGATCATACACTGGCGGCAGTAGCAATAAGTCAGTTTTAGAACGAGACTCTTGCTGCGCCAACTTAAGCTTATCATCACTGGCTTGCTGCCGCGATCCAGGCTCGCTGAAAGTTTTAGGACGAAACTCTGGCTGCGCCAACTTGAGCAACTCGAAAACGCCTTTCAATCTTCTGTCATCTCCCGCACGATAGTACCCTGCGGCATCCTGCAAGAGATGGATAACCCGCTCTTTCATAGCAATACTGGTCAATTTTTGACGTTGGTCTTTAATGGTTTTCTCCAGTTCGCTGCGCGTCTGATCTTCCCAGTGTCGGCTCTCTTCCCACAAAAGCGTCTCAGCAGTGAGATGCCATTCAACAAGGTCACGTTCAAAAAGATCTCGTATTTCACGAATGCTTTCAGATTGTTGGTTCAATCGTTCCTGTCGTCGCTCGTTAAATATTTGCCAGCCGATACCGAATACAGCCGAAGCAGCCGCCAACCCTAGACCCGCATCACTAACGAAGTTTCTGAACGTTCGCCAAAAGAACGCAGTCTGTGTTTCATACGTGATACCGATCTTTTTTGTCTCGCTCTGCCCATTTTCATCACTGACCTTGATCTCGATTTCCATCATATCACTTACGGGCAGGGATTGCATCACCAGACGCTGCTGGCGTGGAGTATTATCGGTTGTTAATGTTAACGGTAACGCGACTGGTGTACCGGTATCATCAGTGAACGTGAAAGGGATGGTACTGGAGAATTCAACTGTGACTTTCAACGGAGTGGCGCTACCGTTATTTTTCAGCCAAAGAACAAATTCGTGTGAAGAATTGGTAATGGTGTCGACGTGAGTCGTGCGCGAATACAAAATGAACAACGTATACTCATCTTTGTTTGTAGTTATAGATAATGTATCATTCTCTTGAGATGGAGAAATACCCTCTTCAGTACGAGCAAGGATCGAGTAGTATACGAGCGAGATTGCAATGCCAAAGAATATCCACGGTATGAAATCACGCCATCGTTGTGCTACCGCTGCTTGTCCTGCCGTATCCAGGCTGATGTAGAAGTAGATCAGACCAACGAAAAATATGATGAGCGTTGGGAGTATCCACCATATCAGCGACATGACTGCGCCCTTATGCAGACATTTTTGTGTATCCTGATCTCTATTCTAACACATAGAAGATGGTAAGCATGACTCAGTTTCGCCGTAATGCTGAGATAGTTTCGCGGTAAGGCTCTACCCCCACCCCTCCGGCAGCGTATACTGTTCGCGTCGCCAGCGCCAGCCCGGTTCTAGGATTTGCCCTGGTTGGGCCGTGGCGAGGGCCTGCAATGCTGCGTGCAGCACAGCAAGCTGCTGAATCCGGTTCCCTGGTTCGCCGAGAGGATGCCCGAACGGCCACGCCAGATGCAGGGTGCGCGGCGGACGTATCTGCTCGGCTATTGGCTTCAGACTCACGATGCAGATGGTGCTGATGCCAGCGTTCTCGATAATACGTGCGATCAGTCCCACGGACTGATTACAGAGCCCTCAGCCAGGCGTCAGCAAGACTGCATCAACCCGGTCTTGTTTGAGGAAGGTGGCAACTTCTGGTGCCGTTTGTTGGATTAGTGTGTTGAGGTGAGGTGGTTCGATGTGGCCCATGAAGCCGTAGCTGTCGGCCAGGCTGCCGATAATACCACGGTTGACCAGATGCCGCACGAGTTCGAGAGGGAAGAGAATGTTCAGGTCGCGATCCGCGTCACTGTGGTCGTAGTAGTCGTGGGTGATGGTCAATTCATGTAAGGTAGTTGAGGCAGGAATACGACGATACGTCGCATCACCGTGTGGATCGCTCATGTCAAACGGCTCCTGATCGCGCCGATGGACACCGCCAGTCGTGATAAGTGCCAGGCGACACTCGTACAGCGGTTTACGTAGAGGAGTGAAAGGAACATCGGCGAAGTTGAGTGCCTGATAAGCACCTCCCCAAAGACGCGCTAGCTCTGGAATCTGCGAGAAGATTTGACCGGTTAAGCGGTAGAGTTCTTTCAGTGATCGTTTACGCCAGTCGTCAGTCATAGGTGTTCCATCAGATAATGTTCAATGTCCAGTCGTAAGGACGATAGACCAGCCGACCACGCCGCGCTTGCATCAGCCATGCCCGCCGTTCGTCATCTGGTAGGGCTTGGCGCAGGAGTTGAATAATCCCGTTCGGCCCGCCAAAATCGTCGCGGTACCAGTCAAAAATGCGCGACAGATGAATTTCAGCGCGGTCGGGATCGATGGTAACGTCGGCGGCTACAAAATTGCGGAGTGCCAGATCGAGCTGTTGTTCGATCTGTTCGGCGCTGTATACCCCGATTGGTGGACACGAGCTACTGGCGCAGTTGAGCGCAAAGTGAATGCGGTGATCGGGTGGATCGATAATCCAGGCGAGCCGTGGGTCATTGTCGGCAAACTGGGGGCCGGGAATGAACGGATGACCACGATTGGCGCGGAGAATGCCATGCTCAATGTCATCGAGTGAACAGCGTTGACCTCCGATCCGATACGCTGCCGCTCGAAAAAAGCTAAGGCCAGCCCACTGCTCAGCAACGCTGGTTGTGACTCCGAAGGTAATAACGGCATCAATAACCAGCGCGTTGTAGAGATTGATCCAGAAAGCCAACCGGGTCGGACGATCCGGAAGTGAGGCCGGATCAAACCGTTGGAGGAGAGGGGTTAGTTTGGTGCGATAGGTGATATAAGCCGGATCGTCACGCAGTTGCTGGTACGCGACCTGCCTGCCTTCTTCATCCATTGCCATTGCCTTAAAGCGGTTCACGGCTTGTTTAAGTTCAGCCGCCAGAGCGACTCCATCGACAGCAACGGGTGGTGGTGGGGGATCGTTCAGCACCTCGTCCTCACGGGTTCCCAAGATGGTATTGAGCGCTACTTCACGTAAGCGGATGAGTGGGTTCATAAACTCCCCAGAACATTCGACGAAACGCGGCAATTGCTGCTGGTGTGCGTGGACCGGGCCAGGTCAGTGCCATTCCATCGCAGAACTCGATCCGACAACGAGCACCGGCTTCGAGCAATGCCAGCTTGTCGCGTTCACCGAAAGGATACGGCTCGCTTGGTAGTAAGATCACTTCTGGTTCGAGAGCGAGGAAATCGGCCAGTGCTGCCCGTGGGTAGCGACCAGGAAGTACCTCCGCGACGTTCCTGCAACCACTTAGCCGGAGCAGATCACCAGCATACGTGTCACGCCCGATAGCCATCCAGGGGTCACGCCAGATCATGGCAAGCACACGATACGTTGGTAATGGAGGATCAAGAAGCACTTGCTGCAAGGCATCAGTAAGGGGTGTTGCTGCCGCAACGACATCTAAAACTTCCGCCAACGCCGCCAGTTGAGCGGCGGCATCGGCGACACTCCGAATAGCCGTCACATACACTTGCAGCCCGGCAGCACTCAGGGCGTTCACATCGCGTTCCCGGTTCTCTTCTTGCTCGGCAATGATCAGGTCAGGCTTGAGGGCAAGAATGGCAGCGCGATCCGGATTCTTCGTCCCCCGTAGTCGTGGCAGGTGTTGCAGCGCCGCCGCCGGTTCAATGCAATAGTCGGTAATGCCGATTACCCGATCTCCGGCGCCAACGCTGAACAACCACTCAGTCATACTCGGCACCAGCGAGACAATACGCTGTGGCGGCGCTGTCAGTTCTATGCGTCGTCCAAGCGCATCATAGACTATCATTGCCTGCTCCCGACGCAGGTGAATCCTCGATAATAAAGACTGGAACGGTACTCCCTCCGCCGGCAGTGACGTTCAAGAGGGTCACCGTCGAGAGTCGACACAAACATCCGTTGACTTCAGTGCCGAATAAGAACGGATCGCTATCGACCAGACGTTCACTAATCACTACCTGACCGTCAATCAGAGCAGGATACGGTTCGTAGGCAATGGTGACGCGCTCTTGAACCACAAACGGTGAAGTAAGTGCTGCTTGCAGTGCGGCATCCCACTCGTCAGCACTGACTTCCCAGCCAATCGTGATACCTTTACCGCCGTATTCGTCGTTGGGTTTCAACAGGAAACGTTCACGATTCTTACGGACGAAGGGCAGCAGATCGATCAATTCGTGCTGATACGTTGTAATGCCGGGTCGTACTACTCTTGTCCAAGGTACGTGAGCTGCCACCGCCGCACGTTGCGCAGCAGTTAGCGGGTCATGGAAGCGCTCATCAGAGAGAAGGGCGAAGAGCGATTTCTTGTGCAACAGTTTGGCGCGAAATGAGTTCACTATCACACATGCGCCGGTAGCATAGGCCTGCACCAGCGGGTGCGTCAGCGCTTCTTCGCCATAGTGCGAGAGGAACTCACTGGTCAGGACGCGCTTGAACACGATGGTGACCGGCATGTCACTACCTTCGGGAGTCGGCGCCAGTAACTGACCATCGCGGAAGGAAAGGTCTTGCGGGGCGCAGATCACAGTTGGGAGACCGTGTTCGGTAAAATAACGCCGGAACATCTCGAACTCGGTCGCCGTTGGCAAACCATGCCAGTCAACGATTGCGACACGCGGTTCGTGACCAGGACTTCCTGCCGCTTGCCAGCAATCGAGCAAGGTGCGCAGCATGTATTGGCGGGCCGGTAGGGTTGTGAGCGCGTACCGCTTCATAAACTCGGTCATTACCGGCATCGCCAAAAACGCTTGCGTCAACAAATCTTCATAGGCAATTGCCGCCGGACTCTCAGCATTGTATTCGACAAATTGTAATGAGGTACCATCGACTGTCAGGAATGTGTCCATTCGTGAATGGGCACTTGGTTCAAGATAACCGGGATGCATCGCAATCAGGCGCTCTTCGAGAGGGGTGAGCATGAGAACATCGCGCACTTCCTGCCCTAGCTCTGAAGATTCGAGTGCCGCCGCTACAATGGCTCGTGCTGCCTCGGCGACCTGCTGCGTACCACGGCGGAGGAGATCGTATTGCGATGCGGTGATGAGTCGTGGTCGCAGTACAGTTGCTAGTGGCCGCTCACCGAAGTAGAGCTGGCGGGCACGCATCTCTTCGGTTAACCGTTGCCACGAATCAATGGCCAACGCCGGTTCAAGTAAAGCGTGGTAATCGGCAATTGCCTGAGCAAGTGTCATAGTATCGTACCTTTGTGAGCAGTAAATGACCGGTACCGAGCCATTTACTGCTCAACACAATCATCAGGCCTCTTCAGCGGCTTTCTTCTTCGTAGTTCGTCGTCGCTTGGGAGCGGCAGGTGTTTCACCAGGTGATGAATTGTCTTTCGGATTGTCGTTTGTCGGTGTTACCGCACTGTTTACCGGCGCCATTGGCCCATCCAGGAAGCGATGCCATACCAGTTCTTCCGGTTTGGCCCGCCCTTGCCGGGCCAGTTCGATGGTGAAATCGGCCATCGTGCGCACTACCCAGTCGAAGTAGTAGGGGGTCAGCGAATTGACATCAAAATCGGGTGCTGGATTGGTAAAATCAATCGCGTAAGCCACGCCGTTTCGAATGGCGAACTCAACGGTGTTCATGTCATAGCCGAGCGCTTGATTGAGTTTGAGCGCAGCGTCTACGACCTGACGCCCTTCTTCGGGGGTAAGGTAGTTGTCATCGCGAAAATAGCGGTGTGGCCAGGGTGCATTCGCATCGAATTTAATGGTCATAATGTGGCGACGACCGATCACGATACAGCGCACATACTTTTCCCATGGGATGTACTCTTGCAGCATCATGCACTCAATACCGGTCTCGTTGTACGCTCGCCACAGTTCCTCATACGAATGAACCTTGTAAACCTTCTTGAAACCACCACCCCAGGCCGGTTTGAGAATCACCGGAAAGCCACCGACGTAATCAACATGATCTTTCCAGGGAATTGGATATTGCAGATTGCGCAGTGACTCTTCAACCACCCCTTCGATGTACGAGTGAGATGGTAGTGCAACGGTGCGCGGGTGCGGGATACCGAGCGCAGTTGCCAGCGAAGCGCCGAAGAACTTATCATCGGCGCTCCACCAGAAGGGGTTATTCACGATTCGGGTACCGCTGAGCGCAGCAGTTTTCAGGAACGTGCGATAGTATGGTATTTCGTGACTGATGCGATCAACGATTACGTCGTAATCGCACAGCTCGGCCATACGTGTACCGCCCAACTTGATAAACTCGGCATGCACCCCAGCATTGCGACGATTGACCTCTTCAATAAATGCAGGTGGCCACGACCACTCACGACCCACCAGAATACCGATCTTTTTTACACTCACAATAAACCTCCTTATATGGCAATGGCATGATTGGCGAGCTGGCAAGGCTGATTGTAGCACAAGGCAACAGAAGTGCAGTTACGCTCGTGCTGAACGGTTTATGAACGAATAATCGCCAGCACTTCATCACGCCTGGCTTCCATCTCGGCCCGTGAGGCAATCGATTCCAGATTCAACCTGATGAGTGGTTCGGTATTCGAGCCGCGTACATTGAAATGCCAGGTGTCGTAGCTCACCGAGATGCCATCAATGCGTTCAATCTTGCCATCGCTGTAGCGTTCGGCGATTTCGTTGAGTTTGGCAGCGACATCGCTGACCCGTGAATTGATTTCGCCAGAAATGAAGTAACGCGATTCGAGTCGGCTAAGCAGTTCGCTCATCTTTACGCCGCGCTTTGAGAGCATCTCTAGCAGGTAGAGCGAGGGAATGATCCCCGAATCGGCAAACGCGAAGGCTTTGAAGTAGTAATGTCCAGAAACTTCGCCGGCAAAGATGGCATCTTCGTTTGCCATCCGGCGCTTGATAAACGCATGACCAACCCGCTCGATCAATGGAATCCCACCAGCAGCTCGTACTTCGTCAGGTACGGCCCACGAAGCGCGTACATCGTAGATGATTTTCGCTCCCGGCTCTTTCTCCAGGAGGTAACGACCTAGAATAGCGGTCAGGAAATCGCCTGAGATAAACTCCCCGCGGTCATCAATCGCAAAGAAGCGGTCACCATCACCGTCAAAAGCAAAGCCGATGTCGGCCCCTTCATCTTTGACCCGTTGCTGCAATTCAGCCCGATTTTCCGGCATCAACGGATCGAGACCGTGATTAGGGAGGGTGCCGTCGGGGTCGAGATACATCCCGGTTAACTGGATGGGCAGATGGGCATACACCTCCTGCAAAATCGGCCCTACCATGCCGTTGCCGGTATCGACAATGACCTTGAGCGGTTTGATCGCTTCGACATCAATCAGTGAGAGCACTTTCTGGACGAATTGCGCTTTGAAATCGTATTCGCGACGTTGCCCGCGGCGGGTTGGTGTTGGGAAGGCTTCGCTCTCGACCAGACGGCGTAAGTCTTGAATACCCTCATCGCCCGACAAGAGGTATGGCATGCGCCGTACCATCTTGAATCCATTGTACTGTTTGGGGTTGTGCGAGGCCGTTACCATCATACCGGGAAATCCCAGTTGGGTACATGCAAAATAGTATTGATCGGTACTGACCATGCCGATGTCTACCACGTCAGCACCCTGATCCATAATCCCCCGCGTCACCGCATCGAACAGCACCGGCCCCGAAGTACGCATGTCGCGCCCGACAATGACCGTCTCTGCGCCGAGAAAGGTGACGAAGGCGCGTCCAATGAGATAGGCAATTTCTTCGTTCAGTTCAGTTGGATAAATGCCACGAATATCGTAGGCCTTGAAAATAGCCGGATTAACTTGCACAGTCTTCCTCCTTCCGCCGGATAATCCCCGACTGCTTGCTGCAAAACGGTGTGTCGTCGAGTGGTGAAGCGTACCGGGCGTTATTGCAGGCTCTCGCGATGTTTGACGGAGCTCCAATTGTGATTGTGCCTGGCGATAGTCCCTTTCAGCAGATGATTTTACACCGCTATCGTACCATATCCGGCGTGCATGTATGATTATGCTAACCCACTGCGGATAGTGAGGTCGGCAGGTAACAACTCACTTGCAGCAGCGTATGGATCGCGCTGGCGAGTAGCGATCTGTTGTACCAGTTCATTCCAGCGCTCGCCCCGCAGCCGTTCGAGGATCAGCTCCTGAACGGCTGCCGTTAGCTCGCGTTCGGCAGCCGTTAATGCTCGTTGGGTTTTGATGTTAGCAGCAATTAAGTGCTGGCGATGCTGTTCTATTGCATCGACAATTTGTGCGCAACCTTCGCCAGTAGTTGCGATGGCCGTAAGTACCGGTGGTGACCAACCATCAGGTGATGGTGCGCCCAATTGCAACATTGTGCGCAGTTGGCGTACTGTTTGATCGGTACCAGGACGATCAGCTTTATTTACCACAAAGACATCGGCAATCTCAAGCATCCCGGCTTTGATGCTCTGCACATCATCTCCCATACCGGGTACTTCAACGACAATCGTCGTGTCGGCAGTTTGCGCAATATCAACTTCATCTTGACCGGCGCCAACGGTTTCGATCAAGATAACCGGAAAACCGGCTGCGGCAATGAGGGTAACCGCATCAGCCGTAGCTCGTGCCAATCCACCCATTCGGCCACGACTGGCCATGCTCCGAATGAAAACACCGGGATCACCACCGAGTGCCTGCATACGTATGCGATCACCGAGTACGGCGCCGCCACTGAAGGGCGATGAGGGATCGACAGCGACAATTCCAATTGGAACCCCACGTTTGCGCCATTCCTGGGCCAGGGCAGTCACCAACGTTGATTTCCCGGCCCCAGGTGGTCCAGTAATTCCTACCCGGTGTGCGTCGCCATACGGGTACACCGCGGCCATCAGCGCACGGGCAACTGGACCACCCTGTTCAACCAGTGAAATGGCACGCGCCAACGCCCGCCGCTCACCGTTGCGCAGGCGCGTTACCAATTCGTGCTCATTCATAAGCTTAACCCCGCGTCAGCTCGACGTGAGAACGAATAAAATCAATGATGGCCTGTGTTGACGAACCGGGGCCGAATACCTCTGCAATGCCATGCTCGCGCTTGAGAATCTCGGCGTCTTCATCTGAAATAATGCCGCCGGCAACGACCAACACGTCAGTCATACCCTGTTCGCGTAGTAACTGCATGACCTTCGGCAGTAGCGTCATGTGGGCGCCAGAGAGAATCGAGAGACCGATAACATCAACGTCTTCTTGCAATGCAGCCTCAACGATCATCTGGGGGGTCTGCTGAAGACCGGTGTAGATGACTTCCATGCCGGCGTCGCGTAATGCTCGTGCAATGACCTTTGCGCCACGATCATGACCATCCAGACCAGGTTTGGCAACCAGTACACGAATCTTTCGCTCCATCAAGCGCTCCTTCCGCTGTTCGCGACTTGTGGTTCGGTAGCGTGATCCTCAGTATAGCATAGCCACACCGTCAGGCAGCAATGGTAGCGGCAACTGCGTCGCCGACTGCAGTCGTGCTGTACGTGTGCTGGCCAGGAACGGCAATGTCAGCCGTTACAATCCCTCGTTCGATCACCGACGCAACCGCAGCTTCAACGCAGTCGGCTTCAGTGGGCAGATTCAACGAATGACGAAGAAGCATTGCCACACTCAAGATGGTTGCCAGCGGATTAGCTTTACCTTGTCCAGCAATGTCAGGCGCCGAACCGTGGATCGGTTCGTACAACCCCAGTCGGCCATCACCGAGCGAGGCCGATGGCAGCATCCCCATTGAACCAGCCAGCATTGAGGCTTCGTCGGTCAAAATATCGCCAAACATGTTCTCGGTCACAATCACGTCAAAGTCGGCTGGTCGGCGGATCAGGTGCATCGCGCAGGCATCGACCAGCATGGTCTCGAAGTGCAAATCGGGGAATTCCGTTTTGATCAAACGAGTGGTAATACTGCGCCATAGACGACTGGTTTCGAGCACATTTGCTTTATCGACCAGCGTTAGCTTCTTCCGCCGTTGACGGGCCAGGTGCGCTGCCACCCGCACGACACGGATAATCTCCTCTTCATGGTAGAGGCAGAGGTCACTAGCCCATTCGCCATGGGCACCCTGTTCACGGCGCTTCTCGCCGAAATAGATGCCTCCGGTCAGCTCGCGCACGACGATCAGATCGACCCCCTGCAATCGTTCAGGCCGAAGCGGTGAGGCATCGATCAATTGCGGATATATACGGACCGGACGCAGATTGGCAAACAGCCCTAATTCCTTACGAATGCCCAACAAGCCTTGTTCAGGACGTACCCGGGCCTGGGGATCGTCCCATTTTGGCCCACCTACTGCACCGAGCAGAATAGCATCGGCAGCACGACATACGGCAACAGTTTCGGCTGGCAATGGACTGCCGGTTACGTCAATGGCGCAACCGCCGATCAGTGCCTCGTGAAACGAAAACTGATGCCCAAAACGGCTTGCAACCGCACGGAGCACCTTCAATCCCTCGGCAACAACTTCTGGCCCGATACCATCACCGGCTAGTACTGCAATTACTGCTTGCACGACATACCTCTCAAATGGTTATGAAATGGTAAGAATGCCACTGTATGATACTTTCAAATGTGCGACAGTATGTCACAGATGGTAGCATAAGGAAAGCTCTATGGCGACTCGACGAGTCGAATCGTTTCTGGTGCGGATTGTGGTAGCTGAAAACGATGAGGCCACCCCGCAGTGGCACGGACGAATCCAGCATATCGGTACCGGTTTCGAGAGCCGCATTGATCAGCTTGATGAACTCCTGGTATTTATTGCCAACCACCTGCGCAGCGCAGCTTCTTCTGGTGTGAACAGTGGTACAGCGAATGGTGCTGACCAACCAATAATCGGTGGTAGCGGTTAATCTTCCCGGAAATGGGTATCTGAATCTGATTGCGGCCACGTAATCGACCGAATAATGCGGTGGAACGTTACGAAGCTCTTTTGCCACGCACCTGCTCAAACAGAGCAACTGTTTCCGGTAATGGATCAACCCCCAATTCTTCGCGCAGTGCGGTAACACAACGGTGATAGAGACGAATAGCCGTACTGCGCTCACCAATCATACTGTAGGATCGAATCAATAACTGATACGCCTCTTCCTGCGCTTTGTCATATTCCACCACACGCCAGCCTAGCTTGATGGCGTCGTGGAACTGCTTTTCATCGAACAGGATTCGCCCCAAATTGAGGGCAGCTTCGGTAAACAGTAACCCTAATCGCTCCCGTTCGACAACCGACCAATCCTCGTAGAGGCTGTCAGGCAAAAATGGGCCACTATACAATGCTACTGCCTCTTGAAAGGCTTTGCGCGCCTCGTTAAGCTGGTTGCGTTGCAATGCGTGCCGGCCACGTTCCACTGCCCGAACAAATTCGGCTACATCGTACCAGTGATCGCTCTCGACATTGAAGCCATACGTGTCACCTTGTTGCAGCAGGTAGTAGGTAGGGGCACCTTCAGGTCGATCCGGTTCTAACGCCCGGATCAATCTGCTCACTGTCACCCGTAGATTATTTGATGCCGATTCACCGTCTAATCCCGGCCAGAGCATATCCATAATCTGCTCACGGGGTAACATTCGACCACGCTCGATCAGCAGCAACTGCAAGAGGTGACGTGCTTTCACACTGCGCCAGTCGCGATCACGGATTTCTTGATCGCCGCGTAGCACTTGAAAGCTACCCAGCGCACGAATGACAAGACGGTACGGTGGACGGTAAACCAGACGTTCCAACGCTTCACTCGCCGCCGTTCGCATCTGTAACGAGCGATCTTTCAACAAACTGCGCAGAGCACTATACGCACTGACCAACCCTAATTCGCCGATCAGGGAAGCACTCCGCAGTCGAATCTTCAGTGGTACTGATTCATCGAGGAGCGAAATGAGCGTTGTACTCAACGTTGCGGCATCGAGTTGGCGAAGTGCAGCCAGCATCGCCTGACTCGACAAACCAAGCCGAAGTGCAGTGGCAATCGCCCACTTTATTGCCGGCTGCGGGATGAAAGGTAGCGACTGAACACCAGCCCGATCACAGATTGCGCAGGCAGTGGTAAGATCGCTGGTAATTGATGGATCGTCTGGTCGGTTTTGCGCAACGAGGTAGGCACGATAGATATGGACGAGAGCGCGAAACAGCCCATCGTTGCGCTGGCCCATTGCTCTGATCAGATCTTGCGCCAGATCAAGGGCCTGCCCATGGTCGCCACCTTCACCAAGGACAATCAGTAACAGACTCTGCATCCAAAGCTCTTGTGCATACAGGGTCGCGAAGACACCCTCTTCACGCTGCGTTGATATTTGCCGCCAGCATTGCAAGGCTTGCGCGGTAGCCGTCGGTTGTGCATTGCGGAACAGTACATAAATCTCAATAATTCTGGCCCGCATCGCGAGCAACCGGTCGTCAAGATGAGCAGCGATCTGACGTACCCGTTGCAGATAGGTCTCTGCTACCTCACTTTGATCGTGTTCAACGAGCAGAATCGCTAGAATCAAAGCGGCATTACCTGTCAGGACGCTACCGGGGGCATAGTCATTCAAGCGTTGGTAACTCTCTTGCGCCTGAATAAATGCATCGTCCCGCTTGCCTTGCTGGTACAGGGCCATCGCCTGCAAGAGCAAGAGCGACTGGCGCAACATGTCGTTGCGGTCAATGCGCGGCAATTCGAGCGCGGCGCGAATTGCCGTTAAGGCATCGGCTGGATAGCCCTGCTGAATATAGATGGAAGCACGTAAGACGGCCAGCAACCACTGCCATAGCACGCTGAGGGGGCGCTGATCAGCCCAGCGGGCAACCCGTAATGCCGCCCGAAACCGGCCCCGATTGTAGAGGAGGGCCATTAAGCCGACCAGTGCTGCACCACGTGACCACGGATCGGTGGCTCGTTGCGCGGCAGCAATCACTTGCCGACAGACCTGGTCAAATTTCGATGGGGTGTCAGCCCAAAACAACAGGATCGTCATATCGCGCAACGCTCGTAATTCTTGCGTTGGTAATCCGTTCTGGCGATAAGCTTCAGCCGCCTCACTGATCAGTTCCAATGCGCGTTCACGATCGGTTGTGAAGAGGCTCCAGCCGTACATATGGAGCAATTCGGGATCATGTTCGCGCACTTCAGGAGGTAGACGTTCGATCCAGCTCCGTAGACTCTCGCGTTGCAATGTATCGATGAGCGGCCAGGCATGCTCGCGGAGGGCACGGGCAATCGCAGCCGGATTTTCTGCCGCCGCCAGATGACGCAGTGCAGCCTCAATCTGGTCATGACGCGCCAACACTTCTCCGAATCGTTGGTGCAGCTCACGGACAAAGGTGCGATCAAAGCGTGTCAACGCCCGGTCAGCCAGTAAACGCTGCCAGAGTGGGTGGAAGCGAAAGATACGCTCACCATTGGTATTATTGCCGGTCTCGACGGTTATGGGCAGGCCAAGTGATATTGCCTGCTCGATCAACTGGGCACTATCCTTTACTTGTAGCGCCTCATCGAGCCAGGCCGGATTCACCTGTCCTAACAAGGCGGCACAAATCAGGCGGTCAACCAACCGTTCGGGTAGCTCAGACAGCACTTCAGATGCCAGATACCCAAACAGATCGTACTGATTGGTCGCCAGCCCCTGCAAGTACGGATAGCGCTGAGCTGGTGTCAGACGGGCAAGTGTGCGCACTGCAAGCTGCACACTTAACATCCAGCCGCCGGTACGATCAAGGAGGAGATCGATTTCTTCATCAGACAGGGTAACGTCGGCGCGTGTCAACAGTTCAATCACCTCATGGCGACGCAGCAACAGGTCGTGAGCACCTACCTCGAGGAGCGCACCTTCGGCGCGTAAGCGCGGGAGTGGCGCAAAAGTGAGTGGGCGGCGCGATGCCATAACAATATGCAGATGAGGCGGTGCTGCCCGCAGCAGGTAGCCAAGGAGATCGGTAGTAATCGGTCCATCAGCGATGGTATGCACATCATCGAGTATCAGAACGGTTGGCGATTGAAGATCGCGCTGAATATCACCGAGCAGCGCCCCCGCAACCAGCGGCCAGTTGCGATCAAGACCCGAGATACTTTGCAATATCCGCAGCGCCTGTTCACCGATAAAGGGCATCACGCGGCGGATTGCTCCGATCAGATATGCTAACAGTAACGCCGGCTCTTGATCGCTGGCCTCCAGACCAAGCCAGACGACCTGTGCTCCGGTCTGAATAAGCTGATCGGCCCATTGCGCCAGCAGAGTTGTCTTGCCGTAGCCTGCCGGTGCGATGACCAGTGTCACCGGTAACAGGCGAACCTCCGCGAGCAAGGCTTGCAGATCAGGACGCAAAATCTCGTCGGGCCGCACCGGTGGCGGCGTAATTTTCAGAGGGAGTAAGGGGAAACTTACCGCAACCGATGGCGCATGTTCGGCCAGTTCGGTCATGGATAGCTCCTTGTAATGATCAGAAAAAGTTGAAAGACCATGAACTGCAATCGATCAATATCTGTTGCTGACACATGTATAGGACAGTTGTATACTGTATTATAGTCTTTTTTATTGTAGCATGACCAGACAGCAATGCCCATACTTATTTCAGGTATTCCAACACCCAGATCGGCGCTGTTCTTTCACCGCGCTGAACGAAACCAGGCGGTGATCTTCGATCCTGCCTGCGCACCGCTTTTGCGGCCTGTCGTTGATGTCGATACCCTGCAACCATGGTATACACCTGTCGGGGAGCGCTGGTTGCTGGCTATTCCCCACGGCTATAGCCAGCGTGCGAACATTGCAACGTTTACCGACCTTATCCAGCAATATCCTGGACTTCGGCTGCGGCTAAATCACTATGCCGATATATCAGAACCATACTGGTGGGAAATGCCGCCGGCAGCCAGTGCGGCGTTGATGACTGCTACACCGCGCATATTGATCGGTACTGGTGATCACCCACCTCTTGCCTGGGATACCGGCAATACCGTTGTTCTTGCGCCGATCCGTATCCTTGCACCTGCCGATCATCTCACGCTGGCGCTTCTGGCAACCGAGGGTGGCAGGCGAGCACTCCGGCATGCTCAGGATGCGATCGCACTTCCTTCGGTACCGACTGCGTTGGCAGGACGTCTGGCCGAGCTGGCCGCTCAGGCAGTGACGATAGCCCATGAACGCCAAACGCTAGCCCGAGAATTTGCTCGCCGACTGCTTGCCGATTTCGGTCCACCGGGTAGTAAGCTAAGCCCGGCGCTCGAACGCTGGTGGGAATTAGAGTTTCGTGATCTGTTGGTCGAGGTTGCACGTGCCCTGCGGAACCCGATCCCTGAACCGTTTCAGCCCTTCTGGGTGGCCCGGCATACTGAGGATCGTGCCCGTTACTATGCACTTACTACCGAAATTGCGGCAATAGAGGCAGCAATTGCCGAGATCGCTCATCCATTGTGGCAGGAACATACGCTATGACCAAAGCACACTATCCGATCCCTGCAAGTCCAGCACAGACCGAAATTGTCGTTCGTGGTTCTCGTTTTATCGCTCAGGCCATACCTACCCCAACCGTAGAGGCAGCGCGAGCAGCGATTGCGGCAACACGGGCAGCAATGCCCGATGCGACCCACCATTGCTATGCGTACCTGATAGGTTACGGTTCAAGCACAATTGCCGGCATGAGTGATGATGGTGAACCAGCGGGGAGTGCCGGTCGACCAATGCTGTCTGTGCTGCGCGGTGCCGATTTGGGTGACATCACGGTTATTGTAACCCGTTACTTCGGTGGTACCCTGTTGGGTGTTGGGGGGTTGGTACGCGCTTATAGTGATGCAACCCGTGCTGTGTTGGCAATTGTGCCCCGTACTCAACGGGTGCTGTATCAACGGGTGACGATGCACATACATTATGCCGACTACACCATGATCCGTCGGTTGCTCGAAGCTCATGCTGCCATCATTGTTGAGGAGTCGTTTGCTGCTGATGTGATGATGACGGTCAATGTGCCGGTTGATCGTCTCCACGCGGTGCGCCAGCAGATCGAGGAGATGACCGGCGGTCGTGCTCATCTTGAACCGGTAACGTCTGTGATATAATTTTGGTGAATATGTACGCACTGCATCCTGCGACAGTTCACATTCCTATCGGGTTGCTGTTAGCCAGCACTCTGTTCACATTTATTGCCCTGCGTACCGGTCGTATGCAATGGGAACAGAGTTCTTTTCACTGCCTGATCTTCGGCCTACTAGGAGCTGTGCTGGCAATGGTGAGTGGCTTAATTGATGCTGCCCGACAACTGACCGGCCCGCACATTGCGCCCGATGATCCGGTCATTCTGTGGGTGAACGGCCATGCTGCGGCGAGTCTGGTCGCTACACTGTGCTACGGGCGTGTGTGGCTGATGCGACGGCGGCAGCACACCATTCTGAATGATGTGGTACAGCGAAATGCCTACCTCGGTTGGCACATTGCTGGCCTGATATTCCTGGTATTGGGCGGTTGGTTAGGTGGTCGCCTCGTCTTTGGATTTGATCTGGGCCGATAGTGAGGACAGCATGTTTGCTTACACTGTCTATGGTTTTCTCTATCTTCTCATCAACTTCTTTCGTTTGATCGGCTGGTGGCGCTGGTCTATCGAGGGTGTTGAGCGTTTACCGCCACGTGAACAGGGCGGGATGATCTTGGTGATGAACCACATCAACTGGGTGGACATTCCTGCCGTGGGTGCAATGCTTCCTTTCCGGTATCGCCTCTCGTGGCTGGCCAAGATCGAGATATTTTCGCATCCACTGGCCGGTTGGTTCTTTCGGAAGATGGACGTGATCCCTATTCGCCGTGGCAAACGCGATCTGGCAGCCCTTGAAGCCGCTACTGAAGCCCTGCGCAGAGGCGCAGTGTTGCTGATTTTTCCGGAAGGTCATCGTAGTCGTAATGGTATACTGCAACCCGGTCGAGGTGGGGCAATTCGGCTGGCAATGCAAGCTGGTGTGCCGATTGTTCCAATGGCGATCACCGGTACCGAACACGGTTTTCGGGGGACGTTATTGCGCAAGCCGGTGCATATAACGATAGGTGAACCGTACCACGTCGAGCCGCTTCCTGACAACAAGATTCCTGCCGATGTTATGGAACAGTTGACGAATGAGATGATGTTGAAGATTGCGGCAATGCTGCCACCGGCACAACGTGGCCCTTACGCGGCCTTGCTCGAATCTCCCACAACTGTGAGAAGGTAGAGCAGGAAGCCTCATTCTCAACCTAATCTCACGGCCTAGGGGAAGATGAGGAGTTCTAGACTGGGCACAGTTCTATCCGTCACTGACGTGGTGTGGTGACTTCTCCTCGCACCTTACAGGTCGGCACTTCCGGGCAACAGGTAGCCAGACACATAGCTTTTTCTTCTCTAATCGGGAAAAAGGGAGTAGATACAAGAGCTTATCCGAAACATCCTGTTTTGGAAATCGTCATATCCCACGATTTGAGACTACATGGAAGCAGTGTTGACCATTCGATAATCTTGCCCATAATAGCCATCAGGTGTCTCTCGCCCTTATGGTGCGAGTGGTTCCAAAAAATTCGTCCCATCAGGCGTTGTTACCGCACACCAACCGCTCTGAGATCCAACCGCAACCCGCCACCAGGTATACCCGTCGGCCACAACCGGACCTTCGAGCAAAACAACTTCACGCCCGGCAGGAATGCGCGCAATCACTCGTGCTGTTAAGCCTGGCGAAGCGCGCAGACGCAGTGTTGATTCGCCAATGTTGACCACGACTGCACGAGCGCCAATTTGCAACGTCGGTGGTGTGGGTGTTGGAGAAGGGGTTGGTGAGGGCTGTATGGTTGGCGTTGGCGGAATTGGTGATAGTGTCTCTCCAGCCGTTATTCCCGTCGGAGTAATACCGGTCTGGGTAACAACAGCCGGGCCGAGTTGACTACTTAACCATACCAGTGCTCCGATGAGCAGTACCCCGATGCTGCCAATCAGGAGTATTGAACCAATTATCACCGATCTTGGCCGATTCCGGCGGCGTACTGAATCATACCCCAGCCGATAGTAATAGTAGTGTTGATAGTAGAAGGGGTTAAATTCACCACGTTCAGCATCAGCAGCACCAAGTTCGTACATCTCGCTGGTGGTTGGCATAGGCGAAGGAGCTGAACCCAAACTACTTGGTCAACACCAGGTCTTCGCGCCCCATCTCACGCAGCATTCGTGGGTATAATGTGTACATCGGTTCGACAGCCGGCAAGAGTTTTAGAATCTTGGGGATGGGACCTTTCGCGATAATCTGGCGGCGGGCTAGAGCAGTCATCAGATTGATCTTGCCATGCCAGAATTGATGCGCAATATCTGCTTTCATGCTCATCTCAACATCTGGCTTCAGATCTACTTCTCCCCAGAACACATCGCAATACGCGCCGGGTTGGGTAGGGGGATGGGCTGCATCAATCGTGGCGATTCCATGGGGTTCTTCGTAGCGAAACTGAATGACGATCCGACCTTCACGAATGCGTGGCGCGATCTGGGGGTCGCATTTCACCTGATCATAGAGTGCGCCTAAGATTTGACGTAGCTCTGCTTCATCTTTGAAGAATGGCATTGTTTTGCTCTCCCCACCGTTCAGTACAAACGATACTGTTTTGACTCGATCCTGTAGCTGTGATTATACGAGGTTCGGCAGTAGAATGCAAGATTGAATAACGCATTGCGTTATCTTTTTACTCTCATCGCCCTCTACTACCCATTCCCCAACTGAATGGTATCGGCGTGGATACCGGCCAACCATGCCGAGCCGCTCATTGCCCGTCGGCTGGCAGGCTGTACTTCCACGAGTTCAAGGGCATCGCTGCCAGTCTGTACGAGCGGATGCCCCCGTTCACTTCGCCCGATAACTGTACCTGGTGATGCCGTTGATTCGTTCGCTACGACGGCTGCACTGATGATCCGTAGTGATTGACCACGCCAGAAGGTATACGCACTCGGCCACGGGTCATACGCTCGTGTCATCCGCTCAATGACAATCGCCGGTAACGACCAGTCGATACAACCATCCTCTTTCTTCAGCATTTTGGTCACAGTCGCTCGGCTGTGATCTTGCGGACGCGGTTCAATTTCTCCCCTTGCATAACGTGGCAGGGTCTCTACCAGTAGTTGGGCGCCAATACGGAATAACTCATCGGTTAGTGGGCCGGTACGCGCCGTTGGTGGGAGATCGACCACTGCCTGGGCTAGAATTGGTCCGCTATCCATCCCCGGATCGAGGAGCATAATGGTCACACCGGTAACCGTTTCACCTGCCAGAATTGCACCAGCAACCGGCGTTGGTCCACGGTAGAGCGGTAACAATGAAGGATGGATATTGAGATACCCCAGTGGCGGAATTTGTAACACAGCTCGCCGCAGAATCTCACCATAAGCGGCGACAACGCCAACTTCCGGTTGGAGAGCACTCAGGGCGTCAATGACCACTGGGTCGCGTAGTGTTTCAGGTTGCAGAACGGGCAGATTATGAGCCTGAGCTGCGACTTTTACCGGCGGTGGTGTAAGCCATCGCTCGCGACCGGCTGGTCGATCAGGTTGGGTGACCACACCAACGATCTCATGGCCGGCTGCGATCAAGGCCTCTAACGCATGCACGGCAAACGATGGACTTCCTAGGAACAAGACACGCATTTCCACACCTCTCTCCTCGCTTACCGTGCGACACGGCAGGCAGCGGAATATAGTATAATAGAATTTGTCATTATCATCGACAAAAAGATTCTGCTATGCGAGCGGTTTTTTTCAACGGCAACCTCCAATATAGCACCGATTATCCTGAACCTCAACGGCAGCCAGGGGAGGCTCTTATCCGTCCTCATCTAGTTGGAATATGTAATACCGATCTTGAAATCACTCGCGGATACATGAATTTTCATGGCGTTCTCGGTCATGAATTCGTTGGTACCGTTGTTGAGAGTGATAACCCTTATTGGCAAGGACGACGGGTTGTTGGCGAAATTAATGCGGCCTGTCGGCGCTGCCCAACATGTCTGCGCGGTGATGTCAGCCATTGTCCGCATCGTACCACGCTCGGTATCTATCGGCGTGATGGCGCAATGGCTGATTTGTTCACGTTACCCGAATCCTGTCTGCACGAAGTTCCGGCGACTGTCAGTGATGAAGCGGCAGTATTTACCGAACCGCTGGCCGCAGCACTGGAAATTGTCGAGCAGAGTCATATCCGTCCAACCGAACGGGTAGCCGTTATCGGTGATGGGAAGCTCGGCGCTATGATTGTTCAGGTCTTACGCCTTACCGGCTGTGAACTGACACTCGTTGGTCGCCATCCAGAAAGGTGGGAACTGTATCGTCAGCAAGGGGTGCAATGTATCAGCAGTATTGAACTCAAGCAAGATCAGTTTGATGTAGTGATCGATTGCACCGGTCATCCGTCCGGTTTGGCGACTGCTCGTCAGTTGGTGCGTCCACGGGGGCGATTGATTCTGAAAAGTACATTTGCCGCTGAAACGCAGCTTAATCTGAGTATGGTGGTCGTTGATGAAGTGCAACTGATCGGATCTCGTTGTGGCCCCTTCGCTCCAGCATTACGCTTGCTCGAGCGCCAGCTTATTGCTACTACACCGCTCATCAGTGCGCGCTATGCACTTGCCGATAGTTTACAAGCTTTTTCGGCTGCACCCGGTCAACTCAAGGTTTTGCTCTGTGTCTGAAGAAGATCACCTCCCAACAGTACTGATTGCCGACGACGATCCAAATATTCACTTTTTGCTCAGTGATACGTTGACGAGAGCCGGTTTTGCAGTGCTAACTGCCGATAACGGCCACTCGTTGATCCAAATCGCGCAAGATCAGTTGCCGGATATTATTCTGGTCGATCTGATGTTGCCTGGCATTGATGGCTATGAAGCAATTCGGCAACTACGTAATGATACGCGCACGGCCCATCTGCCGATTATGATTGTTACAGCACGGACCAATCCTGCCGATGTAGTGATCGGTTTTGATACGGGCGCCGATGATTATGTGACGAAACCATACAACGATGCCGAGTTGATTGCACGCATTCGGTCATTGCTGCGGCGCACGACGAAACGTTCAGTACGCAATCCGCTAACCGGTCTCCCCGGCAATGTGCTTATCGCGGAAGAGATTCGCTATCGCCTCCAGAAAGGTGATGCGTTTACCTTGCTCTACCTTGATGTCAACGAGTTTAAAGCCTTTAACGATGCGTATGGCTTCGCCCGTGGGGATCAGGTTATCCGTCTCATCGCTCAGCTTTGCGAACGGGCACAACAACTGTTTGCCCCTCAATCTATCTTTGTCGGTCATGTGGGCGGCGATGATTTCGTGATCCTCTGTCCAACGGCTCTTGCTGCTAATCTATCGCTATGGCTGGTTACGCAATACGAGCAGGAAGTGTTACCGCTGTACGATGAAGCAGATCGTCAACGTGGTTATCTGATCGGCTATGATCGGGCCGGTAATTTGCATCAGATTCCGATTGGCGCTATGGCAATCGGTGGCGTTTCAAGCCGCCCTGACGTGACGGTTGATGAATTATCGCGCGAAGCGGCAGCGATGAAGCACGAGGCAAAAGCCTTTGCTACTAGCGCGGTGATTATCGATCACGTGCGATTGCGCTAATTGCAATATCTTGCCGCAGAACGAAGATTGGTTGAGGCACGGCAGCGCTGCACCCACACTACCGCACTGCCCCTTCTTCATTGCTTATCAATCCTCACATCAAGAGTTAACGGATCTCAACCAGATTGTGCGCATTCTGATGCGGGAACAGACAATCTGTATCGAAATATCCATTGTTAGGACTACGAAGCACATGGTATAATGCGGGCGGTGTTATTATCGTGAAAGAATCCACAAAATATCAGGTGACTTTATGATGGCCTGGTTTATCTTTTGGGTTACAGCTTTTGTAGCAATCGGCGGGCAGATTCCATTGATTATTGCCGCGTGGCGTCTGTATCGTCAACCGCATCTTGCACCGGCTAACGTACCACGCAGTGATGGCCGGGCTGATCTGGGTTGGACGATCCTGACTGCGCTGGCCACGCTGGCGCTGTTCGTTGCTGCGTATCTGGCATTGCCATAGCCGCTGAGTTGAGCAGAGAGGGTTGTTATGGCGGCGCGTACTGTTGTTCGAGTATTATTGATTGGATGGCTTTTAACACTGGCAACGATCATTTCCGGTGGATTAGTGAGTGTTTCGGGCAGTTCAACGACGTGTCTATCGTGGCCGCTGTGTCTGGAAGAACTGCGTAACGGTCAGAATCCGTTGATCTGGATTTCATTAACTCACCGGGCACTGGTTGCCCTGGCGCTGTTGGCTGTGGTTGCTGGAATGGTTGCTGTCTGGCGTCGGCCAGAAACTACCGGTTTGCCGCGGATATTTGCCTTTGCGGCTGGGTTCCTGTTTATCTTACAGGCGCTAGCCGGCGCCTTATTGGTCTGGGGTATACCGGCAATGGTTGCCGATGTCTGGCACTTGAGCGGAGCACTGTTGGCCTTTGGTGCGCAGACGTTGACACTCTTGTTGATTACTCTTCCAGCTCAATCGCCATCAGAGCGCGTTACCGGGCGTGTCGCTCAGACCCAACGTCGTCTCCGTCGTATGGCGTGGTGGCTAGCGGCGTCTGCCGGGGTAGCTGCACTGGCTATCGGTGCACGTAGTGCCGCACCAACGCTTGAAATGGCAACTGCACTACCGGCAAATAGTGTTGGCGCCATGAGTTTTGTAGCTTTGCTGTCAGTCTGGATGGCGTTCGAGTTGCGCCGTCGTCTACAACCGGTTGCGCAGCCGGTGGCATTGGCGATAGCGGTGCCACGCTATAGCCTCCTCTTGCCGGGATTGGCACTGCTGGCGCTGGTGGGATTATTTATCACGCCAACTGGTCATCTGCTAAGCTTGATCGCAGGAACTATCCTTTGGGCCGGTACATTGGCGATAGCTGTTGCTCTGCAACGGATACCGTTTCACGTTGTATCAACCCAGGGGGTTGCCCGTCCAGCTCCTGCCTGGCGGTCAGTCATCGCCGATTACATTAGCCTGACGAAGCCGAAGGTAATCTCTCTGCTGCTGGTTACCACGCTGACGACGATGTTTATCACCGAAGCCGGAATACCTTCGTGGTGGCTGGTGTTGTGGACAATGATCGGTGGTTATCTGGCCGCCGGTGGCGCCGGCGCTATAAACTGCGCGTTTGACAGTGACATTGACGTCAATATGGGCCGTACCAGCCGTCGCCCGGTGCCGAGTGGTCGTATTTCACCCCGAGCAGCATTTATCTTTGGGGCGGTTCTGAGCATATTGTCGATTATTGTGCTCTGGGTCTTCACGACGCCATTGGCCGCCTTCTTCGCTTTCCTGGGTATTGTCTACTACGCCTACTTCTATACCGGCTGGCTCAAGCGAACCACCTGGCAGAACATTATCATCGGTGGTGGCGCCGGTGCGATCCCGCCGCTCGTTGGTTGGACAGCGGTGACCGGCTCGGTGAGCCTGATGGCAGTAGTGTTGTTTGCGATTATTTTCTACTGGACACCGCCACACTTTTGGGCGTTAGCCCTCGTGAAGCAGAAGGATTATGCCCGCGCTGGGGTACCGATGTTGCCGGTTGTAGCCGGTGAAGCAGAAACACGCTGGCAGATTCTGGTCTATTCGGCGATTATGATGGCGGTGTCGCTGCTACCGGTGGCTATTGGTGCGATGAGCTGGATCTACTTGCTCGGGGCGGTGCTGCTCGGTCTCCGCTTTATGCGCGATGCCTGGGCGGTCTGGCGTGTCGGTGATCAGGCCGCAATTTGGGGTCTGTACAAGTATTCCTTGCTGTACCTGGCACTTCTCTTCGCAGTGATGGTTGCCGACCGGTTGATCATTGGGTAGATTTGGCGAAAGACCGGTAAACTGTTTGCTGCGACAGGAGATGTAGCATGCGGATGTACCTGATCGCCGACAGTGACTTTTAAAAGATGTGGCGCGTTTGACTCGCATCGGATCGAACTTTGCTGATCTGGTTGCCCCTTCCTCTTCCAATTGGGAGCGGAAGGAGGTTTTCCCTACAAATTACGTTCAGTCACCAAATCATAGAGGAGTGGCGCGCCGCCACTCCTCTCGATGTGATACGTCGGTATCAGTCTGGTCATGAGTCACATTACGTTATCAAAGGGTTTCATCCGTTGTGACGTGACAACAAGTCTTTCGGATAGGCTCTCAATTCACTATCAAATTAAACAGGTAGCCAACAACGACAATTCCGGTCGTCACCGTTCCGATAAAAATTGCGATTAAACGTGGTTTGAGGACACGACGCAGGATGATCATTTCGGGTAGACTGAGTGCCACCACTGCCATCATGAAAGCCAGCACCGTTCCGAGAGCTGCTCCTTTTGCCATCAAGGCCTGTACTACCGGGATGATCCCAGCAGCGTTAGAATAGAGCGGTACGCCGAGGATGACCGCTGCCGGTACTGACCACCAAGCTTCTCGTCCCAATATACCGGCCAGGGCATCTTCTGGTACGTAGCCATGAATGCCAGCGCCGACGGCAATCCCAATAACAACGTAGAGCCATACCTTCCCAACGATCTCGCGCGTGTTTTCCCAGGCTATTGTAAAGCGTTGTTTCCAGGTGAGACGGGTCAATACAGTTGCACCGTCACCTCCCTTAATCTGCCAGACAAAGTCTTCCACGTAACGTTCGAGGTGTAAACGTCCGATGATCATTCCCGCCAGTATCGCGATACTCATCCCAGCAATCAGGTAGAGTAAAGCTATCTGCCAGCCAAACATTCCCAAGAGCATCACCAATGCTACTTCGTTCACCATCGGCGCCGCGATGAGAAACGAGAAGGTCACACCCAACGGAATGCCTGCTTCAACAAAGCCGATAAAGAGCGGTACCGCTGAGCACGAGCAAAATGGGGTCAGGACACCGAGTCCGGCTGCCAGGATGTTGCCGATACCTTCTCGTTTGCCACCCAATAGTTCACGAGTGCGCTCTGGGCTAAAGAATGAGCGAATGGTACTGATCAGAAAGATCATGCCACTCAGTAAGAGGAGAATTTTCGGTACATCGTAGAGAAAGAATGCGACCGCTTCGCCGAGATGTGAACCTTCCTGAAGACCTAGTACACGGAACGTTATCACCTGCGCCAGCGGCTGCACCAGGTTGTACGCGATGAGCCAAATGATGCTGGCGCCAATAACCAGTGCCCAGACACGCCACGTTCGTTGCTGGCGGCCGGTTGAGGGTACAGTTTGTTCCATAATGCTCCTCCTTATATATGCAATTTTTTGAATGTGTTGCCGGTAAGAAGAGCGGGTTACTTTTTGCCCGCTCTCGTTGCCAGGATACGGTTACCTCAACCAGCCGGCAATTTCCTCTTCTGAGGGGATACGGCCAGAAGCAACCAGCACATCGTTTACGACCAGGCCTGGTGTTCGCAGTACATTCCAACGCATGATTTGCGCGTAGTCAGTAACCTTTTCAATCTCGGCTTCCACCTGAAAGCGCTGCACAATGTTACGGACACGCTCTTCCAGCTTACGACAGTTCGGACAACCCGGTCCCAGGATTTTGACATTGATCATAGCGTGCTTCTCCTCTTGTTCGTGAGATAGTTGTACAACGTGGACACGAGCATAAAGCGGTAATAGTCTCTGCTGGCGTATCTCCTCCAACTATCGTCTGAGCCAGATCGAGTATGGACAGAATCTCCGGTTGGGTTATACGGTAGTAGATATTCGGACCATCACGACGATCGGCGATCAACCCGCTCTTACGGAGTACGGCCAGTTGTTGCGAGACATACGCCTGCCGGAGACCTAATACAGCTTCAACATGACAAACACAAGCCTCGCCCTCGCGTAGAATATCGAGGATTTTGATTCTGATTGGGTGCATGAGGGCCTTGAAAAGGCGTGCCTGTTTGGTCACAGTTGTGTTTGTCATAGCTGACATTATATTCAATTTTTTGAATGTGTGAGTTAAGAGATCACAACTTGATCTTTCCTTCTACATATCTATCCGAACTATCCTGCTGCAGAGGAAGATTCAGGTGATTCGCGAACCACCCCTCCGGCGTGGTGAGGCGATCCCATAGGCGTACCGGAAAACGTTGCAAAGCTCTGGTATGCTATAGTTACTCTACAACTCTCTTTGCGAGGTGTGTCATGATGCGCATTGGTGAGCTTGCTCGTCAAACCGGTGTACCGGAAAAGACCATTCGCTACTACGAACAGGTTGGTTTGCTCCCACCACCGCAACGAATGGAAAACAATTATCGGCTCTACACACCGGAGATCGTTGATCGACTACGTTTCGTCGTCAGTGCCCGACGCCTCGGTCTCTCGTTACGTGAAATTGCAGCAATCCTCGCGCTTAATGATCGTGGCGAGGTTCCTTGTGGTGAGATGCTGGCAACCCTCGATCACCAGATTGCTGCTGTTGAGCATCGTATCACCGAACTTCAGACCTTGCGGGCACAGCTTATCGAACTTCGTCGGCGTGGTCAGGATGTAGCTATACCGTGGACAGACTGTATCTGTGCCGCAGTACGTGATTGGACTGCGCAAGAGACAACGTGACGTCGAGCGCGGTGTTTCAGTAATCACGCACCATAAGATGACTGTTTCCCCGATTATAGATACTATATCTCAACTTACTCCGTAATAGTGCTACCGGTTCTCTTCTCTGCTGATGACCTGATGACCTACTCTGTAACCTTCCACGTGCCGGTGACAATGCGGGTTGGTCTTGGCAGGCGCAGCGAGATCAAACCGGCCAGCAACAAAAATCCGGTCGAAGCCCACAGACAGGCCACCAATCCATCGTACAGGCCCTGTTGCATGCCCCATTGGTACA
The DNA here is from genome assembly GCF_000735195.1 of Chloroflexus sp. MS-G. Classification (GTDB taxonomy): domain Bacteria; phylum Chloroflexota; class Chloroflexia; order Chloroflexales; family Chloroflexaceae; genus Chloroflexus. Next base: position 35,683 of record NZ_JPIM01000025.1, read on the forward strand.
ACGCACCTGATAAGACCGTGCCGGTCAATCGCCCCATAGCATTCGCCATATAGTAGAAACCGACGTTCATCGCTACTTTAGCGTCGTCGGCATAAGCCAGAATCAGGTAGCTATGTACGGCCGAGTTGAGAGCAAAAACCACACCAAAAGCCAGTAATCCACCGACAACCGCTACCGTTGGTACCAGACCGGCGCGCAGCGCCAGCGCAATTGCTGTTGGAAACGCTGCCAGGGCGAACGCAAGCCACATCGCAGTACGACCGTCGGGGGCGTGTGCTTCGGCAACCCGCCGTCGGATCAATGTTGGTGTTGCTGCCTGCACAAAACCATAGCCAATTGTCCACGCTGCCATAAAGCCGCCAGCCAGCCAGAAATCCCACCCTAGAACGGTAATGAAGAACACGGGAAGGCCAACGACAAACCAGACATCGCGTGCTCCAAACAGAAAGATGCGTGCCGCTGCGAGCAGGTTAACGGCCTGATTTGGCGAAAAGATTTGCTTGAATTTGGCCTTTTTGTCGGCTTTACCCAGATCGCCGCTGATGGTGCTGACGGCGCCGATCAATGCGCTAAGCACCAGTGTGGCCAGGATGATCAGTGCTGTTTGGAAGCCAAACAGACTAAGTAATACAGCCCCTACAAAGAAGCCCAATCCCTTAATCGCGTTCTTCGAGCCGGTGAGAATACTGACCCAACGGTACAGTTGACCTTCGCTGCTCCCTGCCACCAGCTTGACCGCACTCTTCGACGACATTTTCGTCAGGTCTTTGGCGATCCCTGACAATGCCTGTGCTGCCATGACGTAGGGAACTACCAGCAAAGAAGGTGGTGCAAAGGCAAGCATACTGAGGGCAATGAGTTGTGTGATCAAGCCGGCGAAGAGGGTTGTCTTGAGGCCAAAACGGGCACCGAGGTAACCGCCAAACAGGTTGGTAAGAATCCCAAAAACTTCGTAAAACAGAAAGAGTGAGGCAACGGCAAATGGCGAGTAACCAAGTTGCGCAAAGTAGAACAAGACCAGCATCCGGATCGCGCCATCGGTGAGCGTATCGGCCCAGTAAGCCAGGGTTACCAGGGTGTAATTACGGCGGTCAGCCTGGCGTTGTGCCAGCGCAGCCGATGTTTCATGCGTTGAAGGTGCTGTATTCATAAGAGTTGTGCTACCTTTCGCGCTAATTCGACATACCGGTTCGCGTAACCCCATTCATTGTCGTACCACGCATATATCTTGACCTGCGTGTCGTTGGTGACCATCGTGCACAACGAATCGACAATCGCCGAATGGGGATTACCGAGAAAATCAATTGAGACGAGGGGACGTGTTTCATACGCAAGTATCCCCCGCAGAGAGCTTTCGGCTGCCGTTCGCAACAGTTCGTTCACTTCAGTTACCGTCGTTGGTCGGCGTACCTCAAAAACACAGTCGGTCAGCGAGGCGTTGAGCAGCGGAACACGTACTGCCTGGCCGTCAAGTTTCCCCTGCAATTCGGGGAAGATCATCCCAATCGCGGTAGCTGAACCGGTCGTCGTGGGGATGAGCGACAGACTAGCGGCTCGTGCCCGCCGTAAATCCTTCGCCGGACGATCATGCACGCTCTGGGTGTTGGTTGAGCTATGAATAGTGGTAATCATACCATGGGAAATACCGATTCCTTCGTGAATGACTTTCACAATTGGGGCCAGACAGTTGGTTGTGCACGAGGCTGCGGTCAGCAGATGATGTCGGGCCGGTTCGTACCAGTGATCGTTGACACCCATCACGATATTCAGTGCGTCACCCTTCACCGGCGCCGCAACGATTACTTTTTTCACGCCAGCGGTGAAGTAGCTTGCCAGTTGGGCGACTGTGCGGAACTTGCCCGTTGCTTCGAGTACGATGTCAACCCCCATCGTCGCCCATGGAACGGCGCCGAGGTCTTTTTCTTGACTGTAACTGATGGCTTTGTCGTCAATGTATAACCGATCACCTTCACCCTGTACGTCGTGCGACCAGCGCCCTTGCGTAGAGTCAAAACTGAGCAGGTGCGCTGCCGTTGCTGCATCGCCACCAATCTCATTGATATGTACAAATTCTAGCTCTGGCCATCCCCACGCCGCGCGGAGGGCGAGCCGTCCGATCCGTCCAAAGCCGTTGATCCCTACCCGTGCGACCATAAGTTTGCCTCCCAAATTATATCATTCGAGATTGATATAATTGTACTCGATTGTTGGGCATTCTACAAGCTGGTGTAAGGTAATAGAAAAGGAAAGCGGATGGGTTCTCAACCGACCGCCGCTGATGTCTGAGTACGCCGGCGGCTGCCAGCCGGTTGAGCATCGTCTCCACCACGGGCCGGAGACTCACGTTTCCTGCGCAACGACACCGGTTGGTAAGCAGCGGGGGGTTTGAATATCATCCAAGACCGACAATGTTGAAAACCTGGGCTAGAGCCGGTCATTCTCACAAAAAAGGGTTCACTATGCTATAATTGCAGACAATCATACGTTCTATATGGTAGTATGACCATGAGCGATCTGATCAGTATAAAGGGTAGCCGCGATGGACTACGGCTTCGCTTAGATGCCAACGCTGCATGGTCGGAACTGTTGAGCCGACTCGATCATCATTTGGGCGAACGACGTAGTTTCTTTCACGGCGCTAGTGTTGTGATCGATCTAGGTGATCGTGAAGTTTCATCGGCCCAATTGGACGAAATGCTAGCCCTGATTCGGCAGCATGGGGTACAGGCCACAGCCATTGACTCGTCAGAGCGGGCTACCCGTATGGCAGCACGAGCTGTTGGATTAGCAACCCGTCCGATAGTGCGTTACCCTGAACCGATGCCGATGCCTGAAGCTGAGGCGCTTCTTGTAATACGTACATTGCGGTCAGGGCAGGTCTTGCGTCACACCGGGCATATTACGCTGATCGGTGATGTGAATCCTGGCGCCGAGATTATCGCTGGTGGGAGCGTTGTCGTTTGGGGGCGGTTACGCGGTTTGGTGCATGCCGGGGCATTAGGCGATAGCAGTGCGATCATCTGTGCGCTCGAGTTACGTCCGACGCAATTACGTATTGCCGATTTGATCGCACGCGCACCGGATCAGCATCCGATCAATCGACCTGAGTTTGCACGTGTTGTTGCCGGTGAGATAATTGTTGATGGATGGGAAACGTTTAAGCGTTAGTGGGGTTATAATGGGGCGAGTCATTACCGTTACATCGGGGAAAGGGGGCGTTGGTAAGACGACAACCACCGCTAACCTGGGAACAGCGCTGGCGATGCGTGGCGCACGGGTCGCTGTGGTTGATGCCGATATTGGCTTGCGCAACCTCGATGTGGTCATGGGGCTTGAAAACCGCATTGTGTACGATCTGGTGGATGTCGTGGAAGGCCGTGCCCGCTTGCGGCAGGCTTTGATTAAGGATAAGCGCCTGCCAGAGCTGTGTTTGCTCCCGGCTGCCCAGACACGTGATAAAGATGCGGTCAATGCTCAGCAGATGATTGATCTCACGCAACAATTACGGGCTGAGTTTGATTTTGTGTTGATCGACAGTCCTGCCGGTATCGAAGCTGGTTTTCGCAATGCGATAGCCGGCGCTGATGAGGTGATCATCGTAACGACGCCGGAAGTGTCAGCGGTGCGTGATGCTGATCGGATCGTTGGCTTAATCGAAGCGGCAGAGAAGGGGCCAGCCTCGCTGATTATCAACCGTATTAAGCCGCGTCTAGTGAGCCGTGGGGAGATGCTGTCGGTAGAAGATGTGCTTGAATTGCTGGCCATTTCGCTACTCGGCATCGTGCCCGAAGACGAGACGATTGTGATTGCTACCAATCGGGGTGAAGCGGCTGTCTATGATCCGAATTCCTTGGCCGGTCGTGCGTATATCAATATTGCGCAGCGATTGGCAGGCGAAGATGTACCGGTGATGGCAATCCCTGATCAGCAAGGCGTGCTTGACCGCTTGCTCAGTCTGTTTGGGCGGCGACGGACATAGACGAAAGGAGTGCCTGTGTCGTTTTTCAATGGCCTCTTCGGTCGGAAACGCGACTCAAGTGCCGAACTGGCCAAGCAACGGCTGTTAACGGTGCTGATCGACGACCGTTACAAACTAACGCCAGAAATGATGGCACAGCTGAAGGCTGATCTGGCTGAGGTGCTTCAGCGCTACCTTCCGGCCATTGATGCCGAGCAAATCGAAGTAACGCTCAGTCGGGGTGAGGCACACGATTTGCTAAAAGCTGATGTGCCACTACGACGGGCAGCAGAACCGCCGTCGAAGCGGTAGCTCCGCCATTCGCAGTTGCCGCTATAATGAAGGGCGACCGAATCACGGTCCCATGTGATTCGGCGCCCGTTTCAACGTTGGTGGTGGTAAGGAAAAAAGCCATGGAGAGTAGTGATCGGCCTATTCGGTTTTCATATCTGGCCAGGTGGATCGTTAGTGGTCTGGTAATAGTGTTGACGATCTGGTTTTTGTTTGCGGTGACGCATATTTTGCCACCGTTTATTGCGGCTATTATTACCGCTTACCTGTTTAACCCTTTGATCGGTTGGTTGCACCGTCGTACCCATGTTGGTCGGGCGGTATGGATTGTCATACTCTACATTGTCGCCTTTATTGTACTATACAGTCTTTTTACCGCTCTTTGGCCGCGAATTGTCCAACAAAGTCGGGATTTAGCTGCGAATGCGCCAATCATTATCCGAGAGCTGACCATCTTTTTTGAGCAAAACCAGACGATTGAGATTGGGGAGTTTGTAATTAGTCTTGCCCCTCTCGAAGCGCAAGTTATTGGGCTGATTCGAGATGGAGCCGGTTGGCTCAGTGGTAATGTTCCAAAGATCGTATTCTCAGCCCTGGAAAGCGTGATCTATCTCTTAGTCTATTTGATTATCACTTTTTATCTACTATTACAGGCGCCGCAGTTGAAAGCATGGATCCGTCATCTCATACCGGCTCCGTACCGACGTGAGATTGGTCACCTCGGTTCACAGATTGATCAGGTGTTCAGTGCGTATATTCGCGGTCAATTGATCCTGATCGTGATTATGTCGGTGTTGCTCTACATCCCGCTTTCTATTCTACAAGTGCCTTATGCGCTGGTTATTGCAGTAGCCTCCGGCGTGCTCGAAATTTTACCAATTATTGGTCCATGGTCGGCTGCCGGCATTGCGATGACGGTAGCGCTTTTTCAGCCGGTGACGCCGTTTGGTCTCTCTAATGTAGCGGTGGCAATATTACTGGGGATCATCTACTTTGTGTTGCGCCAGATTGAAGACCATTTTATTATTCCCAATGTGATGGGGCCGCTGGTACGGTTGCATCCGGGTGTGGTCATCTTTGCAATTCTGGCCGGTGGCGCACTAGCAGGCGCTTTCGGTCTCTTTATCTCAATCCCCATTGCAGCCGTGATCCGGATTGTACTCAGTTATCTCTACCGTAAGTTGACCGATCAGCCCGAAATGCCATCTGATACCGACCAACCGCAAGTCGATGCTACTACCGAGACGGTGACCGGTGAGATGGCGCTCGGTTCAAAAGGATAGTTATGAAATATTGTTCGCTTGATACGAATGCCGGTACGCTCTACCTCTACTTTACCGATCTTGAGGAAGGTCAGGCGACGGCAACAATGGAATATCCGGTAAGCCTGCTCCTCGATGCGCAAGGGGCCATCTTCGGTTGTCGGGTTGATCTTGATGATGAGGTAATTCTCAGTCAACTGGAATTGATCCTCGACGCGCCGTACAATTGGCTCGACGGCGAATACGGTCATCTTTATATTCGCCTGGCTGATGAAGACCCGACTGAAGTGGTTCCACTCAGCGAGACGGCGATCCTCGATCTCGATGATGATGATCTGGTACTGGGGATCGAGCTAGCGCTACCTCCAGAGTGGCGTACTCCCGAACGGTTACAGCGTCTGATGCCGCTTATGGTGTCATTCGACGATGAACCGGTTGCCGGTGAAGGACCGGTGGTGTTGACGCCACCACCGAATGCGATCGCTGTTGAACCATCGACCGCATCTGATTCAACCACAGGGGAGAGCATCCCGTTAGATCGGTGGCGTGTGGGGTTCGTTGCGCTGGTAGGAAAGCCGAATGTTGGCAAGAGCACTTTGCTCAATGCGTTGTTGGGTGAAAAAGTGGCGATCGTATCGCCTCGGCCGCAGACAACTCGAGTGCCGGTGCGCGGAATCCTCTCGCGACCGGGTGAGCAGATCATTTTCATCGACACACCCGGTATTCACCAGCCTAATCATCGGTTGGGGCAGTTGATGGTTGAACTGGCCGAACGTACTCTGCCCAACGCCGATGTCATCTGCTTTATGGTCGATATAAGTCAGCCACCTACTCGCCTGGATCGCATGATTGCGCAACAGGTACAGCGTGCGCGTGGTCATAAGTTGTTGGTCTTAAACAAGGTAGACAAGAAACCAAAGCGTCCTGGCGAGAGTTACCTCGCTGCCTATCGCGAATTGGGACCGTGGGAGATGGAGATTGCGATCTCCGCTCAGCGCCAATTGGGTTTGGCTGCGTTACTTACCGAAATTAGTGCGCGCTTACCAGAGGGACCACCGCTCTATCCGCTCGATCAGATTACCGATCAGAGCGAGCAACAACTGGCAGCCGAATTTGTGCGCGAAAAAGCCCTCTTTTACCTGCAACAAGAGGTACCCCACGCGATTGCCGTTGAAGTAGAAGAGTGGCAGGAAAAAGAGAAGATTACGTACATCCGTATGACGATCAATGTCGAAAAAGAGAGTCAAAAAGGTATCTTGATCGGCGCCGGTGGGAGTATGCTGAAGAAGATCGGCAGTGCGGCCCGCGCTTCAATTGAGCGGATGCTAGGCCGTCCGGTGTATCTTGATCTGTGGGTGAAGGTACGTCCTGATTGGCGAGATGATCCGAGTGCGCTCAGTTGGTTGGGGTATCGGGCAAAGAATTTTCTTTAGTTGCAACTTCCCCGCCGCTGCTTGCGTATTATTCGATAGATCATCACGTGCCCAGGGCTAGAAAGGGCTCTCTATTGGTGGCAGATGAACGTATCATGACTTGCCACCGATAATCGGGCAGGATGAGTATTCATCTTCCTTTCTAGCCGAATGTGGTGTGGTGACCAACGAAATGATACAGTTGCTCTGCATAAGGTTGAGGGAAACGTGCAACGCTCGCCAATCTCTACAACAGGAAACACTATGGCTGAGGTAACCGAGATCCTCTGCCCGATTTGTCATAGGCCGAATTTACGGCGAGCGAAATTTTGTCAGCATTGCGGTCATGACGTTGTGCTGAATAACGATCAGCCGAGTGATGATCGTCGTTACGTCATTACGCGGATCATCAAACGCGGTGGTCAGGGTGCGGTGTATGAAGGGATCGATCAGCACGGTCGAGTATATGCGATCAAAGAAATGCTTGACCGTTTCGCCGATCCGAAAGAGCGGGCCGAGGCGGTTGCACGTTTTAACGCCGAAGCCGAGCTGTTACAACAATTGCGCCACCCGCGTATTCCACGTGTTTACAGTCACTTCACCGACGAAGGCCGGCATTACCTGACCATGGATTTTATTCGTGGTGAGGACCTCGAACAAATCCTCGAACGAGAGGGGCGAATTGACGAGCAGCGGGTCTTGCGCTGGGCTGATGAGATTTGCGATGTGCTCAGTTATCTGCACGGGAAGGGCTTTATCTATCGCGATATGAAGCCTTCTAACGTGATGATTGAGCCAAGCGGCGATGTGAAGTTAATCGACTTTGGCATCGCAAAACTCTTTAAGCCCACCGAGCGCGGGACGCAAATCGGGACACCGGGCTATGCTCCACCCGAACAGTATCAGGGTCTGGCCACCCCACAATCTGATGTCTATGCGTTAGCGGCCACGTTGCACCACCTGCTTACAGGGCGTGATCCAACCCAAGAGTTACCGTTTTCGTTTCCACCGGCCCGGACACTGGTTCCAACCATCTCGGAACGAACGAGTGCTGCGTTAGAACGGGCACTACAGAAGGCGCCCACCGATCGCTTTGCTACGATGGATGAGTTTCGAGCAGCACTGATCCCCTCTACGAAACTACAACCGGTACAGGTGCGCGTTGTCCCCAAACCGGCACCGGCTGCATCAGCCGCTCGTCCGGCAGTCTCTCCATCGCAAGCTGCACCGGCGACAACAGTCTCTCCTGCTATACCTCAATCACCACCAGCATCGGCAAGCGGCACGACAATTCAATCGCCGAAGGTACCACCGCGTCGATCACCGGCACGGTTTATCGGTTGGTTTTTCGTGCTAGGGTTGATTGGGTTGATCCTGTTGGCTACATTTGCGACGGTGACCCGGCCAGATTTGCTCACACCAATCATCGATCTGGTATCAGGTGACAATGCCAATTCGGGCGTCGGTGAACCCCTTCAAGTTACGTATGAGCTAGAGATAACCGTTCCGTCTGATGCTACTGACGAAGAAATTCTTGCCGCTTTCCGAGAGGCTTTTCGTGCACGAGTTCAGCAAGAGTACAGTGGACGGGCGCAGATCAACCAAAATATCCCCATTAGCTACTTTGGAAAACCAGAGCAGATAGAAGAGAGTAATGACCAGATTACCTATCGAGCACGTTTGATCGGTACAATCTGGGTCAGGAAGTGAGGATTAGCGAGGCTGTGTCTTGTGGTTGTTTCTGCGCTAACTTCCCCCTTCATTCTGAACTGGGTATGCTGTCGCCAGCGAAGACTGGTCAATGTTCCCAGCCGACTCAGCAGCAATGAGAAGCGGCCAGAATGAATTGTTTGCCCTTTCTCTCCGTATGTGGGTTGGAGGGGGACAAGGTGATGAGCTAGCCACATCCTCACCTGGCGGGGGGAAGTGAGGAGGTAGTCAGCCGTACTGCTAACCGCGCTCTAAAAATGACAGGGGCGCACCGCAGTGCGCCCCTGCTTCGTGTTCGTTGTTGAACGGACTACTCTTCAAGCGTTGAAATATCACCTTCGGGCAGACCTAAAGCCCGTGCCCGCAAGACACGACGCATAATCTTACCCGACCGAGTCTTCGGTAGTGAAGTTACAAACGTGATCGAGTCAGGGCGGGCAATGGGGCCTAATTCATGGCCAACGTGTGCACGCAGCTTTTCTTCCAGATCGTGGCTCGGCTCGTAACCGGCACGCAGGATGACGAATGCGTGTATCGCGTTGCCCTTTACCTCGTGGGGCAGACCAATGGCCGCAGCCTCGGCCACTGCTGGATGGCTGACCAATGCACTCTCAACTTCGGCAGTACCAAGCCGGTAGCCCGATACCTTAATGACGTCGTCAAGCCGACCGATGACCCAGATATAGCCATCTTTATCTTTGCGTGCGCTGTCACCTGCGGCGTAATACGGCGGCACCTTCTGCCAGTACCCTTCGACGTAGCGCTGCGGATCGTTGAGAATCGTCCGCATCATGCCGGGCCATGGAGACTTAATAACGAGCAGACCATCCTCATCTGGCGCGCATGGTGTGCCATCTTCGTGCACGACATCCACTTCAATCCCAAGGAATGGCCGTGTCGCCGAGCCTGGTTTCAGCGGTACCACTGGTGTTGGCGTAATCATGAAATGTCCGGTTTCGGTTTGCCACCAGGTATCCATGATCGGGCAACGGTTGTGACCGATCTTTTCGTAGAACCACTTCCACGCTTCGGGGTTAATTGGTTCACCAACCGAACCGAGCAGGCGGAGCGTACTCAAGTTGTGGCGAGACGGCCAGAGTTCGCCAAACCGCATCAGACCACGAATTGCAGTGGGTGCGGTGTAAAGAATAGTAATACCGTGCTTATCAACCATGCTCCACCAGCGGTCGGGATAGGGATAGTTCGGCGCGCCCTCGTACATAAATGAGGTTGCACCGTTAATCAATGGCGCATACACGATGTACGAGTGACCGGTAATCCATCCCGGATCAGCAGCACACCAGTACCGATCTTCGTCTTTGATGTCAAAGACAAACTTCAGGGTCGTGTACGTCCCGACCATGTAACCGCCGTGCGTATGGACGACCCCTTTGGGCTTTCCCGTCGTTCCTGACGTATAGAGGATAAAGAGCATATCCTCAGCGTCCATCTCCTCGGTTGGGCAATGACCGTTCGCGATTGGCAAGCCGAGTAGATCATGCATCCAGAAGTCACGCCCCTGCTCCATGGGTACGCCGTGGTTTGTGTGCCGGAAGACAAGGCAGGTTTGTACGGTGGGGGTACGCGACAACGCCTCGTTGACGATCTTCTTCAGCTCAACGATCTTGCCGCGCATGTAGCCACCGTCGGCGGTAATCAGGACCTTGCTTTTAGCGTCAGCCAGGCGGTCGGCCAGCGCCGCTTCTGAGAACCCACCGTAGACCACACTGTGAGCAGCGCCAATCTTGGCGCAGGCCAGCATGCTAAACATCAACTCTGGGATGCGGGGCATGTAGATGGTTACAATATCACCCTTCTTGACCCCCATGCTCTTCAAGACGTTAGCAATCCGCGATACTTCATAATTGAGCTGGTAGTAAGAGTAGGTGCGCTGACTCCCGTCTTCGCCCTCCCAAATCAGGGCCAGCTTGTTCTTGCGCCACGTCTTGAGGTGGCGGTCAATGGCATTGGCGACGATATTGGTTTTACCGCCGACAAACCATTTGTAGAAAGGTTTGTTACTGTCGTCAATCACCTTTTCCCAGGGTTGATACCACTCCAGTTCACCAGCCATATCGGCCCAAAACTCTTCGCGGTGGGTGATCGTCCATTGGTAGAGTTCGTCGTAGGAGTTGAAGCCTTTTTTGCGGGCATAAGCCATTACATTCGATTGCTCAACCAGCGCCGGGTCAGGGTAATACATTTCACTTGTGTCGGGCAGCGCCACTTCGCGAGTCTCGGTCATGAGTCGAACCTCCTTGTTACGTGTTTGCACGGCAGTCTACATATCGTTGTGGATATGCCGATTATAGGCTGTGCCGCGCACTCATGTCAACCAGTCTTCTGTGGATATTTTCACGATAGCGAATGATTGTGATCGGAGATTAAAGATACGGTAAAGTTTTGCCAAATCATTCATGCCCTCACCTTCCCCCCTGGCCCCCGTCCTCTCCCACGCTGCGGGAGAGGACGGGGGGG
>NZ_JPIM01000026.1 GCF_000735195.1 Chloroflexus sp. MS-G
GCGGGCCTCCGGCCCGCATTGTGCAGTGGTTGCGATGGAACCAACACCCATCGCAAGCGCTCACGATGCGATCGGGGTTAGAACCCGCACCGACCGCGTCGGCGGCGGACATCACCGGCGTACCAACGAGAGGACGCTGTACGCTGCTGCACACACGATGAACGGGTTGGGTAGCTCGTTGTTCCTCTCATCTGTCAGCCAGGTGAAAACGTTAAAAAGCCCTAATTCACGAACAAACGTACTTGACAAAACAAGTGTTCGGAAGTTATAATTACTACATCAGTTCTACTATTGCGCCGCAGTCTACCGAGGCCGCGGTCAACGAAAGGAAAGTGGCCATGCGAAAGCATGAGATGTCTGATCGACAGGCAGAGATTTATCAATATATTGTACGTTTTATAAGAGAACGTGGTATTTCTCCATCAATTCGTGACATCCAGCGTGATCTCCATATCTCCTCAACCTCAGTTGTATCATACAACTTAGATGTCCTGGAAAAACTCGGTAAAATCGTGCGCAATGATAAAATCTCCCGCGGGATTAGCCTGCCAGGGTTAACACCAACCATGTTGCGAAATGAGATTGGTCGAGTGCCTTTGCTAGGCACCATTACCGCAGGTTCACCGCTCCCCGATCCAGAAGAGATTGATATTAGTCGAGCAGAGCAGATCGTTGTCCCCGCTGATGTTGTCCCACCTGAGCGATTGACGAACGTGTATGCGCTTAAGGTGCGCGGGCAATCGATGATTGATGCCCTGATCGATGACGGTGATATTGTGCTACTGCGCCAGCAAGAAACGGCTGAGAACGGCCAGATGGTAGCCGCATGGCTGATCGACGAAAACGCGGTGACCCTCAAGAAGTTTTATCGCGAAGAGGGCCGTATCCGCCTGCAACCGGCTAACTCGACGATGCAACCTATCTACACGCATCCTGATAATGTTCGTATTCGGGGGCGCGTGATCGGTGTCCTGCGCAGTTTGATCTAATCGCCTACTCCACAATACTCTAATAGCCGATGCTCAATTGCGATTGAGCATCTTTTTTGTCTCAGATGGCCGATGTTATGCCTCGGTCTGATCTCATTCGCTCGGTAGGCCAACGAGCAGTGTTCCTGGTTCGGGTATCGTTTTCTCTTGCGGTTGAAACGGCACGAGTTATTGCCTTCGACTTGTTGCAGCTTGATTTCGAGTGGTCACACACCCTTATCTGCTCCAATCGCTCTTGCCTTCTACTCGCCGGACGGGAGCGGAAAGTGGGCCGAGGGAAGGTAGGGGGTGTCGCACTTCTTAGCGCGTGATCAAAAACCCAGATTTCTCATCGTACCGTACCCGTTCGACCATTGCGTAAGGGGTTACCAACGTTCTTTCCCGCCAGTCACTCCACGTTCCCCTTTCCTCTACCCGCGTGGGAGCAGAAGAGGGCGAGGGGGATAGTGAGGGGCCGTGTTGTACCACCGCTCTACGGGACCATCGGCGGCGCAATTGGCGGGGCATCAACCGGCATCAGCCACGGCTCAACTGGCGGCACAATCCACCACCACTCGACTGTTACCCACATCACCAGCGCAATCGCGCCAATAACGACAACAAACCCTAGATCACTCCAACGCGGTTGCCATTTCCGTGTCGGTAACGCAAGATGTGAACTGATCCAGAGCAGGATGAAGGTGCCCAGTCCAAAACCTAGCAATGTCGCACGGTAGACCGGCATCAGCAACGGCCCTTCCGGTGCGTAACGCACGATCCCAGTACTAAACTGCGACAAGAAGGGGATAACCATAAAGGGATCACTGACGCTGAAAAATGGCAGATCGGGCTGCGGCATCATTGGTACAACCGTCGTTACGGCAACGATAGCGCTGAATGGATTGAGGTAGAGGAGCCAGGGTGGTGGGCTTTGCCCCGGCGGGGTACTGAATTGTGGCCAGATTGATGCGATAATTAGCGGTACACCGCAAATAAGCAGTACAATCGCATAGCTTAAGATGACCGCCGGTACAGTGCGACCTATTAGTGCCGAACTGAAGAGACCTATCGTTCCGAAGAAGAGGGCCGCACCACCTAATAGAATGACCGTCAAGACCAGTGTGCGCAATGAGACACCACCGAAGATCAAGACAATGCTGAACACCGGTATTGATGCCACAATCAGTAGAAACAGATAGCTTAAGGCGCCAATGAGTTTGCCCGATAGCAATTGACCGGGTCGTAAGGGCGTTGCCAGCAACATATCATAAGTCAAGCGCTCGCGTTCGCTGCTGATTGCACTGCTCGTTAATATCGGTGCTACTAACACGATAAAGAACATCTCGGTAAAGGCCAGACCCTTGAATAAGGCCTGTCCGATATGTGAACTCAACACGACCGTCCCGCTTCGTGCCTGTGAGACCATATACTGATAGATGCCAAAGGTTGTGAGGATCAGGACGAGCAGGAAGATGGTCAGGATCAGGTACGGACGGGCACCACGCATACGGGTGCGCGCTTCACGTATCAGGATCGGATTGAGCTGTGGTATCCGGAGTTGTGCATTCATAGACATTCCTACCCCTGGATGACGACGTTTTCAGCCAGTATTTGCCATTGTCAAGCGTAAGAAGAACTCTTCGAGGTTCTCACTGCGCGCACTAAACTCACTGATTGCCACGCCAGCGCTGACCAGTTCAGCAAGGAATGTGGCACACTGCTCTTCACCAATTGGTTGCGTAAAGTCGACAATCAATGAGCGTGGATCAGCCGGCACAGTGCTAACAGTCTGTACCAGTGGTTGATGTTGAAGTAATGTCAGTGCTAAGACTACATCGCTCTCACGAGCAATTCGCATGCGTACCCGTGAACCAGTGGCTAATTGTTGCTGCACCTCGGCCAACGGGCCGCTGATCAGCATTCGTCCATGATCGATAATGCCAATCGCATCGCACACTTCGGCCAGTTCACTCAAAATATGCGAGCTGAGCATGATCGTCTTTCCCATGTCTCGAAGCGTGCGTAATAACTCGCGTAACTCTACCCGTGCGCGTGGGTCTAAACCGCTCGCCGGCTCATCAAGCAGCAAGATGGGCGGGTCGTGTACCAGGGCATGGGCCAGACAGAGACGTTGCTGCATACCGCGGGAGAGGGTTTGCACAAACGCATCACGTTTGTCACTCAGATCAACCAATTCGAGAAGTTCATCTACCACCTGGCGCAGGCGGGCCCCGCGCAACCCATAACAACGGGCGAAAAAGTCGAGATATTCCCAGACCCGTAGATCATCGTAGACGCCGAAAAAATCCGGCATATAGCCGACGAACCGCTGCGCCAGCCTGCTAGATAACCGTTCGCCCATAAGGCGGATTTCACCACTGGTTGGGGTTTGTAAGCCGGCCAACAACCGCAACGTGGTTGTCTTACCGGCTCCGTTTGGGCCAATGAAACCGTAAATGCACCCTTGCGGTACCTGCAAATTGAGCCGATCAAGCGCAATCAGCTTCTTATAGCGGTGTGTTAGTTCAATCGTTTCGATTGCTAGCGTCATGGTAGGCGCCCTCGCACGATAGGATCAGGATAGACACAGCTAAAGTTCTGTATATCGCGATTCTTAAGCCGTAATCGTATAATCCCCTGAGAACTGAGAAAATGCTCGGGCTGGGGTATCTCGACCTCGATATTTTGAAACACCTGGGTCGGAACCGATTCCCACTGCCCGTTCGTCCAGTTGTACAACTCAATATCCCCGTTCCAGAAAGCATCGGAGCGTAAGTTGAGCGCCAGGAATGCAGGTTGTAAACCGACAAGACTCTCTGGTAGCGTAAAACGCATAACCGTTGCGTTACTATCAGGAACAATGCCGAGCCTATCCCCGGTGTAGCATGGACTATTGAAACCACCACTCTGTTCAACTGAAATCGAAAAACTACCGTTCCGCAGTTCTAACTCGCCGGTTGTGCGCAAATGTGCCGTACCACGGATCAACGTGAGCTGCTGCATAGTTGCTCGTCGTTCAAGCGGCGTCAGCCAGGTTATAGTATTACTATACCAGGCTAAGACCAATGGTTGCAGGCCGCGAGTGTTGGTGCCATACCCGTAAAGAGCATCGAGAATCCGGCTCCGTAATTGAATCGTTGGGGAAACCGGTTGCCCTATCTTCGCCATACCTTCAAATTGCGGGCCGTAGATCAGATAACTAAGTGAGATGCCATCAAAAGCATGCGATGGTTGTTCGAGTGATACCGAACGCTGCTCGCCGGGAGATAGGTTACCGATCATACCGACCCGATTCCCGTAGATCAGTACCACGTCTTCAAGTGAACGATCACTGCGGTTTGTTACATCACCCTTTACCTCGTCACCGTCAATTGTAATGTGTGCGGTCAGGTCTGGCGTGCGAACGATTCGATCACTGAGCAGACCCTGGAGTGACCATTGTTGAATCTCTAACCCCTCTACCACCTGACCATCAGCAGCCGCCTGCACATAACGGCCATTCGTTAACGATGGTGTACTCCACGGTCCTTGCACTGAAATCGGGCGTACTAACGCGGTGGTGTCAGTGGTACCTAAACGATAGGTAGACCGATCTGGGGAAAAAATACCAATGAATGCCCGTTCCCGCGCCAGTGTTGGGGTATTCGCGTCGAGGAGTGTAATCTGGCTGATAATGACTTCTCCCCCGCGCAGACCATAGCCGATGCTGTAGGCAATAGCGGCGAAGATCACAGTCAGCACCGGTATTACGATCCAGCCCAGTGCCAGCCGATCTAACCGGCGTAAGACCAGGTACGTTATCGGCCCGACCACGATCAGATAACAGGCAAGTAACATGCCGATCACGTTCAGGGAAGGTAAATCCAGTGCCGGTAAGCTGGTTAATGCGCTGGCGAGATTCTCTTCAAGGTATGTTGCGTAGAGTTTGGTACCAAAACCTAGCCCCTGCGGAATAAACGATGGAGGGGGAAGCAGTGCCTGCCATAACTCACGCCAGCCTATCCAGTTTATCAATTGGGGGGTAGCTAGATCAAACGCAAGAACGATTGCTTGACCTTCACCGTAACGGATTCCGTAAGCCAGTGGCAACTGACTCTTGATCAACGGTATGGTTACTGGGAAGACACGTTGGGTTGCTGTCCCCGTAGCCGGGTTTAACCCCACAAGTGTTAGCGGCGGATCACTAAGTGGGTCTGATCGAGCGCTGACTGTGGCAGCGACAAGCTCTGGTGGCAAGAGTGACAACGTGCGTTGTATGCCAATATCACCATTCACCAGCAACGTGCCACCACGTTGTACCCAGCCTTGTAACGCACTCTGCTGCGCTGGTGACACTTCATTGACCGCAACATCGGTGAGAATAAGGGCATCAAAGGCCGACAGCCCTAAACTTTCTGTCGGCAACTCCATCAGAGACAAGGGCACGCTTGTCACTCGTATGCCATCAGTCAACTGTGCAGGTAAACGAACTTCACGATCACCGATCACGCCAACCAGTACACCTTCCGAGACCAGTTGCAAACGTGCTGAAGTCGTGGCTACCTCAGCGCCGTCCGCTAATAGTCGGACATTGAGTTGCCGTGAGTTGCCGTAGATGTACGCAAGGATCGTGACTCCTTTCCGGCCCCCACCTGGCACATTAATAAATGTGCTCTGAAAAGGCCCATTACTCGTTCCAACCACGATCTCAACACTACGGTCAACGCCTCTGTTTGTTACTTCCACAGCGACCGGTAACCACGTTCCAGGACGAACAAAACCTTGAAACGCCGGTCGGGCAACCAGCGTCATATCCGGCATATCCGACGATTGGGCCGTAGTTGTTGCCACGATGCTATGACTTAAAACCAGCCAGACCAGCAACAGTCCTGGCAACAAAAGCCTCACACGCCATGGGTGCATGCGGTTTCCTCCATCACACGATTGTTAGTCAGAATTACCTGACCGATGAAAGACATCACTAAGCACTTCATACCCTGCCGCATTAATCCAGGCAATCCGATAGCACACCGATATTAAGAGAGTGCGTGCCTGCCAACAAATCTTTTGGCTTGCAATCGATCTCGCCTTCCCGCAGCTCTTTCTCAATCTGATGCCGAGGAAAGGAAAGAGGAGTTGGGCTTAGGACGCTGATATTCACTTCTACGTATGTAGACGTCACCTTCAGAAAAAGGTTCCAACACAACACAAACGCGCCCTTCTCCGGTAAGGAGGAAAGGCGCGGCAATCGTGGCTGCGGTATAATCAACTACGCTTAGCGGCGATAGCGGTGCGATGGATAACGGTCGCGAATACGCACCCGAATTGGATCGGGTTGTACCCGACGCAGCGATGCTAATACGCCACCGGCAATCACGATGAAAGCCGCCAGAAGAAGTAAAGTCATCATACGCGAATCCTTTCCGCTGCGAAATGGGTCAACACCCGCGGGCGCAAGTGTATTGTTTCAGTAGTGAGTAGTATAACGAAAAATTGTTACCACGTCCATACCATTTCGTGGATTTTTAGTATTTTTTCATCTTCGGCCCCAGTGGCTGTCTTGTCATTGATGGAGGTACTATGCTTGATCCTGTGGCAATTCGCGCCGGCTTGGCCTCGGAAGCCATGCTTCCGGTCACCATCTACTGTTACGATCAGGTCGGATCGACGATGGATGTAGCCCGTACAGCGATCCAATCTTTGCCACCGGCGGCGTTACCGGTCTTGGTTGTTGCCGAGGAGCAAACCGCCGGTCGCGGTCGGCTTGGGCGGCGTTGGTTTGCCCCGCCGGGAAGTGCCCTGCTCTTTTCTCTGGGTCTCTATCCACCTCCCATCGCTACGACCACTCCGACTGCATTGATCTGGATGGCGGCGGTTGCCCTGATCGAAGCGATTGAACGTGAGACGCCATTACGTGTCGGATTGAAATGGCCTAATGATGTACTCGTCCAGACTGCGACCGGTTGGGCCAAGACAGCCGGTATTCTGCTTGAAGGTGGTTGGGATAAAAATCGGCTGGTATGGGCAATTATCGGCTGTGGGGTCAATATCAGCGCGGCTCCTGATCCAGAGGTTACACGCTATCCGGCAACTGCACTGGCGATTGCGGCGGCAACACCCATTGATCGCCTTCAATTTTTACAGACACTGCTTCAGCGCTACGATTACTGGTTTCGTCAACTTCAGGCTGGTGATAGCGAATTCTTGTGGCAAACCTGGCGGAACCGTTTATTGACTCTGGGCCAGGTAGTCCAGATCACTACTTTGACCGATATCATTTGCGGTGAAGCGATTGATGTTGATCGCAATGGTTCATTGATCGTGCGTGATGGCAGTGGTGCATTACGCTGGATCGAGAGTGGTGATGTTGGTATCATCGGCGATCATGCGAGTGATGTGTGACAACTCCCTGGTATCAGAGGTTTTTCAGCCGAGTATCATTGTGTCTTGTCTTCAAGAAGTAACAATGATATGGTATAGTAGCAAGCGATGCAAAATACAACAGCAAAGATGCCTGATTTGATCCATGACGATCATTGTGCAGAGCAACAGAAATAGTGATAATCAATACGACTGCTCTGCCTAGACCGCGACAAAGGGTATCTGAAATGCGGAGTAGGAGGTTATGATAACTTCGCCTAGGCGGATTTTGAACGGCGCCATACTTATCATTAGCCTGATCGCTGTAGCCACGCTGCTACGAATCGGGCTTGAATGGCGCCAGGCTATAGCAGATATTGATGCGATGATTGTCACCCCGGCCACATTGCCTACTGAACCAACCGTTATTCCCACCCCACAACCTGCTGTTGTCGAGGAAGTTTTCGGTCCACCTCCAGCAACTCCTGTTGTGCAACCGACAGCATCTCTGGCGACAAACCCCGCACCAGCCGCCACCGCAACTGCCGAGGCTCTTCAGCTTAGCCGATCAGAATTGAACATTCTCTTATTGGGAACTGATGCCCGTCCCGATGAAAGTGGGCCGACCCGCACCGATGCTATCGTGCTTGTCCATATTGCCCGTGATACCGGCCGTGTTAGTATGCTCTCCATCCCACGCGATCTCTGGGTAAGCTATCCTATTGGCGGTGAAGGTCGGATCAACGCAGCGTATGCTATCGGCGAACATCGGTTTGGCCCAGGCGGTGGTGCAGCCCTGGCCAAATCAACGGTGAGTAAGCTGCTGGGGATTCCAGTTGATTATTTCATCCTGATCAATTTTGAAGGTTTCAAGAAGATTATCGACATTATCGGCGGAATCGAGATTGATGTACCAAAACCAATTTACGATCCGGCCTATCCAACAGATGACTACCGCACGATCGAAGTGTCGTTTGCAGCCGGGCGACAATGGATGGACAGTGAGCGTGCGCTGATCTATGCCCGTACTCGCCATGCGGATAGCGATTTTGGTCGCAACCAGCGTCAACAACAGGTATTGATGGCGATTTTTCAACGAGTTCGTGAGCGAGGCTTATTACAACAACTCACCAGTCTCGACGATTATACCGGTGCGCTTCGTGGGTATGTACTAACCGACCTTAATTACCGTATGATGCTCGAACTGGCCAGTTTTGCCCGCACGATTGACACGCAACAGATTTTGCGCTACGCCATCGATTCATCATCAATCGTCGAACTTGATGGTAATGCAACGTTTAGCGTTCGTCCACAGGCATTACGTCGCATTGTCGCACAATTTACTGGCGAAGCGGTCTCAACTGCCGGTGGCGAATAATTGAAATCCGTGACCGAAACATCTGCAAGTAGCAGCGTATTTCGTAGCATCGCCCTGGCCGCATTGCTCATCAGTCTGGGCAATATTACCAGTAGGGTACTGGGTTTAGTCCGCGAACCAATTATCGCTGCCTATTTTAGCCGTGGGTTGGCCGTTGATGCATTTACGCTGGCCTGGACACTCCCTAATGCGCTCTATGAGCTGCTTATTAGCGGCGCAGTCAGTGCGGCGCTGGTGCCGGTGTTTAGTGAATATGCTGAGCGCGACCGGGATGAGTTTTGGTATGTTGCTTCGACCATTATCACCCTTGCCTGTACCATTCTGGTCATAGCAAGTGCATTGCTGGCGTGGCAGGCGCCACTGGCGCTTGCTGTGGTAACGCGACCAACCGAATCGGCGTTGCGGGCCGAAGCAGCAGCACTGATTGGCTGGTTGCTGCCAGCGGTAACGCTCATGGGAGTTTCTGCTATCGTTACGGCAATCTTGCACGCGCAACGTCGCTTTCTGCTGCCAGCCTTTGTCGCGGCTGCCTTCAACGCCGGAATGATTATCGGGACTGTCAGCCTTGCTCCACACATCGGGGTTCATAGTCTGGCGATTGGTACCTTACTGGGAGCAAGCGCTCAACTGCTCATTCAGTGGCCAGGACTACGTGGCGCTCATCTACGGCTCAGCTTTGATCTTCGCCATCCGGCAGTACGTCGTATCTTACGCCTTTATGCGCCTGTCACGTTAGGGATTGGCTTCTCGTTAATCGGTGTCACAATTGATCGCTGGCTGGCATCAGGCTTTCCTGCGGCTATCTCAACGATGCGCTTTGCCACTACCCTGATCCAATTTCCGCTTGGATTGGTTGCCTCGGCAGTAGCGCTTGCCGGCCTGCCAACACTCTCACGCCAGAGTGTGGCTGGCGACGAGACCGCTTTTCGTGATACGCTGGCAATGGCGCTAAAAATTGTGCTGCTATTGATTCTCCCTGCCACGGCTGGACTGGCTGTCCTTAGCCTGCCAATCACATCCATGTTGTTCGAGCGCGGTGCCTTTACCGCCCAGGATAGTGCAATTACCGCATTAGCGTTGTTAGCCTATCTTCCAGGGTTGCCAGCGGCAGCCGTTGATCAAATATTGCTCTTTGCATTTTATGCTCGCAAGAATACCCTGACTCCTAACCTGATCCAGGGCGCAGCCATTCTGTGCTATCTCCTTGTTGCTGTGCCGCTCGCTGAATGGACATCACTCGGCTTTCTGGGTCTGGTGTTAGGCAATTCAGCGCAGTGGATCGGACATGCGGTCATTACCGGCTGGCTTCTGCACCGCCTTGTGCCGCTCAATGGATTACGTCTTGGTGAGGCAACAATAAAAGGTCTACTGACCAGTGGGATTATGGCGCTAATAGTGGGTGGGATCGCTTCGCTATGCGGACAATGGTCACCGCTGATCCAGGTTGCCATCGCGGGGAGTGCCGGTGTACTCGTGTATGTGCTGCTCGCGTTGATCTTACGTATCGAAGCGGCTACCTTTCTATTTCAGATCGTTCGCGGGCGCCTGCGTCGCAGAGGAGTGGCAGGTAGGTGAATGCGGGAATGCTATGACCTGTCAAAGGAGGGCGCAGCACTGCTGCGCCCGTACATCTCTCATGGGTACAATCGCTCTTCGAGCGTGCGCATTCGTTCCACAAAGAGAGATAGGAAACGAGGAGTATCAAATTCGACAACCGCACGGGCGTTTGGCTGCCGACCGCCGCTTAGCATGAAATCCGCAACCGTGAAACCCATCGTCAGTGAACTACAGGTCTCAACGGCAACGTAGACGTCGGTGTAAGTTGCCAGATCAGGGAGAAAGACAAGCGCTAGAGCTGCCGGATCGTTGATTGCACAGCCATCGTAGCCGAAGTACCGGCGATGGAACTCGATATAGAAGCGCGTGGCATCGGCGATGAAGCGACCGATTGGTTTGCCTGGCTGCGCCAACCGATCAACTTCGCTCTCGTGGAGACGCACCAGACGAGTGATGTCCCACGGCATAATGACCAGCGGGACACCTGACGAAAAGACGATGTGTGCCGCGTGTGGGTCGGCGTAGACATTAAATTCAGCACGTGGTGTCACATTACCATCAGCGCGCAATGCACTTCCCATCATCACGATTTCACGCAGCGCACCGGCCAGCCGTGGTTCTTTGCGTAGAGCGAGTGCAACGTTCGTTAACGGCCCGACTGCGACCAGCGTTATTTCACCAGGTGCGGCCAGTGCCGTGCGAATGATG
Organism: Chloroflexus sp. MS-G; assembly: GCF_000735195.1. Lineage (GTDB taxonomy): Bacteria > Chloroflexota > Chloroflexia > Chloroflexales > Chloroflexaceae > Chloroflexus. The sequence goes on from NZ_JPIM01000026.1 coordinate 10,951, forward strand.
AAATCAACAGCGTGTTCACGAGCCGGTTGTAGGCGTGCAGGGGGGAGTTGCGCGTAGCCAAGACCGCGCTGACCGTGGGTGTCGTGAGCGGTTGTCAATGGCCGGAGTAGCGGACGATCACAGCCAACAAACAGCGGTATGTGTTGACCACCACCCAGTTCGAGGATGGCAAGTCCATTAGCCACTGCTTCGGCCAGGGTGCAGTTTCCATGGACTATGCTGAGACCGAGTAATTCCACTTCGGGCGAGGCCAGTGCGAGCAAGATAGCTAAGGCATCATCGATACCCGGATCGGTATCAAGAATAATCCGGCGGGGCGCGTTCATCGAACCTCCTGATAGGGAACAAATAGCCTCAATGATCGTTGATTACTATAGCACAAAGTGAGGCGCGAGAAGAAGGAGGGGATGGTGTAGAAGAGATCGATGCCTAAGCCATCCGCAGTATATGTGAGGGGGCGCTGTTTCCTATGCTATGCTCGACCGGTGAGGCGATTAGCACTGATCGGGGCTGGCTCTACTCACTCAGGTCCTTTGCGGAGGGTGATGCGCCAACCAACGAGTTGCCAGGCACTACACAACGCAGGCCAGCGGCCCGCGTTCCCAGGGCAACCGCGTGGAGCGGGGGTCATCGTGCATGGGGACACGTAATGGTGGTCAGTACTACCTTACTCTACTCTCAGGTTCTGGCTCATCTCAGAACCGACGTTGACGCTTTACGAAGCGCGTGCCATAATGATCGCAAATGACAACACAGGAGCTGACATGCGGGCTTATCTCGATATTGAAACAACCTACAACGGTACGATGAGTGTGATCGGGATATACCGTCACGACCGCGGAGTTATCCAATTGGTCGGTAGCGGAATCTATGACGTTGCTCTCTATGAAGCCCTCGAATCTATCACTACCATCGTAACCTTCAACGGAAGCAGCTTTGACTTACCGGTGATTAAACGTCAGCTCCAGGCCGATCTTCGCGCTAAGTTCGCTCATCGCGATCTCTTGCCTGAATGTCGTCGTCGAGGACTGCGTGGCGGATTAAAAGGCGTGGAAGAGACGTTGGGAATTCGTCGTGCTTCAAGTGGCCTGACTGGGCGTGATGCACCGCGCCTCTGGGCACGCTACGAGGCATATGGCGACCATGTCGCATTACAAATGCTGCTCGACTATAACCGTGATGATGTTATCAATCTGGCAATGATAGAAGCACTCCTTGACGACAACAACCTGCCGGTCGCTAATCCGGCTCACATCGTCAAATTAGGATAACGCTAGCAAGTGCTTCATTATCGTGTATCTTTGCTAACAACAATGCAACCACAAATTCTTGACGGCCGCTATCAAATTGAACGACTCTTAGGTGAAGGTGGGATGGCTCGTGTCTACCTGGGGCGTGATCTACGACTGAACCGACCGGTAGCGATAAAAATACCTCATCCCCATCTCATGACCGATCCTGAGTTTCTGGCCCGTTTCCGTCATGAAGCTCATGCAGCCGCGATGGTGAGTCATCCTAACCTGGTCGACGTCTACGACGTAGGGCAAGACGGAAATCAGCACTACATCGTCATGGAATATGTGGCCGGGGTAACACTCAAACAACTGATCAACCGGGAAGCACCGTTTGCTGTTCCACGAGCAGTGCGGATTGCTGAGCAGATTGCACGTGGCCTGCACGCAGCCCATCGCGCCGGATTAATTCATCGTGATATTAAGCCACAAAACATTATTGTTACCGATGAAGGTCAGGTGCGGATTACCGACTTTGGGGTTGCCAAGAGTCGGCTTTCAACGGCCATGACCGAAACCGGCGTGGCGCTAGGCACAGTTGACTACATCGCTCCAGAACAAGCTCAGGGCCGACCGGCAACTCCTCAATCAGACATTTACGCGCTGGGAGTCGTCTTATACGAAATGCTCACTGGGCGTTTACCTTTCACCGGTGATAATCCGGTAGCCGTGGCGATGAAACATATCAGTGAACCACCAACCCCACCACGACGCTACAACCCGCAAATACCACTTGCACTCGAAGCCATTGTGTTGCGCGCACTGGCCAAAGACCCCGCGCAACGGTATGCTAGTGCTCTGGAGCTGGCCGAGGCGTTACAAGCTTATGACCGGTTAGGTTCACAGGTGACGGTAGTAAATCCAGAGATCGCACCATCAGCGCTGGTACGTCCGATCAATCCACCGCGACCGGCGCAAGGTACGGCCAGTCGTCCGGCGCCAGTTCCCAGTCCGCGTCCGGCGACGATGCGCGCCCCCCGTCAAGAAGGAATAGGTTGTGGGATCTTTCTGGTTGGGATGCTCACCCTCGTCGGCGTACTGGCTGTTGTCTTTTTTGTCAGCAGTGGTATGATGACCACTCTTTTCAGTGGTGATCTTCGTCGGCCATCACCGAATGCGCCAGGGAATGTTCAGAGCACCCCTGAAACACCGTCGCCAACGACTGTTGCCACAACTACTGTTCCCAACATTGTCGGACAAAGTGATGGTGAAGCGCGTAGCTTGCTGCAACAGTATCAGCTTATTCCTGCTCCTATTGGTGAATACAACCGCGATGTCCCGCAAGGAATTGTCATTTCGCAGACGCTCGCACCCGGTACGCTGGTAGAGATCAATAGCCCGTTATCCTATACGGTCAGTCTGGGGCCGTTACTGATAGCAGTTCCCGATGTCCGCAATACACGCAGTGACATTGCGCGAAGTCAAATGATCGCTGCCGGTTTTACGGTCAAGATCATTGAAGAACCGAGTCAAACTGTAGATGCCGGTTTTGTGATCAGTCAAAAACCAAGTGCGAATTTGCGTATTCCTCAAGGCGATGAGGTAACCCTCTACGTAAGCCTGGGCGATGTCGTGCGTTTTCCCGATGCCATCGGGCTAAGTCGATCTCAGGCTGAATCCATTCTGAATAATACCGCTGGGTTAACTCTCGTCTATGTTGATGTCCAAGGACGCGACCGCCTACCCGACTTCGACAAATACGCACCGAATCAGGTCGTGAGTGCCGCACGCGAAACAAAAGATGGCTATGTCGGAATAAACAACGGCGATTATGTTCCGCGGGGAAGTCGAATCGTCTTGGGGGTAAGGGCAGAGGAATAGAACAGGGAATATTTGAGTACTGGCAGGGGAGGCAATCGCCTCCCACTATGATCACTATCCCGACGCACATCAATCAGTTGTGATCGGTGATAGAGGTACTCTGTAACCGCATCCGCTCGGCCTCGGCCAGCAGTTGCTGTCGTTCACTTACACTGAGCGCCCGATTGGCGAGTTGACGCCATTCTTCGTTGGTGAGCCAGGCCCACTGACCGGCTTCAGTCTTGATCCAACGTGGAGCTTTGGGAGTAGTATAGTAATTGTGTGGCATCATATCTGAAGCACCTCCTTTTTGACTATAAACGTACCAATTGATTATACAGCCATTGGTCACAACCATAATGTAGCGTAGCAAGATTGCGAGTGGCTGAATAAAACTGCATAACGGTTAACAGCCTACTCATCCAACCAGGGATGAATGTTCTTCCAAAATGCGACCATTGCGTAGCTGAAAGACACGGTCGGCCACACCGATCATCTCGCGACTGTGCGTCACCATCAGCAGGGTCTTCCCCACCTGACGGGTCAGTCGATCAAGGAGATCGAGGACCTGCGCACCGGTATCACTATCTAGGTTACCGGTTGGCTCATCGGCCAGCACCAGATCGGGGTTATGCACCAATGCCCGAGCGATTGCAACCCGCTGCTGCTCTCCACCGCTGAGGCGATCAGGGTAGGTATTGGCGCGATCGGCTAATCCGACCGCTTCAAGCATCGTAAGAGCTGCTGTACGGGCCGCAGGTCCGCGCTGGCCGTTTAGTTCGAGCGGCAACAGGACATTTTCCAGCGCCGTTAAGGTTGGAGCCAGGTTGTAAAATTGGAATACGAACCCGATGGATCGGCGCCGAAAGAGCGTTCGTTCACGCTCAGATAGTTGATCAAGGCGCTGGTTGGCAACCCAAATTGCACCACTGTCTGGAGCATCGATGCCGCTTACCAGATTGAGCAAGGTGCTCTTACCGCTGCCACTTTTACCGAGCAATACTACCAGTTCACCTGGCTGAATCCGCAGGCTGACGTCTTGCAACACTGTACGCCGACGTTCGCCTTCCAGGTATGACTTGGTTACGTGCTCGCAAGAGATAATAGAGTTGTTAACCGTTTGCATATGTTCTCGCAATCTTTTGCACAGGTTTATGGATATTATACGGCATATTGTCAACCATATGCAATAGCCTGAGCGACACCATTGGGAATTTCAACGGTCTTTCCTGACCCGGCAGCAGCGAGGAGAGCGCGGAATGACGCGTTTACGAACCCTATCCGTAGCGCGTCTTTCCACGTGTTGCTGCCCGTTCCGCCGAGCAGATACGGCCAGACACTGTTCCCTCAATGATCATGCTCGGCATCGTAAAGCCTGGCCGAAATATCCTGCGATAGAAGAAATCAGGAGTGGCGGTTCACGAACTACTCCTCCATGGGCAACGTCGGCTACTCCTGGCGGAGCATGGTGTTACCGTCCCTTACCCGGCGTGATACATCGGTCGGGGCGCAGCGCCTCTGCGCCCATCTATCGTGTTTCATCCGTTGTTAACGATGCACTCAGGCATACTCAAGCCACCCATAACGATCAGGGCGCTCTCCCTGCACAATGCCGAAGAAGGTCTCTTGCACAGCGGCAGTAATCGGCCCACGCCGTCCTGATCCGACCGGAATACGATCCACAGAACGGATAGGTGTGACCTCGGCTGCCGTGCCGGTGAAGAATAGTTCATCGGCTAAGTACAGCATCTCGCGCGGGAGTATCTGCTCGCGCACCTCAACTCCCATATCACGGAGCAGTGTTATCACGGTATCGCGGGTAATTCCGCTTAAGATCGATGAAGTCAACGGCGGTGTATAAACGATCCCATTACGCACCAAAAACAGATTCTCGCCGCTTCCTTCGCTGATATGACCATCTGCATCGAGTGCAATGCCCTCGGCGTAGCCGTTGGTGATGGCTTCCATCTTAATCAACTGCGAATTCATGTAGTTGCCACCAGCCTTGGCTAAGGCCGGCATGGTATTGGGAGCAAAGCGATTCCACGATGAAATGCAGACATCAACACCTTGTTCCATCGCTTCGGCGCCGAGATATTTCCCCCATTCAATTGTGGCAATCGCCACTTCCACCGGGTTGTTGAGCGGGCTTAACCCGATCTCGCCGTAACCGCGGAAGACGACCGGACGAATGTAGCCTGAGCGTAACCGATTGGCGCGAACCGTCTCTTTCACGGCGGCCACCAACTGGTCAAGTGTGTACGGGATCACTGTGCGATAGATCTTTGCCGAATCGATCAATCGCTGCATGTGCGGCGTTAGGCGAAAAATAGCCGGCCCTTGCGGCGTTTCGTAGCAACGAATACCTTCAAAAAAGCTGGTACCGTAGTGGATAACGTGGGCCATCACGTGGACAGTGGCTTTGTCCCACTCTACCAGCTCACCGTTGAACCAGATGTAGTCCATTTTTTGGATCGGCATTGACCTACTCCTTTTGGTACATGAGCCATCTCACATACACCGCTACCTGTATTGAGAAAAAGCGAAATAGCTTCTAGAGCGCGTGTTCCTCTTCTGACCCTGTTTACTTCTCTGATGAGAAGAAACAAAGGTATTCAGGTGAAAAAATACGGAGATGTTCAGCCATCCCCGTAAGGCCAAGGGTTAGCCATCTGTCGCCCGTTGCCAACGTAACAACACCTCACGAGCCGCCCGTGCCGCTTTCGCCCGATGACTGATCTGATTTTTGCGCTCGGCACTTAGCTCGGCCAGTGTTGCATCTTCATCGAGAACATAAAAGATCGGATCGTAGCCAAAGCCACCAGTTCCACGAGGTGTAAACTCGATCACACCAGGAAGAGTGCCTTCAACAAGTTCGGTTGGGTATTCAGGATGGGCCAACGCAATGACGCATACAAAGCGTGCGAGTCGTTGATGCCAGGGAATATCACGCATTTGATCGAGCAGGTACTGTAATTGTGCCGCCCCAGAAAGACCGCCATACCGCGCTGAATGGATGCCAGGCGCACCACCGAGTGCTGCTACTTCGAGACCACTATCGTCGGCTAACGTCGGTAAGCCGCTAAGTGACCGATACCCTTCAGCCTTCAGACGCGCATTTTCGGCGAAGGTCTGTCCGGTCTCTTCTACCACGGTTTGAATGCCTACATCGGCCAGCGAATAGAGACGCAGGTTAAGGTCGGCAAATATGTCGGCAAATTCGCGTAATTTACCCGGATTATGGGTAGCGATAAGTAGTTCGCGCATAGGTCTAACACAAGCCGATTTATTCCCAACAAAGTTGTGTGCCATTGTACACGAAGGTACAGGCGTGAGCAACTTTTGATGATTCCTGACCAGCTCTATCTCAACGCAGCGCGGGTGTCTTACCCTCGTTCATTCCACGATGACAGACTTCTTGCCGAGTCTACATACGTCTTTTTCTTCTCTTGACACGGAAGAGTTCCTGTGGAATACTGCAAGGGATTGCTAAGATTTGTATAGATTTGTAAGGGAAGAGCAATGCTACAAACAAGTGGTCTCTGGTTAGCCATCGCGACCTTTCTTAGCATCTGGTGGGGGCACGTTGGAGTACGCTGGTTAGAGGCGAAATGTGCCAACATTCGGCCACCAATGTTTATTCTGATCGCTGCGGGTTTCGGATTGAACATTGCAGCACTCTTTGCACCGAATGTAACAATCGGTGGCGTATGTAGTGTGGTAGGTATGGCATTGTGGTGGGATGCCTTCGAGCTGGTACGCCAGGATCGACGAGTACGCCATGGCCATGCACCGGCCAACCCTCATAACCCGCGTCATGCTCGGTATCTGGCCGAAGGACGGGCGACGCTTCACGACCCACTTGATCGCGAGCCGGGCGATGTACCATTGATAACCCAACAATCGGTACGAGATCGCGAGCCGGAAGTTGCCTGATACCGTAATAGTTCCTATCGTGAATTGAAATGCTAGTGAGGGAACGTTATGTCGTGGGAAGGAATTGCCATTGGTCTGTTCAGCCTGGGAATCATTGGGTTTGGGTTTTTCTGGGTCATTCGGATGGAATACTACCTCGGATACCTCTGGTGGCCATACCCAATGTTGTTTGGAATCGGTATTGTTGTGCTATCGCTCTTTGTCGCTGACGCAGGATGGTCGGCGTTGTTAGGGGTGACCGGTGCCTCTTTCATCTGGGGTGCGACCGAGCTGAAGGAGCAGGCAGTTCGGGCGGAATTGGGGTGGTTTCCACGTAATCCGAATCCAAAGCCGCTACCGCCGTTTGTTGAACTCATTCGGAAGATCAAGGCGCCGCACCTCTAGGAGAGTACCTTACAAGACAAGCTGGCTGTCCGAGCCGCCGATGTGTCTGGTGGGAAGTGGTAGCACTGGCGATATGTTCGTTGGGGTAGGTTTTCAACCTGCCCCGACTTTTGTTGTCGTTTAGTGCCTATCCGAATAACCGTCTCACGGTGCAATAGATGCAACCCATCAATGGAAGGACGGGCGCAGCAGTGCTGTGCCCCGACTGATCTGCTGCTGCAACAGAATGTGTCGGATAGGCGCTCTGTGATCGTCGTCGTGGATACCGGTAGGGGTGAGGCGGCGCCTTACCCCTCCTCGTGAATCTCGTGCACCGCATTACATCCATCGCCGAGGTTTATCCGTCGTGATGTTTCGGATAGGCGCTCAACTGCATAATAACAGTCGTTAAACCAGCCGCACCAGCGTCACCGATGAACGCAGCGTAAAGCCGAGCCCCCGTACCGGACAGAGAAGGGTTGGCTCGTCGGGATTTTCCTCGATCTTCTGCCGGATGCGATACACCCGCCCCTTCACCATTTCACGAGCTTCATCGTGGCTAATGTCTTGGATATACAACATCTGAGCCAACAATTGAAACGACAACATCTGTTGCGGTGCTCGTGCAATGCGCTCCAGGATTTCTACTTCATCGTCACTGAGTTTAATCACATCGCCCCCAATGGTGATACACGATTGATGGGCATCAATCATAATCGGTGGCCGGACGGCGTATGAGCGTAATGATGAGGTCTCGGCCAGACGCTTGCCGGTGTGCGATGGGGCGCGGTACCAGCGGTGGTGAATCCGCTGCAACACATGACGTACATTCCTGGATGATAATGGCGGGGGCATATATTCAACCATTGCAGGTCGCCGCAACGCTACTTCAAAGCCGCGACCGTACAAAACTGAAACCATTTCCGGTCGTTTCATCGAAAAATGTTCCAAAATATCACAATTCAAGAAGGGGGATACGCTCAAATTAAAGAAGAAAAGGTCAAAAGCACCACGTTCCAAATAATCACGTGCAGCATACAGATCATCGGTTGCCAAAACGGCCCAATGTGAGCGGTTCAGCTCAGCTACTATCGCCTTACGCAGCCGATTATCGCGCTCAACGAGGAGTGCAGTACCCGTCAACATGATGAATATCCTATCGTCAGAACAGCCCAGTGTCGCCGATTATACGACTTTACCATACCGAAGAGCAATCACCCATTACTCCTACCAATCTATAGTACTAGTCTGTATATCGTGAACATGTTTCTGATACTATATGCGAAACAACAATACTTTCTACCAATTTCATAATATTTATGTTTCGTATAATAAAATTCGATGAAGGGTACCGATTTTTGTCATAAAAGCCTGGATGGGAGTATTATGGATTCCGTTTCGATTCGGCATCACTTGTCCGGTGGTATAATACGGTTATGGCAAAGACACGTACCGTTTTCGTCTGCCAACAATGTGGCGCCCAGCAAACACGCTGGATGGGAAAATGCCCTGAATGTGGCGCATGGGATAGTCTGGTCGAGCAGCTCGTCATTCCACCTCGAGCTACCGGTGGCGGACGAGCATCTTCTACCGGACAGAATCAACCTGTCCGTCTGCGTGATGTGCCCCTGACCGATTTCCAACGCCTCCCGGTCTACGCCGATGAGTTCGCCCGTGTTCTCGGCGGTGGGCTTGTACCTGGTTCGGTCGTGCTGATCGGTGGTGATCCTGGCGTGGGAAAGTCAACGCTCCTCGGTCAGGTTGCCGCGCACTTCGCGGCTAGTGTCGGGCCGGCGCTTTATGTGAGCGCAGAAGAATCGGCGCAACAGATCAGGCTGCGCGCTGAACGACTCGGCCTTCACGCCGATGACCTTTTTCTCCTGGCTGAGACGTCGCTTGATCTGATCATTGAGCACATCCGCAATTTACGCCCCCGGCTCGCGATTGTAGACTCGATCCAGACGGTATACCTCCCTGAGTTAACCAGCGCTGCCGGGAGTGTTTCCCAGGTACGCGAAGGGGCCTTGCGTCTAATGCAACTGGCGAAGGAGACCGCTATTCCCATTGTCCTGGTTGGTCACGTGACCAAAGAGGGGGCAATTGCCGGTCCCCGTGTGCTCGAACATATCGTTGATGTTGTGTTGTATCTTGAAGGGGATCGCTTCCACCAGTTTCGGCTCCTGCGTGGTGTAAAAAATCGCTTCGGTAGCACCAATGAAGTTGGAGTATTTGAAATGACCGGTGACGGCTTGCGCGAGGTTCGTAATCCTTCTCAAGTCTTTCTCGCTGAGCGCAATACCCAAAGTCCTGGTTCGACAGTTGCAGTAACTCTGGAGGGCACCCGTCCATTACTGGTTGAAGTGCAGGCGCTGACATCACATTCCGGGAATGCTCAACCACGACGGACGACCAACGGTTTTGATCTTAATCGACTGCTGATGCTTACCGCCGTCCTCGCGAAGCGGGTTGGTATTCCACTCTTTAATCAGGATTTGTATGTCAATATCGTCGGCGGTCTGCGGATCAGCGAACCGGCAGCCGATCTTGCGGTAGCGCTGGCTATTGCCTCATCGTACCGTAATCAGCGCATTGACCCCGACATCGTCTGTCTTGGCGAGATAGGGTTGTCGGGTGAATTACGTAGTGTCAGTCAGCTTGAACGTCGGCTGAGTGAAGCGGTAAAGCTGGGTTTTCGACGTGCAATTGTGCCAGCACACTTTACGCTCGAAGCACCAACTGGTCTGCGCATCACACCAGTACGGTCTCTATCTGAAGCCGTTGAACTCCTCACCCGCAAAACGACACCTTCCTCTACGCTGGACATTGATGAAGGGTGAGATATGAGACTAGGTCTCGATCTTCTGGTGCGCTTGTTTGGCTTTGGCTGGATGGCCTATCTTGGTTTCTGGATCGGTCGCTCGCTCTCAGGGCCAAATCCAACGGTTGAACAGACTCAAGCGACTCTGTTGCTGGCGCTTGCCGGTGGCGGCCTGGGGCTGATCCTTGCGCCACGGGTCATTGTTGATCCACTGCGCTCTCTTTTCCGCCAGGCACGCACTATTCCTCTCTATGAAGTTATTCTAGTCGTCCTAGGTGTTGTGTTCGGTAGTTTTATCGGCGCATTGCTTACCGTACCATTGAATACGCTACCTGCGCCGTATCGAAACCTGTTACCCACCATCGTCACTGCAATTCTGATCTACTTTAGTGCATCGCTCCTGTATTTACGAAAACGCGAATTTGTCGAACTCGTCAATCGTTGGCAACAACAGCGAACGTCAGCGTCAACTATAACGGCAGTCCCTTCTGAATCGCCTCCGTCATCACCACCTGAGCGACGCTATCTTATCGATACTAGTGCGATTATCGATGGTCGGATCGCAGCCGTGGCACGTACCGGTTTTATTGAAGGAACACTCCTCATCCCTTCATTCGTCTTAACCGAATTGCAAATGCTGGCCGACTCGAACGATGATTTACGGCGCCAGAAAGGACGGCGCGGCCTTGATTTACTGAACCAGATGCAACAATCTTCGCCCCTACCCATCGAGATTGTTCACTATGATCTCCCTGACGCACTTCGTGTTGACGATAAATTGATCGAGCTGGCCCGTCGGCATCGCTGCCCGATCATTACGAACGATTACAATCTCCATCGCGTAGCCGGTTTGCAAGGGGTAACCGTGCTGAGCATCAATCAATTGAGCGATGCCCTGCGTCCGCCAGTGGCGCAGGATCAACGATTGCAGATTCTGATCCGTAACGAAGGTAACGCCCGTCAGCAGGGAGTTGGGTTTCTTGATGATGGAACACCGGTGATCGTCGAGAATGCGCGGCATCTGATTGGACAGACGATTGAGGTCGTGGTAACCCGGATTCATCAGACGCAAACCGGTCGTCTGGTCTTTGCAGTTCCTGTTGAGGAAACGTAATGCGTGCAGTTATTCAACGTGTCAGTGAAGCATCAGTAACGGTCGATGGTCACATTGTGGGCGCAATTGGTCGTGGGTTATTGATTCTCCTTGGCGTGAGCCATACCGATACAGCAACCGATGCGATACTGCTGGCCGCTAAAATTGCGCAACTCCGCATTTTTAGCGACCAGGAGGGAAAATTCAATCTCTCCTTGCTTGATGTTGGTGGTGAGGCATTAGTTGTATCGCAGTTCACCCTTTACGCTGACACCCGCAAGGGTCGCCGACCCAGTTTTACGGCTGCGGCCCGTCCTGAACTTGCCGCGCCGCTTGTGGATGCCTTTGTTGATGCTTTACGCACCCATAACATCCGTGTTGCGACTGGTGTCTTTGGGGCTATGATGCAGGTTGCCTTGATCAATGATGGCCCGGTAACCCTGGTCATTGATAGTGGAGACCTCCAAATGCCGCGCCGCGCCCGATCATCGAGCTAGGCAGGAGTCTGTATCTTTCCCTGTCGGCAGTGATGATCTCGTTCAAACCGACCCACAATCAAATGTACGGTCACATATCGTTAAGCGCCATCGGGTATAATTGTGACAGTATGGAATCGATGACGTTTCGCGTCCAGCGTGAAGCAGATGTCTACGTTGCGCTTAGCAGTGGTCGCCGACTCGCTACCGAGCTACAATTCAGTGAGACCGACCGCACGCGCGTTGAAATCTGCATTCTCGAGCTGGCTCACAACTTGATCCGGCATGCCGGTGGCGGCGAAATAGTGCTTACCCGTCTTCAGCGTGACAACACGACCGTGGGGATAGCGGTTGAGGCACGCGATAATGGGCCGGGCATCCCTGATATTGAACTGGCACTCCGCGATGGTTATAGCACGACTCATTCGCTAGGAGCCGGTTTGCCCGGTGTGCGCCGGCTCATGGATGAGTTTGAGATTCGTTCAACCCCAGGGATCGGGACAACCGTCCGTGCAGTGAAGTGGCGATCATTGCGTCAGTGATGAGGAATTATGAAATTTTCGTGGGGAGCAGCTATCCGCCCGAAAGCGGGGCAAAGTGTTAGTGGCGATGCGTATGTCATTCTTCCGTTCGCGGACAACCACCTCTTAGCAGCGGTCATTGACGGGCTTGGCGGTGGAGAAGCGGCTGCCGAAGCTGCGCAGCGTGCAGTGAGTGTTCTTAAACGTCAGCCTACTCTGGAACTAACAGAATTGATGCATCAGGCGGATCGCGCACTTGCCGGTAGTCGTGGCGCAGTGATGGCACTGCTGCGTCTCGATGCCAGAGACCGTTCCGCTGAGTTTGTAGGAGTGGGAAACATTGGTGTGCAAGTCTATAGTGATTTGCTGATCAAGCCAATATCGAAAAACGGAATCGTGGGCTATCGCCTACCACAACTCTTGCGTATGACCTATACTTACAATTCGGGTGACATCTTCGTTTTATATAGTGATGGGATTTCGAGTCGATTCACAACCGAGCAATCACCCGATCTCTATCAGCCACCGCAGCAGATTGCCGACGAGATTTTGCAACGCTTCGGTAAGGACAACGACGATGCAACAGTCGTGGTGATCCGCTGCGAATAGCACAGAGCAGATAGTGTTGGCCTTGCGCATCATGAAGTACACACTCAGCCAATGGCTCGACAACCAACAGACCGCCTTGCTACAGCACTGGTCAAATCAGCTTGAATCTGCTGCCAGCCCGGTAGCGGTACAATCACACATTGACACAAAACGCTTTGTGTTAGCTCTCATTGCTGCGGCGGAAGGCAACGAGTTGCCATTGCGCGAGCTGTTTACCGATTGGATAACAGGCGAGACCGAACCTGATGTACCGGCAATGGTACGGAGTCTCCACTATCTGCACCGTACCTTACGCACGACATTACTGCGTGAACCAGCCGAGCTGACGATCGTCGATGCCCTGGCCGATCTCTTTGAGCAAACCACAACTATTCTGATCGAAATCTGGTCTGAACACACCAATCAGCTCATCCAGGAACGCGAGTTTATTGCTGCTAGCCTCGATTCTGCTTCAGCAGCAGCCGATCAGCGTGCATTGCAACTGAAGGCACTCAACGATATTTCACAGCGTCTTTCAGCAACGCTCGACCGTGATGAGCTACTCGAAATTGTGATCGATAGCCTGTATCGTCTGACCGAAGCACACCATGTCGCCGTCTGGCTGGTTGACGAACAACAACGGCTCAAGGTCGTTGCCACCCGTGGTAATGGTGATGGCCCAACCATCGGCTACGTCTTGCCTGAGACAAACCCCGTTTTCCAGACTGCATTTCAGAACGGTGTATTCTGGCCTGCTCCGTCTGCCGATCCTACGCACGACTGGCTGATCGCCGGGTGCGGTGTCTTGATCATCCCGATGACAGGTGGGACTGGCTTGATCGGTGCTATCACCCTTCAAGAACTGCAAAACCCGCTCGATCTACGCTTTATGCAAGACCTGGCCCAGAGCATTGCCAGCCAGGCTGCCATTGCTCTCCAGAATGCAGAGTTGTATCACACGATTCGTACTCTCAATGCCGACCTTGAACAGCGTGTGATTGAACGCACTCGTGAGCTGGAAGAAGAGAAGAACCGTCTGGCGACACTGCACGCAATCGCTGCTCAGGTCAATCAGACCCTCGACCTCGATCAGATTCTCAATAACTCACTGACGATGTTGGCGCGCATTGTGCAAGCCGAACATGCCTCAATTCTGCTCACCGAAGAAGATAATCCCAGCCTGCTGGTCACACGTGCTATTCTCGGCAAAAAGGTAACCCCCGACAACACGGTACGCTTTGCGATTGGTCAGGGCATTGCCGGTTGGGCAGCCCAACACGGGCAAACCGTCCTGGTGCATGATGTGGCAAAAGATGAGCGGTGGATCACCATTCCTGGCAGTAGCCGGAAGCGGGAGGGATCGATGATCGCCGTTCCGCTTTTTGTGCAGGGTGAGGTCATTGGCGTTATGACCCTCTCGCACCCACAGACCCATTTCTTCAGCGAAGGGCATGTGCGGTTGCTCAATGCCTGCGCCGGCGCAATTGCGATTGGCATTAATAACGCTAATCTGTTCCGCATGATCAGTGCCGAAGCCGAACGTCGCTACGAACTTCTTGATCGCCAGCAAAAAGAGACTAGTCAGATCGCTGCAATCTTGCAAAGTTTACTCGATGGTGTGATCGTGTGCGATCTCTACGGTGGTGTGATCAGCATCAATCAGGCTGCCAGTCGCATCCTCCATCGACCATTGGAAGAGTTACTGCTTTGGAACCTGCATGACATCATTCATCGCTACCTCGGTAACCATGCGGCTGAATTGCCACTTGATGATCTCTTACGCCGACCGTTAACCGTTGACGGTGCAGCACGAACGTTTACTACGACTGCGGTTATTGCGGGGAAAACGATCAATTTCGCGCTCAGTCCGGTACTCAAAGACGATGACGAGCTGCTCGGTGCACTGTTGGTATTGCGCGATATTACCCGTGAAGTTGAAGCTGATCGCATGAAGAATGAGTTTATCGGCACGATGTCTCACGAGCTGCGTACTCCAATGACTGCGATCAAGGGATTCACCCAGTTGCTGGCTATGGGGGGCCTCGGTCAGTTGAATGATACGCAGCGCGAATTTGTGAACACGATTTACAACAACACCGAGCGTATGATCAACCTGATCAATGACGTACTCGAAATTACCAAAATTGAGTCGGGGAGCATTGATCTCGAATGGCGTGCGCTGCATCTTGCTGAAGCGCTTAGCGGTGTCATTGCCGAACTGCAACCTCAAATCACACAGCGACGCCATCAACTAACTATCTTGCTCCCGCCGGGCCTGCCTCTGATCCGGGCCGATTCGATGCGCCTGCACCAGATTTTGTTTCATATCCTCTCCAACGCGGTGAAGTATACACCGGCTGGCGGCTCGATCACTATCGCAGCCCGCGAAGTGATGAATGTCGATCTGCCCGAACCAATACGAAGTACACTGAGCGATAACCGTCGTTATCTCCTGCTGAGCATCAGCGATACCGGCGTTGGCATCCGCCCTGAGGATCTGCCACGTATCTTTGATCGCTTCTTCCGTAGCGATAACCCGCTCAAGGTAGAAGCCGGTGGTACAGGTCTCGGTCTGTCGATTGTCAAACCGCTGGTGGAATTGCTCGGTGGCCGGATATGGGTGGAGAGTACGGTGGGTGTCGGTAGCACCTTTTCGCTCGTCCTCCCGGTGGCTGGCGATCACAGCTAGAGTTCACGAAGATTGCAGTTTTTAGCCGTGTTTGCTGCTATTCATTACATCCATCCCACTGCCGGGTAGGATGAAAACCTGTACAGTCCTTATCACGGATAACCAATCTTCCGGCTGAGGAAATTTCACCGTGCTGTGATATAATGCCCATTCATAATACGAACAATACCTCAAATATGGAGGAAGTGTAGATGACACCTTTGATCGGAATATCGTGCGGTACCTTCCATGATCGCGATTGGTGTCCGCCATCATACGGTCATCGCCAAACATATATCGACGCTGTTTTGCAGGCCGGCGGCGCACCCCTTTTAATTCCCCCGCTCCTTGACGCTGCGACATTGCGCACCATCTACGAACGACTCGATGGTGTCCTACTCGCCGGTGGTGGTGATATTGCACCAAATCACTACGGTGATCAACCGCATGAACGGCTCGGAACAATCGATCCACCCCGTGATCTGACCGAACTGCGCCTGGCACGCTGGGCCGCTGCTGAAGGAAAACCTCTGCTTGGCATCTGTCGTGGCGTGCAGTTGATTAACGTAGCACTCGGTGGATCGCTGTACCAGGATATTCCTTCACAGATCGACACAACTATTGATCACAATCTGTCATATACGCACGAAGATTGGACGTTTCTGGCACATTCGATCACGATTGCTGCTGACTCGCGCCTGGCCCGGATGTTGGGAACAACGCATCTGATGATCAATTCTCTGCACCATCAGGCAGTGCGCCGTGTGGCGACCGGCTTACGTGCTGTTGCCTGGGCACCCGATGGCGTGATCGAAGCGCTAGAGAGTGAAGGGCCGACCTTTATCATTGGCGTGCAGTGCCATCCTGAAGCCTTGCAGGCAACCGTTGATCCGCGCTGGCAGCATCTCTTTGCTGCGTTTGTACAGAGCTGTGGCGATCATCACCGTCAGAGTCGCGCCGCATAACCATATTGAACACCTATGAATACTCAACTCCGTCCTTTGATCGGCATTACCGCAATGTCGGTCGGCAACAGTACCGATGGGCGTGATCTGCAAGCTGTGCGTCCAACGTACCTGCGCGCCATCGAAGCTGCCGGTGGTATTCCGCTTATCATCTATCTGAGCGATGATTTGGAGGCGATTCGCCACTTGTACCATCTCTGTGCCGGTATCTTGCTACCAGGTGGCGATGATGTTGATCCGGCTTACTATGACGAAGCACCGCACCCCAGGCTGGGAAATGTTGATCGCCAACGCGATGCAGTTGAGATCGCATTAACCCGCTGGGCGCGAGCAGATCGCAAACCGCTGCTCGGCATTTGTCGAGGCTTGCAGGTCATTAACGTGGCTCTCGGTGGATCACTCTACCAGGATATTCCTGCTCAGCTTGACACATCCATCGACCATCGTGCAAACAGCCGCACTCGGGCCTGGACCGAGCTAGCCCATACACTGACTATTCGCCCCGACTCACGGCTGGCCGCAATCTTGCAAACCACGCATATCGGCTGCAATACGATGCATCATCAGGCCATCAAGCAGCTCGCACCTGGTTTACAGATCACCGCTCATGCGCCTGACGGTATCATCGAGGCCTTTGAAACAACCGATGGTCACTACCTGATGGCTGTACAATGCCACCCCGAACATCTATGGGATAGCAGTGAACCGCGCTGGCGAGCACTCTTCACTGATTTTGTTTCTGCATGTCGGCAACGCCCGACCCAGCATGGGTAGTCGGCGTAAGGCTGTTGATATCCGATACAACTGAACTACATATGATTGGCATTTTTGACTCTGGACTGGGTGGACTGTCGGTGATGCGAGCCATCCGTGAAAGGCTCCCTGCCGCCGATCTGCTCTATTTGGCCGATAGTGCTTACTGCCCTTATGGGCCTCGTCCTATCGATGAAATCCGTGATCGGGCATTGGCTTGCGGACGCTGGTTGGTCGATCACGGTGCGCACATTGTGGTGATAGCTTGTAATACTGCAACCGCCGCAGCAGTGGAACTCTTACGGCGCACATTACCGGTACCGGTTGTGGGCATGGAACCGGGTGTAAAACCGGCGGTAGCGGCTACTCGTCGAGGGAAAGTTGCCGTGCTGGCGACCAGTGGGACTATCGCCAGCGAGCGTTTTCGTAGCCTGGTTCATGCCTACGCAGCGGATGTTGAAGTGTACCCGCTGGCGTGTCCTGATCTGGTTGAACAGGTCGAGGCTGGCGAGTTAACGAGTGAGCACACCCGGAGTCTGATTCTTAAGCATCTTGCATCCGCACCCGAAGCTGATGTGCTTGTATTAGGCTGTACGCACTTCCCTCCGCTGAAACCACTCATTGAGACGTGTGTCGAACCGGGGGTTGTTATCATTGATACCAGCCCGGCAGTAGCAGCTCAAACGGCACGGATCGCGCAACAGATCAATCACCCCTCAGAGAGTGGCAACATTCGTTGTGTCACTACCGGCGATCCAGCACAGATTGCGCCGGCGCTTCATCGGGTTTGGGGTGCGCCTTTACCACTGAGTGGCGTCCAGATCGAGGCAACAGATGTGATCATCAAATAGCCGTCATGGCTGTTTCGGTACTCGAACGGTGCAGGCGAGGAGTCGCCCTCCTGTGGTGGTGAGGTTGCCGTAGAGCATCGTCAGATAACCTGCATTCGAGGATGCCGTGCGTTTACACTGGAGCGGGCCAGCGGCCCGCGTACCCAGAAATGACAAGGATTCCACTCGTTGACGTGCGGAAGCGGGCCAGCGGCCCGCGTACCCAGGAATGGGGAACATTCACATGCCGATTCTGTGCTGTTATCCTGTCGTCCCGTCTGGTATTTCCGTTGGCAGCGGCTCAGATTGAGACGGTGGTGTCGGTGTTGGCAACGGCTTACCGTCAGGGCCAAGATCAGCCGGATTGTACTCGAAGATGTCAGGCCAGGGCTTGAAGCGCGTTACAAATTCACGGCGCTCGATCTCTTTCCCATCAGGGCCGAGGACAATGCGTGTGAAGTGAATATCCATCCCGCCACGAGCCTTGTCGCTTTGCCGCGGCTGACCTACCGGGCGTTCGGGAACGGCCACGTAAACTGGCTCGGTTGGTGGTGGCGTGCGATTGGTAATAACAGGTCCTTCGAGCAACACCTTACGACCGGTTTCTGGGCCATAGAGTCGTACTTCGGCCAGATTCCGGCGAGTATCGACCAGCGTCTGCATCAAAATCCACCCACCGGTGTCGTTAAGAAACTTCAGATCAGGACCACCGGTGAAGATGGTGGCATCCATACCTGGCCCATCGCCATACGGCCCAAAAGCGTACCGATCATACCAACTGATATAAAACGAATGACCCCAACGCTCGGTGATCGGTAAGCCAGCCCAAAATGCAGCCCGAAAGACGGTAGTACTGTCTTGACAGATCCCACCACCCCACTCGAGCTGGGTTCGATTTTGCACAATGGCATACCCCTCAACAAAGCCATTTGAGCTATCAATACGTCCAATGGTTTGATTGAACGAAAATTCCTCACCAGGAGCAATCAAGATACCGTGCAGCAAGCGCATGCCGGCCTGGATGTTCGTAATCCGGTAGGGCGCAGAACCGGTGAAATCACTACGGCCAACCCCAAGGAGGGTCGTAATCCCTAACTGATCGAGATTATCAGCAGTAACCGGAGGTGGAATCTCTCGAAATTTCACTGTTATTGTGCGCTGATCGGCTGGTTTATTCAATACGTCAAGCACTGCTGCCAACGTCTGTTCTTCATCGATCCGCCTACCCGGTTTTCCTTCCTGAAAGATTTCTAGTTTTCCCACGTTCCAGTTAAGCCGTGGGTTGGTACCCTTCACTTCTGTTGCATCACCCAGAGCAATGATGCGTTCCATAGCGAGATCGCGATCAATCTGCACTTCCAGGCGATCACCGGCTGGATCGGAAACACGCTCAACCCGGATTAGGTGCACCAGGTCATCAAGCGACCAGACAAATGGCCGATTACCGATGATGAAGGTTACCGGCCCGGCCAGAATGGTCGCAATCTGATCTTGAGCGGCAAAGGCGGCATCATCACGCAGTGACGGTTCGAGCGTCCGAGTACGCAACGCCACGGTATCGGGGTTCAAGTCTTGAAGTGCGGCTAGCATCTCTTGCAACGTCTCAGCCACCAACACCTGACGACCAACGGTACCAGGCATAACCTCTACGGTTGTTCCATGAAGCACTAACCGGGCGTCAAGTGCCGGTTGCTCTACTTCGGCAACTCGGGCCAACAGATAGCGCTGCATAACATCCTGGTCAATCAGAAGGCGGAGAGGAATTTCACTCCCTTGTTGCCAAATTGCACTTATCTGCCGAAGATTGGTGAAGAGATTATCACTGTGGCCAACAGCCAGGGCAGCATCGAGTGCCTCATCAATTGCCAGTGTGACCCCTAACTCGGCCAGCGTGGGAGTCCAGGTTCGTCCGCTGTAGGTCAATATAACCGGTTGCGCCAAAAAAGAGGCGAAGCGAGCTTCAATCGCGGCCCGTGCTTCTTCACGGGTGAGACTACCGACAGGCACGCCCTGGATACTCACATTCGGGAATACACGACCAGCATAGAAGCGATCAAGATAGAGCCATCCACCAACGATCAGCGCAACGCTACTAAACAAGACAAACAGCAACCAACGCCATCTCCATTCCCCTTTACGTCGGGAATGTTGGTTGGTACCACGCCGCGCTGACGGCACGTGTCCCTCGCGAGCAGTTCCATCAACTGTGTCAGGAGAGAATACCTTACCTTCAGTGCCCTCATACGTTGGATCGAAAGGCTGTGAATGCTGAGCCGACACCAAAATCCTCCTCGCCACGTGCAATTTGCCCGACAACCTAATATACTCTTGCCAATTATGGATGTCAATAAAACAAACCTGACAAATTGATTGATTGTTGCATTTTAAGCTGTTTTAGCAAAGACAACGCTTCGCCCTATCCTCTCACCCAACTTAGGGCTTGTTTCCATCTCATCGGCACTTCACCCAACGAGAGCACTCGTGTCAGCGAGGAATGAGTGTTACTCGTCTTTTGCGATCAATCGTCGTACCAATGTTAGCAATTCTTCAGCACGAAAGGGCTTCTGCAAGGTAGCGACAACCGGCACATCAACTAGATGAGCTGCATCCACCAGATAACCACTCACCAGAGCCAACGGGATATTTGGGTTCAAAGCCGCTATTTGGCGGCAAACCTCATAGCCATGCATGTCAGCCAGGGTCACATCAACCAAAGCACAGGCAATGGTGCGTTCTGCGATCACTTTCAGGGCATCACGACCACTGTTGAATGCTAGCACCTGATAACCGGCGCGGGTTAAGATGCGTTCAGTTAGTGTTCGGATTTCGGGATTATCATCAATGACCAATATTGTGTGGTTGCTCTCCACACCAAGAGTCGGTCTCGTTGCGGTTGACGAGGAAACCGGCAGCCAAACGGTAAACGTACTTCCCTGGACAGGTCGACTATCAACGGTCAGTGCACCGTTGTGTCGCTGCACGATCTGAAATACGCCTGCCAGTCCTAGACCATGACCGTGTTGTTTGGTCGTAAAGAAAGGCTCAAAAATGCGCGAAAGAATGGTCGGATCGATCCCGATACCATCGTCGTGGACGGACAAGAAGAGATACTGACCAGGTTCGATGTTCTGTGGAGGAACCATGCGCCGTATTGTATTCACTGTAAGCAGTCGGAGACCGGTTTGAATACAAATGGTTCCATGCCCTTCGGGTAATGCTTCAGCCGCATTGACCAACAGATTCATCAAGACCTGACGTATCTGCACCAGATCAACCATAATCTCCGGCAATGCAGGTTCAAGCTCAAGTTGAACTCGTATATTTTTTCCCAGCGATGACTGCCACGGCGAAACAACCTCATTGATCAACGAGTTCAAATTTATGCGTTGCACCACCGATGAACGCTGACCGGCAAGCGATAATAACTGCTGCACGAGATCAACAGCCTGCTGGGTGGCACTGATAATGTGTTGCAGATGTTGACCAATCAGCGTTTGGGCCGAATAGGTGGTCTGCAATGTATCAGCATTATGGAGGATAATATTGAGCAGATTGTTAAAATCGTGAGCAATACCGCCAGCCATAATCGCTATGCTTTCAAGCCGCTCGATCATCTGAAACCGCTGCTCATCACGAATCAACGCCAACGCCTTCTCGCGTTGACCGGTAATATCCTGTCCGACGAGCACGAATTCCACCACCTTGCCGTTTGGATCACAGCGACAGGCCATTGACCATTCGACCCAATGCTTTTGCCCATGAAGCCAAAAGGAGCTTTCGAACGAACGACGGCTACGACTGGCAACAACCTCACGAACCAGTGCGGCAAACAATGGTTGTTCTGCCATACTGAGCAACGTTGTAGCGAAAGATTGACCTATCACCGACGCACGGGTACGGCCGAACATCTGCTCGGCCATTGGGTTGAATTCTGTAATCCTCAGCTCAGCATCAAGGTAGATCACCAGACTTCCGGCCAGCTCAATCAGTGAGCGGAACCGGTCATTCGCCTCATACAGGCGATCAAAGAGCGTTGCGTTGAAAAAGGCTACGCTGATTTGATCGGCCAGGAGGGAAAGCAGAAAGAAATCTTCATCATCTAAAACCGGCTCACCGGTCGACTCGATAATAATAACACCGACTGGCGGTGAATGTTCGTATCGTAAGGGAACAATAATACACTGAGTGGTACCTGGTATGACCTCCAGAAAATCAGGGTCGAGGCTGGCATCGCGGACAAACTCAGCCTGACCGCTGCGCATAACGCGCCCGGCAACTCCCTCGTGCAACTGGATCACTGATAAACCGTTATCATATCCAATCGCAGCCTGTAGATGCAACGCTCCTTCCTGCAAGAGATAAATACTGACTAAATGATACCCAAACACGGTGTGTAATTGCTCTACTACCAGGTGACAAATCCGATCAGTTTGTAAGGTTGAGTTTACCAATGCTGCTACTCGCTGTACAATCAGCAATTGTTCGAGACGACGCTGGGTGGATCGGTAGAGCAGGATATTCTCAACACTGATCGCCATCCGACGAGCCAGCTCAGTAGCCAGCTCAATGTCGTTTGTAGAAAAGCAACGGCGCGAGGGTGTAGAAATTGTTAACACTAAAGCACCAACATTTACTTCCTGGAAGGATATAGGTACCCCTAAAATGTGGCGTGGTCGGATTCTGCGCAAAATCTCGCGATATGCAGGTGAAAATTGTGGATTCTCAATATATTTCTCATTAAGATCAGTTAGCAAAAGAGGACGATTACTGGTCAAAACCTGTGCCGGTACCGACATCGGCTCAATAAACAATGCCTTTTGGGTTAAATAGTCGGCTAGGGGCTGGTTAGCCGGATTAGCAGCAGCAATTGCTACTCGACATGGTCGTTGACGTTCATCGCGAATAATGATGGCGCACCAGTTAGCAAGTAGAGGAACAAGGTGATGGGCAACCTGTTGCAGCGCCTCGATCCGATTCAGAGAGACGAGAAGATCACCTACATCGGCGAGCAAACGGGTTTGAGAAGCCGTCCATCGTCGTGTCATCGTCGGCTCTAATTTTATTCAGTAGAAAGTACCCGTTTCACTCTGAGAGATATTTCTAAGTATACATCTTTTTAATTGCGACTTCAAGCAATTGCTCGCGGCTCATGGTATGGAAGTTTTCAACGTTGTCAGATTCGGGTCACCGTTGATGACCGAATAATGTCACGACACTGATGAACCGCACACCTCCGGCGCTAGTGACTTTCGATGCTCGTTATCACCAAGTGCGTGACGCGAAGGTATTAGCCACCAGTTTGGGGGCGACGGACATGATCGGCGTATCAACGAGTGCCTGGACGTAAGAACGAGGTCGGAGCATCATACACCATTTACACAGACGGAATTGGTATGAGAACCCACTATGGTGATACAATACTGTCGAATAGTAATCGCAATACACCAATGGAGCACTGTAATGGATCGTGCACAATCGATAGAATTGACGGCCATAACCCCAACCGGCTTACTAGATTGGCTTACGCTGAGTTGCCGTCATGTTGCGTTGCTGGCAGCGATGCTGGCGACTGGTGGTAGTCTGTTTTTCAGTGAAGTGTTGGGGTGGATTCCCTGTGAACTCTGCTGGTATCAACGCATTCTCATGTACCCGTTGACCGTGCTGCTTTTTGTCGGTATCTGGCGTGATGATCGCAAAGTATATCTGTACGTACTACCATTATCGTTGATGGGCATTGCCGTTTCACTGTATCATTACCTGATGGTCATGCTGATCATCCCACCGGCTCCTTGTGCTGGCGCTGTTCCATGTGCCTTCGACTACATCAACATCCCTGGCGCTTTGAGTTTTATCAAAATACCATTTCTGGCCCTGATCGCCTTCGTAATTATCAGTGTGATGATGGCAAACCTGGCCCTAGCCGAAAATGCTCCAGCGTGTGGTCGACTGGCCCGTATTACCGCTACCGTTATCGTCGTTGCAACGGCGCTATCCTTTATCGGCTTAGGTCTGATGATTTAATTGTTAATCGGCACATAAGCAAACTTTCATCAGACGATTGCCTGAAGTATGGTATACTCCGGCTACCAATGAGAATCAGGACAGGGTTGTGCGGGGGCGCAACCAGGAGGAAAGAGCGGTACCAGCGACACGTGACAACAGATTGAAGCGCATGGACTTCACGAAGAGTGAAGTTGACGAGGACGGAGGTTCCCGGCGCGAGCCGGAGCTAACGGGTGTCAAAAACCCGGAACATCGAGAGATCAGCGGAAGCCTCCCCGGCGCTGGGCGTCGCCGGTCAAGCAGACAACTCAACACCTGTCGGTGACGACTAGGGCAACGTTGTCGGCAACGACCCACCAACAATTTCCCCCACTCTTGCAACTGATATTCTCTGCCGCAATCCATCCAGAGCGGCGATCTGTGTTGCTGCGTTCCAACTCAGCCGATTGCCGCTATGGGTTGGTGTTGCCAGTTATTGCTAAGGAGTACGTTATGTGTGGTATTGTGGGTTACGTCGGAGCACGAGAAGCGACTGAGGTAGTCTTGCACGGCTTACAACGGTTGGAATATCGAGGGTATGACTCGGCAGGAGTAGCGATTTACGATCCAGTCATCGGTTTACAATTACGCCGCAGCGTCGGCAAATTGAGCAATCTTCAACAACGACTGCTGAACGAACCAACGCATGGTCACATCGGAATCGGTCACACCCGCTGGGCCACTCACGGTGGCGTGACCGAAATCAACGCTCATCCGCATCGCGATGCCAGTGGCGCGATTGTAGTCATTCAAAATGGGATTGTGGAGAATTATCTCGCGCTGAAGGGGCGGCTGCTCGAACTGGGCTATCAGTTTGAGTCGCAGACTGATACTGAGGTGATAGCAAAACTCCTCGGTCATTACTATAACGAATTGCGCGATCTTGGTCGCGCAATGCACCGTACCCTGCAAGAACTTCGTGGTGGGAACGCGATAGTAGCTTTTTGCATCCACGAACCAGACCAACTCGTCGCTGCGCGCCTGGGCAATGCAGGCGGAATCGCCATTGGTATCGGGAATGACGAACGATTTATCGCTTCAGATATTCCGGCCATTCTCGATTATACCCGCGATCTGATCTTCCTGGAGGATCGGGATATTGCAGTCGTTCGCCGCGATAGCGTGACCATTATGCGCCTCGATGGGACTCCGGTGGAACGACCAATCCACAGAATCGCCTGGGACCCGGTCGCAGCAGCCAAGGGTGATTACCGCCATTTTATGCAGAAGGAGATCGACGAGCAACCACGGGCGCTGATGGATGTTTTACGTGGCCGGATTGATCAGGAGCATGGGCGCATTTATCTGGAAGACCTCCGTCTCAACGACCACGATTTACGCCGGATTCGCCGCATCTACGCTACCGCTTGTGGTACGGCCTGGCATGCGGCACTAGTAGCCAAGTTTATGATTGAGCATCTGGCACGGGTGCGAGTTGAAGTAGATTACGCGAGCGAGTTCCGTTATCGTAACCCTGTCTTGCAGAGCAATGGTGAGCACGATGCCCTGGTACTGGCAATAACGCAAAGTGGCGAAACAGTTGATACATTGGCGGCAATGGAGGAGGCTCGCTTGCAGGGTGCGCCGAGTATCGCTATCGTCAATGCGATTGGCAGTCAGGCAGCCCGCGTGGCCGATGGTGGCCCAATCTATTTGCACGCCGGGCCGGAGATCGGGGTGGCCTCGACCAAGGCCTTCACATCGATGTTGGTAGCTGCCTATCTGTTTGCTCTCCGGCTGGCCCAGGCTCGTGGAACGCTCAAACCACAGCAGATTCGCGAGCACATCCAGGCGCTGATCGAATTGCCAGGACAGGCAGCACAGGTGATTGAACAAACAAAACCATTGTGCATCGAACTGGCCGAACGTTACTATCATGTCAGTAATGCCCTATTTCTTGGCCGCCAGATCAACTATCCTATTGCCCTCGAAGGCGCTCTCAAGTTGAAAGAGATTAGTTACATTCACGCGGAAGGATACCCTGCTGGTGAAATGAAGCATGGTCCCATTGCGTTGATCGATGAGAATATGCCGGTTATCTGCATCGCGACGCACGATCACATCTACGAGAAGATGATCAGCAACATTGAGCAGGTACGTGCGCGTCACGGTCAGGTGATAGCCATCGGTCATCAGGGCGATGAATTGCTGGCCGAAAAGGCCCACCACGTTATCGGTGTACCGACTACCCATCCCCTGTTGCAACCGGTGCTTAACGTGATACCGTTACAAATGTTTGCCTATCACGTAGCTGTGTTACGCGGATGCGATGTCGATCAACCGCGTAATCTTGCCAAGAGCGTCACTGTCGAGTAAGAAACTGAACGGTAGGTACGTCAAGAGTGTAGGTAACTGCGTAGACATCAGTGCAAGCTTGGCACCCCTCGCCTTTCCTCCAGCCCCTTCCGCTCCCATCCAGGGAGCGGAAGGGGGAGCGTGAAACAGGGCTAGAACTTCGTCCGCGATGGCTTGCTGATGCGACACACGATAGTTCCTGCCGCGCATTCAGGTGACTGCGTAGGTTAGGGGCATTTTAGGCACCTGGATGAGATGTATCGTTGTGTCCCTCCATTTAGTTGCGACGCATTGCCTCTCATAAGAACAAAAGATGAAAATACCGAAAACCCCTAATATCGGGCTACAGCAATGTTTACCCCAGACCAAACCCACGTTTGTGCAGGTCTGAAAGAAAAATACGGATCGCAAAAAGGGTAACATCTCTATACACAGGCAATGTCTCACGGCATGGCGGATGAAACCTGATAGATGTACGGGCTCAGTGCCGCTGCACCTCAACCGAATCTTCTTCTGCGACAGGGTATTCCGAATTAGGCACTCAATAACGAACATTTGCACGATCACGCTTTAACATCACGTCGTGATTCTGGGGGTGGTAAAACTGCTCGCAACACTTGCAAAGCATCCTCAGCAGCCTCGGCCTCGGTCTCATCGACACCATCTGGTCGGTAGCGCGCTCGTTCATAACTGACAGTGAGGTCGGTAAAAGGCTTCGGTTCAGGCAACACCGCTGCCATACTTGCACACCACTCAGACGGTGTTTGATCTGGTGATCGCCGCCAACCACGTGCTTCGAGCATGATAAGCGCTTGCACGTATGCCCGACGCACCCGTGTTACCGCATCAGCGTTGCGCAGAGCAACCAATGCCGCATGTAGACCACTTAAACGACGCTGAAAAGGGCGGCGCAGCATACCAAGCAAATCATGGAGGTCGCTTAACAAACTCTGCCCGACATCGAGCGATTGGTGCTCTTCATCGGAATCAGCGCGTCGGGTACGTCGTCGCCAGAGGAGTAAGAATATCACCAACAGTACCAACGGAATCAACGCCAGAACGAAGGTGGCCTGTTGCGCAATAATGACCACTGTCTCTACTGGGTTAGTATCGATGATTGTCGTATCTGGAGTTGGCGGGGGTTCAGGCCGTAAATTCATACGGGCCAAGACCTGACCAAATGCCGCAAAGAGCGCTCGGATCATATCGTCGAAGATGACTGTAAACAGATAGACGAACAGTGCGCCAATCAACGCGAACGGTAAGAGGAGCCATTGCAAGAGTGTAACGATCCCGATGAATGCCAACTCACCGCTGAGTAAGGCGGCTAGTGCTATGCCAAGCATCAGCACCCCACCAATGACCAACAGCAAGAGCAGACTCCAACGGACATTCAAGGTGTGGGTCTGGTCAGGGGTAGCTTCAAGCATATAACTGAGCGCCAGGGAACTGAGGCCACTGCCGACAAACACGACAATGTAAAGCAGCAACAGATCGTTCGCAACCGGCGCGCCTGCCCGTAACAGCGGCCCAAGCACGAGTGCGGCAATCGTCGCTACCAGCCCACGTCCGGCGAGCGTTAAGATTGTGGCATGCTCGTGTTCGGCCATCCTCACACCACGCCAGACAAGAAAAAAGGCGACTAGTACCGTCAGATAAATCAGTCCACTCTGGGGCTGGCCTGGTGGCAACGCAGCTAACGTATGGTGCGGATCAAGTCCGAACGTCAACCAACTCAGCCAGCAGGCAGCAACGAAAGGTGCGGCAACGAGCAACAGGCGATGAAGGGACCGAGGTAGACGATGACCAATTTCATCGGCAAGTCGCCCCAAGATAACCGCGCTCCACAAACCCGGCCATGACAACACAATCGTGGTCAGAGCCAGTAATGGTAGTCCAACAAGGGTCGCTTCAAAAGCGGTTAAAAAACCGAGTCGTAACAGGCGTGTCATAGGCGCAACTGTTCAGCGGTAGGCCAAGACATGACAAGTAGCAGAGGGCAAGCAGTGATGCAGCGGACATCGTGTCCGAAAAGAAAATACCGGGAGCGCCGACGACGCCCCCGGTAAACGAAACGGATTTACTTCGTCTCACGATAGAGCACGTGACGGCGAACGATCGGGTCGTACTTGCGCAACTCAAGACGGTTCGGGTCGTTACGCCGGTTCTTCTCAGTTGTATAAGTATGACCGCTCTCGGTGCTCTTCAGCTTAATGACGATGCGGTTTCCCTTCTTGCTGGCCATGGCACTTCCTCTTCCTAGAGCTACACACGAAATTGCGCCTCACGGCGCACTACTCGCAAGTATACCATATCGCTGAGCGATGGGCAACTGTAGCCCTCATCTTCCCCTTGGCTCCTTCCTTTCCCACCAAAGGCGAGAAAGGGGAGGACTCGCACCGACGGTCGTGAACCTATCCCTACAGTGTGGTGAAGGGCGTGATCGATGTCTGAACGCTGCGTTGTGGCTGGAAGAGAGGTATACGTCTACAGTGCGGGAAGGCCGTATCGGCGTCTGAACGATGGTCTTCGTTATCCATCATCCTGGCTTGTTCCGCATTTCTGCTTCCTCATTCCTCTTTTCGCTTTCCGCACTGATGTTGCATAACTGCGCCAGCTATGCTAAACTATTGAAGCCGATGGCCCGGTAGCTCAATGGATAGAGCAACGGTCTTCGGAACCGTTGGTTGGGGGTTCGAGTCCCTCCCGGGTCGCCACCTCGCCCGACGATCTGCCGTCGGGCGAACGTTTATTGTCAGGACGACACTCGCAGCACAAGGAGGTGTGCGATGCCGTTTTATCAGCGCCTGGGGCAGATTCCTCACAAACGTCATACGCAGTTCCGTAAGCCCGATGGTAAACTCTATCGCGAAGAAGTGATGGGGTTGGAAGGTTTCCACGGTATTCAGTCAATCCTCTATCATCACTTTTTACCACCCAGAGTCATCCGTGCCGAATTGATAGGCTCGATGCAGCCAGCATACGCTGAGTTTGGTCCGATCCGCCACCGTGCATTTGCAACCGCGAATGTCCCGGCTGGCGGTGACCCGGTGAACGCCCGGATCACGCTCCTTGGTAACAATGATGTGACGATCGGGATTAGTCGCCCTACCGAGAGTATGACCTACTTCTACCGCAATGCCCAGGCGTATGAGGTCTGGTTTACCCACGAAGGTAGTGGGGAATTACGCTCGCAATTCGGACGCCTTCCGTTTCGCGAGGGTGATTATCTGGTGATCCCTTTCGGTACTACCTGGCAGATGCAGCTTAACAGTCCGGCCCGTTTCCTTGTGATCGAGTCGGCCAGTCAGATTGCCCCACCTAAACGCTACCGTAATCAGTTTGGTCAGTTGCTTGAGCATGCACCGTATTGCGAACGTGATATTCGCGGTCCGACAGAGTTGCTGACCTTTACCGATACCGGTGAATTCGAGGTGCGGGTGAAGGTACGTAATCAGCTTACCCGTCATATTCTTGACCATCACCCCTTCGATGTGGTTGGCTGGGATGGCTATCTCTATCCTTGGGCCTTCTCGATCCATGATTTCGAGCCAATTACCGGTCGGATTCATCAACCGCCGCCGGTTCATCAGACCTTTGAAGGACACAATTTCGTGGTGTGCTCGTTCGTGCCACGGCTGTTCGATTATCACCCTGAGGCTATCCCAGCACCGTACAATCACTCGAACGTGAACTCCGATGAAGTGATCTACTACTGTGACGGTAATTTTATGTCGCGACGCGGGATTGAACGTTGCGACATAACGTTACATCCTGCCGGTTTGCCGCACGGTCCTCAGCCTGGCAGCACTGAAGCTAGTATCGGGGCTAAAGAGACTCGTGAGCTGGCAGTAATGATTGATACGTTCCACCCATTGCACGTCACTACAGCCGCGCTGGAATTGGAAAAAGCCGGGTATATGGATTCGTGGAGTGTTGGCGGACCAGAGGGGTAGTCAATACATAGCCACAGTATGAGCACGCCATGGGGAGGTGGATTTCGAGACCCACCTCCCAGAGTGATGTAACGCCGCAGACAGGAAAGCGAATTGAACATATTCGTACCAGTAAACGTACCGTTGCTCATCCAATGGAAGAGAACAGCCCTTGGAAGAAATGATCGCTAGCCGTGCTTGGTCTAGCGATCCGCTTACATCAGCATGATGCCACTCACCAGCTTTGTACCCGTTGCACCTAACAGCGATTTTCCGCTCGAAAATCTGCCCTACGGTGTGTTTCGACCCCGTAGTGGTGGTTCGCCACGAGTAGGAGTCGCAATTGGTGATTATGTTCTCGATCTGGCAGTGATCGACGAGGCTGGCTTGCTAGCAGCGACACCAGTCAGTAAATGTAGCCTCTTCAACCAAGACTCGCTCAACGCTTTTATGGCTGCTGGTCCAACGGCATGGCAGGCAGTACGGACTGTATTGCAACGGTTGCTCGCTGCTGATGAACCGATCCTACGCGATGCGCCAGCTTTGCGCGATGCCGCACTTATCCCGCAATCGGACATCGAGCTGTTGCTGCCAGCTCGGATTGGCGATTACACCGATTTTTATTCGTCTCTGCATCACGCCAGCAACGTCGGCAAAATGCTGCGCCCCGATAGTCCGCCACTCTTCCCAAATTGGCGACATCTCCCGGTTGCCTATCATGGACGGGCGAGTACAGTAGTGGTGAGCGGTACGGCCATTCGTCGTCCCTATGGCCAGATCAAACCGTCTGACAGTCCGGCGCCAATCTTCAGCCCGACCCGTGCGCTCGATTTCGAGCTGGAACTGGGGATGTTTATCGGGCCAGGGAATGCGTTAGGCCAACCAATTCCGATCACTCAAGCTGAAGAACATATTTTCGGATTTGTATTGGTGAATGATTGGAGCGCACGAGATATTCAGGGTTGGGAATACCAGCCGCTTGGCCCATTCCTGGCAAAAAACTTTGCCACTTCGATAAGCCCCTGGATTGTGCCGCTGGCCGCCTTGAACCCATTTCGCTGTGCTGGCGAGCCACAAGAACCGCCACCATTGCCATATTTGCAATCGGTGCAACCCGGTCATTTTGCAATTACCCTTGAAGTCTGGCTCAATGGCACTCGGATTTGCCAGACCGATAGTCGTTATCTCTACTGGAGCTTTGCGCAACAAATTGCTCACCACACCGTTAATGGTTGTAGCCTACGGCCCGGAGACTTGCTTGCCTCTGGGACTATTAGCGGGCCGACCAGGGAGTCACGTGGTTGTTTACTGGAACTGACCTGGCGGGGAAGTGAGCCGATCAGGCTGGCCGATGGTTCTTTGCGCCGCTGGTTGGAAGATGGTGATACGGTGACGATGCGCGGTTGGGCACAGGGTGAAGGGTACCGGATTGGGTTTGGTGCAGTTACGGGCACAATTGTGCCTGCTGAATATCCGGTGGTGCATTAGGTTGAGAGAGAAGCATGCGCCGAATGCCTTCCTGCCACGATCTTGAGCGATTGTCGGACACGGTAGTATCAATCCACCTCCCGGCAATAGTGTTGGGCGCATATACCTGTAGATGATTGCCTCTATCAAAACAGGAGGGGGGTCAGGAACCCGCCCTCCGCGCAGGGAATTGCCCTACAACCGTCCCGGTCGGGAACTCTCGCCTACCGCAGTTACAAAGTCTCGAGCAGCGCACACAGCAAAGCGGTACGTTCAATCAGGCCCTGGCGACTGATCTGCTCGTGTTCGGCATGGGCACCGGCTCCTGGACACCCCAATCCGTCGAGGGTTGGAATGCCGAGT
Organism: Chloroflexus sp. MS-G; assembly: GCF_000735195.1. GTDB lineage: Bacteria > Chloroflexota > Chloroflexia > Chloroflexales > Chloroflexaceae > Chloroflexus. Next base: position 43,156 of record NZ_JPIM01000026.1, read on the forward strand.
GCAGCGGTAAAATTGCCATCACTGCCACCGCCGGTACTTCCCTCGCGGATGGTTAAACCGAGTGCAGTACCAAGTTTTTGCGCCTGCGTAAAAAGTGCCATACTAGCCGCCGTCCGCTCCATAGGTGGACGACGAACATTGCCGGTGACTGCGATTTGCACGCCCGGCGTAACCGGTTTGAGCGCTAACATACCGGTCTCGATCCGTTCAGCTTCGGCCTGGGTCCAAACTCGTACATCAACATCCATCCACGCTTCAGCCGGTACCACATTCGGTCGCGTACCACCCTCGGCAACACCAACATTCACAGTTGTACCAACAGCAGGATGAGCCAGGGCATTTACGGCCAATATCTGATGTGCCAGTTCGGTCAATGCACTGATCCCTTTCTCTGGTTCAACCCCGGCATGGGCTGCCCGACCGGTGATTGTCACGCGAAATGCTCCGCCGCCTTTCCGTGCCGTCTTCAGAGCGCCGTCTGGCTCGGTTGGTGGTTCGAGCACCAGGACATGAGCTGCTTGCTTTGCGGTTGTTTCGATCAGCGTGCGCGAGGTTGGACTACCGATCTCCTCATCGGAGGTAAGGAGTAACACTAGTGGCCGACGCAACACTGGCGCAGGTGGCCCAAACCCACCGAGCGCGGCGTAGATCATCGCAATGCTGGCCTTCATATCGTAAGCACCCGGCCCAAATGCCCGATCAGCCGTGATCGTAAACGGACGTTGGGCAACAGTTCCCGCTGGCCAGACTGTATCGTAATGACACAAGACGAGCGTTGGGGGCAGCGTTGGTTCAACGGCATTCGTTACCATCACTCGTACATGATCACCACCGCTTGGATTGGCAATCCGTTCCACAGTACCGACACGGGCAAACAGCGTTACCAAATCATCGGCCAGTGCATCGAGAAGCGGTTTGTCGGTACTTGGTGATTCAGCGTGAACGAGACGGGCAATCAGGTCGAGCAGATGAGCTTCGTGAATAGCAATCGTTGCACAATCAAGCATAACAGCCTCGTTAGCTAAGCAATGGTTGTGTAGGTAGTATAGCGTAATAAGTAGGATTTTCAACGTTTCCACCATTCCCGCCAGCGGGATGGAGGTAAGAGGGAAGAGGAGAAGGGACGAGTTCACACCCGCAAGTGGGAGCTGCTGGAGGGTGATGGTGTGCTGATGCACCAATCGATGGGTTTCCGGAGCGCACTGCGCAACTCGGGCCAGAGGCCAGCATTCTCAGGCAATCGCTCGGATGGTGCACTGATGCGCCATCCGATGGGTTTACAGCGCGCACCTAGGTAATTGTGTGCGTGGCGTGGGTCAGGCCCCATGATCGTAGTCGCAGCGAACGGTGTTGTAGAGACGGACGAAGTGAAACAAGTACGGTCTGTCTTTTCGGTTTTGTTTTCTCAGTAGATAAAGCCGAGTTGAAATACAGTAAAGCAAGTTAAACGTGCTTAAAGAATCCAGCACTGGCCGCAAGCGCAATGGCTCGCCGTGGATCAACGATGCGAGGACCATGGGGATTAAAGCGTAACAATACCGATTCTTCGGCATGTAGCTCCAATTCACGTTCACCATCAAAAGCCAATACTGTGGGCCGCTCACGACATACTGTCACTCCTGCATCAGGAGGTAATATCTGATATGCAGAGACATAAACTGTCTGCATTAAACCCGGCGCAACTGGCGCCCGTACCGGTGTACCGTCGGCAGCAAGGCGCAGGTAAAGACCATGACCCGGCGGATAGTCACCGGCCAGAAAATGCGCACCGATTGATGACAAACCAATATTACCCGGCTCAGCGCGAGTCAGAACCAGATCAGTGATCCGCGAACTGTCCCAAATAGCTCGCGCTGCAACGAACCGTTCATCATAGACAGCAGCATCAACCAGGGCTATATCATCGGGTGGAGTTCCGTCAATTTGCTCACCTGTCCGTTGTTCAGACAAGCGGTAGACATCGATGCGTGGCGCTCGAATGATTGCATCATTAGCGCGTCCACACGCTACGATGCCGGCGGCAAGACCGGCAGTAGTCGCTTCAATCATCAACGGAAACACATTATTTGTTCCGGTTGAAATAGGCATCAATGGTACATCACCACAAGCCTTAGCCACCAAGCGATTGGTCCCATCCCCGCCAAGTGTGACAATGCACCCTACACGATGTTCAGCCATATAGCGCGCAGCGCGTAGCGTATCGTCAGGGGTAAACCAGGCCGGCATATCAAGTAACGTCGCTTCAATTGTCAACGGCAGATTATCAAGCGCTTTCAGACCAATCCCAAAACGATCAGGCATTATCCAAACCCGCTGCACTCCTACAGCTTCGAGACCTAAGAGCACCCGCCTGACAATACTTACCTTTTCTTCATTATCAAACACAGAACCATGCGCCACCAACCGACGAATGTCTTTACCAGAGGCCGGATTCGCGATGATACCAACAGTAACCATAGAATACATCGCGGGGCTAGGCGCCCCGCGCTCCATTACACAATTATTAAGAGCGTGTCTGAAAGGTACCCCTATTACCTGGCAGCATCGTCCCCCAACCCACGCATACACGCGAGCAGATAACTCCCTGATGAGCTATTGTCTGACTACACTCATCAGGGCATGGCTTCGCAGATCGTGGCGGGTAGACCCGATCTTGCCCATGTCTCCTTCCTCTTCCCTGGTGGAAGGAGATGAAGCAAAATGCCCTTCGAGAAGGGAATATTCAGGTACAAGCT
>NZ_JPIM01000027.1 GCF_000735195.1 Chloroflexus sp. MS-G
TTTTCCACTATCTTTGAAGCGAATACCAACGACAACCGGCATAGTGTATCTTTCCTTAAGGAATGTCTTTCATTCCTATAATCGTGGTAGTAGTGCACTTGCTGCACAATTATGGCCCGGTATAGGCAATCGTTGCCTGTCCACCTGGTTTAGATCGTCGTCCTAGCACTTTATAAGCACGAACCCGTTGCTGCTTCCCCTTCAATTGCAGCTCACCCATCTCTTGCAGTTCAAACTGGTCACTAACCAGACGTGCCGTATCTTCACCGATAAACACGGTTCCCGGTTCGGCGGCTGATTCCAGGCGCGATGCTGTGTTGACCGTATCGCCGATGGCCGTGTACTCTAGCCGATGACGGGTACCAAAAAAGCCGGTAAACGCCGGGCCGGTATTCACCCCAATCCGAATGGTAAAGGCTTTATCAGGATCAAGTTTGCGTACCAGTCGTTGTTGCGCCTGTTGCATTTCAACCGCCGCTGACACTGCACGGAACGCATGTTGTTCATCGAGCGGATCTTCCGGTAACCGTGGTGCACCGAAGATCGCCATAATGCCATCGCCGATATACTTATCAACCGTGCCATTGTAACGGAAAATGACATCGGTCATTTCATGTAAATACTCATTGAGCAAGTCTTGCACTTCACGCGGCGAGAGACGTTCAGAGAGGGCCGTAAAGCCCTTAACGTCGGCAAAGAGAACGGTGACGATCTGTTCTTGCGCTTCCCAGAGTTTCCCGTGTTGGGCGACGTAACGGGCCAGGGCCTGGGCAACATTTGGCGAGAGGAAACGCTCGAGATTCTGCCGCACCTGACCCTGTACTCGCAATTCTTCGGTCAGACGGGCGCGCTCGATGGCAACGGCAGCCAGATTCGCGATAGCTACAACCATATCACGGTCGCGTACGGAAAACTGTTCACGGCCAGGCGAATCGAGCAAGATCACCCCAATCGCTCCGCCCTGGGTCAGCAACGGCGCACAAATAGCTGAACGGATGTTAGCGGCAATAATGCTCTTTGAACCGGCAAACTCGATCCGGGCATCGTGGGTCAGAACAGCTTCACCGCGTTCTATCGCTTTGCGCACAATACTCCCGGCAATCGCCACGTCACCGAGGCCGGGTGGGAAGATGACACGGGGAACCAGTTCATCGCCCTTTCGCAAGAGTAAAAAGCCACGCTGCGCGGGAACTAAGCGGATGATCTCTTCCATCACCAGATCGAGGAGTTCGCGGTAGTCTAGTGCCTGATTGATCCGCATACTGATCTGGTAAAAGGCCTGAAGGTCAGATGGTTGCAACTGCAACTCATGAGCTGCTACCACTCGTGATTCCGACGTTACCGGAAAATAGCGGTTATCGTCAAGAACAACACTTTGCGCAGCGCGGTCTTCGTAAATCAGCTCGAATGGGCCGATGCCGATCACATCACCATCGTTCAGTTGCTCTTCTTTTACCCGCAGCCGGTTAACCGTTACGCCGTTACGGCTGTTGAGGTCGATCACCCAGGCGCGATGACCACGCAGTTCGATCCGGGCATGCTTGCGCGAGACAATCGCGTGGTTGAGCACTATCTCGTTATCGAGCTGCCGGCCAATAGTCAGGCCGCGCTCGGTGATCGGGAAGGTATGCTGTTCACCCTGAATGGTGACCGTAACCCGCGCCATTCGTTCTACTCCAGCCTCTCTCGTAATCTGGCGGACAATCTTGCCAGGTAGCGATTACTGCTCTTCTTCAACATCACCCCAAATGAATTCGGCGATATGGGCTGGAACGGTAATCGACAGACCTGGCCGCTGCAATGTGACACCGATGGGAGTAGCGTTGTCTGCTATGGTGAAGCGTGCGCCAGGTACCAAACCGTTGGCTTCGAGAAAGGCTACAATTGGTGTCTCTTCCTCGGCCTCTTCGGCGATCCGCCTGATCGTAAAGACCTGACCAGCCTTCGTTGTATCGAGACGGATTTGACCGGCATACCCTTCATTCTGACCAGGGATCGGATTACCGTGCGGACATGTTGTTGCCTGGCCGACCAGCGCCATGATCCGTTCTTCCATCACCGGTGAAAGGGCGTGTTCAAGGCGAACTGCCTCCTCGTGAATCAGGTGCCAGGGTAATCCCATGACATCAACGAGGAATCGCTCTAATATTCGATGGCGGCGAACCATCGCTTCGGCTAATTGCAGGCCGCTCGGTGTGAGCGTGATTTCACCGTGTGCGTTACGCTCGATAAAGCCCTTTTCAAGTAAGCGGGTAACGATATGAGTCACCGTTGGTGGTTGAACCTTCATCCAGCGTGCCAGGCGGGCCGCGATCACCGGCTCGTTGCGCGACGCAAGATAATAGATGACTTCAAGATATTCCCGCTCTTTTGCGGTCGGCTCGCCAGCAGTACTGATGTGGCGGCGACGCAAGGTGGTGGTCGATTGCGAAGTACTCACACCTGCCTCCTTTTCGTCAGCAGTGTCGTTCTGACGCCAGCTCAACAGCGGCACGATCCACAATGTTGGCCGGGATTGAACGGATAAATAATACGCTGTTTTCCATTATAGCAGACGCAAAAGGCTTGCGACAGAGTGGTATACTGAAGTTGTCCAGTTTTGGCGCACATAAAGAAAGGGGCCTGAGATGAGTTCAGCCAAGACACTTGTCGACTTGATCCGCGAGAAGACGGGCGTAAGCGCCGAGCAGGCGCAGCAGGCGATTGATGTGGTGGTTGGCTTTTTGAAGGAGAAGCTACCCGAACCAATTGCTGCTCAGGTCGATACGGTGCTCAAGAGTGATGTCAGTGCGATTGCCGATCAGATCGATGCCGCCAAAACGATGTTAGGTGGATTGTTTGGGGGTAAGAAGGATTAATCAGAGGAATGTCTGACTTCCTCTTCCTTTCCCCTTAAGTCGGAGAGGAAGAGGATGGAATGTTGAGTTTCTGTAAATTGCTTTATCTATTTTTACGTGATCAACAATCAGTTTTTGGTATTTATTCGGTAAATAGTAAGGCGGATGATTCTACTTATCATGTGTTACAGGTTTCTGAGGAATTCACATGAGTGTACTTGTTTTCATCGGAATAGTATTATTAATCTTGTCTGTTCCCTTCTTGTTTGTAGCTCGCGCAAATGCCAAGTTGCTACACAGGCTTAATACAGTAGAAACATACGATGCAGCTACGTTAGACGAAATCCATCGTCGCATTACCACATCGCTGGGAGCAAGTTACTTTATTCGACCTTGTGAAGTCACCGGTATTATTGAGTGCGACACTCCTTTGATTGGTCCTGTCTCCGGTAGAGCATTTGTTGCGTACAAGTACAATGTTTACGAAGAGGGAGGAAGTCACAACGAGAGATGACGAAGGTCGTGAATCTACTACCACCGAGCGGCGTAGTACGTCAATTGAATCGGAAGAACGGTGCATACCGTTTTTTGTCCGTGATGATACCGGTAGGGTACTAGTATTACCGGATGGTGCAACTATTGATCTCATTGAAACGGTGAACCGTTTTGTCACAACACCGCAGTCACCGTCGTGGACGAGTTCCATCAATACGCTTGGGTGGCGTCAGATAGAGCGAGGTCTTGACGTTGGGACGCACGTGTTCGTGTCTGGAGTCGCAATTGACCACGATGGAAAACCTGCTGTTGCCAGCTACACACCTTATGGAAAGCAACCGCTCTTGATTAGTCGCAAGAGCGAGCAAGAATTAGTTGCTTCAGCAGCATTTTGGGCACGTAGTATGAGTTTTGCTGCTGTTGCCAGTGCGGTAATTAGGATGGCGCTTATCGTCGGTAGCTTTCTGATGGGTTGGTAGTGGTCTGTTCTCGACCTATCAGTTTGAATAAACGTACTGGCATTCAGGCATCTGGCTTCACCAGCACATACTGGCTTTCAGATCGGATGAAATCTACGACCACATAGTTCGCTGCGAAAGCTGCTTCAGCACAGGCCCGCACGTGATAGCGCCACGCCTGCGCTGCTGATGGATCATGCTGTTGGAGCTTAGCAAAGTCAGAAGGAATACGCAATCGCAGTATCGGCGCACCGGTGATGTGCGGTGGCGCGTCGAGTGAAGGATTGATCAGCGGCGCTGTGGCAATCAGCTCGGCTGCGGGACGAGTTATTGGCGATTGTACCAGCCACCATTCAACTTGGAAACGATCACTCGGTAGGATACCATCGACCAACTCTGGCTCAGGGCCATAGACATTTCGCAAATAGGTGCGGCAGATCGCACCAAGCTTGTGAATATTAAAATGGGCGTTGCGCGCCAGCAATGGATCGAACGTCCACGTCATCAATTCAAGGTCTTGCGCTAAGGCAAACTCCCGTTGTGCCCGTTTGAGCCGTTCACCGATCCGAGAGTCGCGCAGATCAGGACGAACTGCGGCCATATGCGAGGCATGCTTGAGCCGACCATCAGCAGTACGGGCAAGAAAGCCAAAGACGAACCCGACCAGCTCTTGACCGATAAATGCTCCTAGCACCAGCCCGCCGTTGCGTTGCACGGTGGTCAATACGTTCAAAGGGACGACAAATTCATCTCCCCAAACCAGTTTCTGTAGTTGTTCACACGCTCGATATTCGGCATAGGTTTCGATTGGTCGGATATCAATGTGCATAGGTATCCTCGTGACGGCTATTCATGAATACAGTATCAGAGCAGCAACGGGCGCGACGACGAAACGTTCTGGGTCTATTATACGCGGCCACTTCAATTTGTTTGTCAGTGGACAGCTACGTTGTAGGACTTTCAACGTTCTTTTCCTACACAGATAGGATAGAGGGGTAGGGCGGGTTTGGAACTCGCCCCTACAGTGAGGGAAGCGCCGCATCGCCGCGTCCCTGGTGGTGGTATCTCGGTTATTGAACGTAGCCGATGTGTTATAATCCAACTCTCGGTAGCTGCATGTATGAGGCGGGCACGACTATCGTGTTCGTCAGGGAGTCTTTGGTGCCTGCACGTCCATTTCTCAAGTGGGCTGGTGGTAAAAGTCAGCTTCTACCAGAGCTTTCGCGGCGCATTCCAGCGCGCTTTGGCCGCTATTATGAGCCGTTTGTCGGTGGTGGCGCCTTGTTCTTTTATCTCTGGAATAATGGATTGTTACGGCAAGGGGCATCGCTGAGCGATCTCAACGCCGAACTGATCGACTGTTATATTGCCGTTCGCGATGAAGTTGACGAGTTGATCGAACTCCTCTATCGTCTGCGTCCTTACGCAACGGATCGCGATTTCTTTTACGAGATTCGCAGTTGGGATCGCCGACCGGATTTCGGTCATCGGCCACGGGTAGAACGTGCAGCGCGTACCATCTTTCTGAATCGCACGTGTTACAACGGCCTGTATCGGCTCAACAATAAAGGCCAATTCAATGCCCCCTTTGGTTACTACAAAAATCCACTGATCGTTGATAGCGAGAATCTTCGTGAAGTAAGCCGGGCCTTGCACAATGTTGAACTACGAGTTGCCGACTTCGCTACGGTGCTTGATACGGCACAACCGGGCGATTTCATCTACTTTGACCCACCGTATGTACCGGTTAGTTCAACAGCATCGTTTACCAGTTACACCAGGCGCGGCTTCGATGAAACCGAGCAGCGTCGATTAGCACAGGTTTTTCACCAACTGGCTGCCCGTAATTGTCTCGTCATGCTCTCCAACTCGTCAACCGCGCTGGCTCGTCAGTTGTACGCCAATGCCTGCCAGGTCGATGTTGTTTTAGCCAGTCGTAAAATCAATTGCAACGGTTCTCGTCGCGGTATGGTTGAGGAGTTGATTGCCTGTAGCTTCTCTACCGCATCTCAGAGCCAGTATGCGGACGACACCCGCGTGGCCCTTCTTGCCGGTGACTGAACCACGTTGATCGTTGACTAGACTACTTGTGACCGTATTTGTTCCAGATAATGACTGAGAGGTATCCGGCAACGCCAATTGCGACTCCAACTGGCCACGAGTTACTGACCTGCGAACCGACCAATCCGACCAGCAAAGGACCTACTGCCGCCAACAGTGGGCGTAGATCGTCATCTGGAGGCGGATGCAGCCGCGGGCGCCGTGGTGCTGGCGGCGCCTCTTCAGCCTGCCACTCCGGTGCTGATGAATCCTCCTCGTCTTCATCCTCGTCGGTCTCAAAAATTGCCGGCGGTAAGGGATTATCTACCGGCGGCTGTTCACGCAGCTCTGCCCGATATGCCTTGCGCCAACGGTAAGTTGGTCGACGACGGGTTTCGTACAGATGGTAGGCAGCACGCTGTAAGAAGGCCGGTTGACCGGCACTGAGCGCCATAAGTTCGCGCACCTCATCGGCGCTAAAGAGTGGTTCACCTTCGGCGAGGTAACTGTCGAGCAGCAAGCGAGCTTCGGCGAAACTGAGCGGACCGAGACGCACCGTGGCGAAGGGTTCACTCAGCAATGGTGGCGTGCCACGCACAGCACCTACGACCATCAGATCGTAGGCCAGGCTCTGACCGGTTGGCCCGGCTACACCGTGGTAGCCAGGAGCACTCCGTCGGGCCAGTCGGCCTAGCCGTTCGAGCAGTTCGGTTCCCCAACCGGCAGCAATCGCCGATTCTACACCGTCAAGACAAATCAACACCGGACGACCACTGGCTGCCAGCCGTTGTTCAAGGACGGTGATCGTCGGTTCGTTGCCACCGAGGGCACGCACAATCAGCCCATAGGTAGTAGTGGCATCGGGAAGCAGTGACAGATCGAGGTAAAACGCATTGAGGTTAGGAATTTCCAGCACAGCGCCTGCCGCCTGAGCCAGATGAGTCAATAACGATGAACGGCCACTTCCGCTCGGCCCGTACAGCAACAGTGGCCGTCGCCGTTCGAGCTGTTCACAGGCAGCACCTAACTCGCGCCATCGCCCAACAAATCTGGCAGGATCGGTAATCCGTCCACGTTCACTGAAGGGATTGGTCATTCCTGTCTGCCTCCACCGGTGTTACCGAATATACCAGCGCTCAATATTCCACAGATAACGCGGCGTGGTCAGATCGATTGGCCCGTCAAGCGTGTGCAAGCGGGTATCGACAATGACTGCCGTGCGGTCAACCCACAAATACAGATACGGCAACGTCTCGGCTAGTCGCGCCTGGATCTGAGCAATCGCGCTACGCCGTTCGTCGCGCGTGTAGAGCTGACGGGCAATCAGGGCCTGCTCATCGTAGATCGAGTCATTAAAACCAACGAAATTCCGTGTCGCACGGGTATCTCCCGGCCCTTGTTCGAGCTGACTGGAATGGAAGAGAGCAAAGTCATCGGGATCGTAGAACATAGTATCAGCAAACAAGGGATCACCGGCGCCATTAATCCAGCTTCCCAGCAAGAGATCAAAATCGTAAGGCGCAACGTAACGCGCTAAAATCACTGTTGCGAAATCAGCCGGTTCGACCACGATCTGAATGCCAATGCTGGCCGCAATTTCGGCAATTCGGCGTGCTGCTACCAGTCGCCGTTCATCATCGTTGCGGACATAGAGGCGGGCAATTAAGGGCACTCCTTCACGTTGTCGTATCGTGGCGCCAGAGGGGAGCGTCCATCCCGCCTCATCAAGCATAGCGCGTGCAGCAGGCAGATCGCCGCTGGGAGGCGGTGGAGTGACATCGGCCCAACTTCCAGGCAATGCGCCATTGCCAACCGGAATCCCAACCCCTTTCGTCGCAGTTTCGACCAGTCGAGGCAGATCAATGGCAGTTGCCAGTGCCTGGCGCAGACGTACATCGGCAAATGGTCGGCCCGGACGCAGATTGAAGGCCAAAAAATAGACACCATTTTCAGGAATGCTACCACTGCGCAGGGTGGTCACATCGCCGAGCGCGTCTTGGCTTCCCCAGGGTAGCTCAGCCACCTGCAATTGCCCATCACGGAGCGCACGTTGACTAAGGGCAACGTCAGAAACAACTTTTAAGATGACTCGATCCAGGAGTGGTGTGCCATGGTGATACAGATCGAATCGTTCGAGCGTGAGACTCACACCGTCCTGATGTGCAGTCAGACGAAACGGCCCACTCCCGATAGGTTGATCAAGAAAATTGATCTGACTCAGATCGCGTTCGGCGAACAGGTGACGTGGGAGCACCGGCACAGCCAGCAAGCTCAGGATAGGGGCATAGCGGCTGCGCAGCTCGATAATGACAGTGCGCTCATCAGGTGCGAACGCGGTGGCGATGTAGCGCAAATCGGCCAGCAGTGCTGTACTGGTTTCAGGGATGTTACGCAATGCTTCGAGCGTAAACAGCACATCGGCAGCGGTAAGCGGTTCGCCATCGTGCCAGCGCAGATTTGGGCGTAAGGTAAACGTCAATCTGCGTCCGTCGGCATCGATATCCAATCGCTCGGCCAGATCGGGCGTTGGCCACAGATCGGCATCGAGTCGCATCAGACCGTTGTACAGTAAGCTGATAAGATGCTCTTCATCACGTGAACGAGGTTGCCACGGACGCAGGCTGGTAATGTCGGCGGCGATGCGGATCGTTATTGTTCCACCACGGGGGAGCGGTGTTGCGGTTGGCGGCGGGGTTGCCGTTGGTAGAGGGGCAGTTGGTGTTGGCGGCAAAGGTGTCGTGCAGGCAGTCAGCCAGAGGCTCAACCCAATCAGCCAGATCAGCAGTAGTCGGTTGTGATTCGCAAACAAATGATGATCCATACGATTATTATACCAATGCTCATTTTATCAGGCTGCATGTACCGAAACCTTGTGGTACAATACAGTAGCAACACAGCAACAACAATCCGGCCAGATACCAGGGCACGGAAAGGGAACGTACTATGACGTCACGGTTGTCTGAGTCAGAAGCGATCGTCTGGGAACGTCTGCGACATCTCGGTCAGGCACAGTCATTTCGCAGACACAGTACAATCTACACGCCAGCCCAACCGGCCCAAACCCTTTACCTGCTGGTAAATGGGCAAGTCGGTTTACACCTCGCTTCACGTGAGGGGCGATTGCTCACCGTGCGCGTCGTTGAGAATGGGCAGCCTTTCGGTTTAAGCGTCGTAGAGCGTGATGTAGCCTACGATACCTTTGCCGAGGCCTTGACGCCAGTGCGGGCATTAGCCGTGCCACGGGCTGAACTACTGCGCGTTTTAGCCAGCGATGGCGTGCTGGCGACCGCAATGCTTGAACTGGTTGGTCAACAACGACTGGTCGTAAGTCGCCGGATCGAAGAGGTGGCCTTCAAGTCGGTTCCGGCTCGCCTGGCCTCAGTGTTGCTCGAGATGTCAGAGACTCAGCAGGTTGCCACCCCCCAACCTCCACGTTTACCGCGGCGTACCCATCAGCAGCTTGCCGACATGATCAACGCTTACCGCGAGACGGTTACTAAGGTTATCAATCAGTTCCGTGACGCACGGCTGCTCGATGTCGATAGTTCAGGAATTACATTACTTAATCCGTCGCGGTTGCGCGAACTGGCTCAAAGTTAGGAGCGCGCTTCCTCGACGGCGGCACGTTTCTTCCGCTTGCGCATGTGTTCGCGCCGAACGACTAGCTTCCACCACAGCCCAATAAGTTGGACAAAGGTGCGCCACAATCTTGGAAAGTTAAAGAACTGGCTCTTGCCATACGTGCGATGATAATGGTGCACCGGTACTTCGGCAAAGCGGTATCCGGCATCCTGTAATTTCTTGACCAGTTCAAGACAGATCGTTCCGCTATCCGACTCCAGTTCAATATCGTCGAAGACATGACGTCGAATCAGACGGAAATCACAATCAACATCCCGCAACTTAAAGCCGAAGAGCAATTTAACCGTGTGATGATAAATGCGCCCAATGATGATCCGATGGAGCGGATCACCTCGATCAATCTTCCAACCATTCACCACATCAACATCATCGCGTAACGCCGGTAGGAGCAGTTTCAGTTCACGCGGATCGTATTGTGCATCACCGTCGGTGTAGAAGATCAGGTCTTTCGTTGCTTTGGCGAAGCCCACTCGCAATGCACCACCGTAGCCTAGCGCTTGACGATAACTGTATACTTTCAATCGATCATAATGTTTCGCCAGCGACTCGAGAACGTCTAGGGTGTAATCGGTACTGCCATTCTCGACCACAATTACTTCGTAATCATCAGTGAGTTCTTCCAGCGTCTCGATAGCCGCTACAACCATACTGCCAATGGTACCGGCATCGTTACAAGCGGGAAAGAACACGCTAATACTTGGTCGGTTTTCCATGCCTGAATACTCCATATGTCTGATAATCGCTCGCTGATTATAACATAGACGATTTGCATTTCATCTCAGACTAGGTGGATTCAGGTATTTTCAACGTTTTTAGTGATCAAGGAAGCAGTGTGGTGGAAGTCAGCACAACCTACGCCCATTCTGGATTGCTGAAGCATAGGCTTCGCAGTTTGAGAATGATGTCTGGTATTAACCACTCCAGAGTCACCAGTGCACATTCTAGCGAGTGAATGAGGAACCTGTCCTTCCTGCTCACTCCTCTTTCCTACATCACCACTGACAAGGAGAGAAAGAACGTTGAAATGCGCTGGAGTGTGTTATCATGCCCTTAACAACTCGAGTACAAAGTCTAGGGGGCACGTATGGCTGATCTCCTTTCCTGGTTACTGATCTTGATGATCCTTGTATCGGTCTGGTATATGGTGGCCTATACGGTTGCCTTCTTCCATATACGCGAGCGGATGTTGCTCTTACCGGTTGGCCAATGGTTACTGGTGGGAATTGGCCTTGGCTCAATCGTGTTCAACGATGGTACGCCAGTACTGGTCTGGGTGATGACGCCGTTGCTCATCGGTCTGGCGCTGGCCGGTATCTGGCGGCGTCATCCGCGTGGGCTAGCGCTTGTGTTGCGCTCGTACCCACGAGGGACCTTTGATATTCTCAGCTTTCGTCGACCGGTTTTGGATTTGAAGCGTCGGGTGCGGACAAAATGACGATGCGTGATAATTTGATAGCTGCCCTACTCCAAGTTGTTGATCCATCGATCGTTTTGCGTCGTCCTGAAGAGCTGATGCTCTACGAATACGATGGATCGGCCCTTGATCAAGGAATGCCAGAAGTGGTTGTGGTGCCTCGTACAACGGCTGAAGTAGCTGCATGTGTGCGGGTTGCCGCGCAGGTAGGTGCGCCAATCGTTGCCCGCGGCGCCGGTACCGGTCTGGCGGGTGGCTCGGTTCCTGAACAGGGTGGTCTGGTCATTTCGCTGGCCCGTCTTAATCGTATTTTAGCCATTGATCCGGTGGCGCGCACTGCTCGCGTACAGCCTGGCGTGATCAACACCGATCTGAGTCTGGCCGCTGCGCCCTATGGTCTCCACTTCGCCCCTGATCCCAGTAGTCAGCGCGCCAGTACAATTGGTGGCAACATTGCGACCAACGCTGGCGGCCCCCACTGTCTCAAGTACGGCGTAACAACCAATCATGTTCTGGCGACGACTGTTGTTTTAGGTGATGGGCGGGTGATCGAGGTGGGCAGTGCAACACTCGATGCTCCCGGGTACGACTTGTTAGGGGTGGTTGTCGGGAGTGAAGGCACGCTGGGTATTATTACCGAGGCGTTGGTAAAGTTGACACCAAATCCTGAAGCGATCCAAACCTTTCTCGCTATATACGATGATCTCGACGCGGCCAGCGCCACAGTGTCGGCTATCATTGCCGCCGGGATTATTCCTGCGGCACTTGAAATGTTAGTCGGGCAAGGGATTGCTGCCGTCGAGGCCGCAGTACAGGCGGGCTATCCAGCCGACGCACGGGCAGTGCTATTGATCGAAATCGATGGCTTACGTGAAGAGGTGATCGTGCAGGCGCAGCAGATCGAGGCGATCTGTCGCACGTTTGGAGCGCGTGAGCTGCGTGCTGCTCAAGATGAAGCGCAGCGCGCCAGGTTGTGGGCAGGCCGTAAAGGAGCACTGGCCGCCTGTGCCCGTATTGCGCCCCACTACCACATCCAGGATGGTGTGGTTCCGCGGTCGCGTCTCCCTGAATTGCTCCGTCTGACTGAAGAAGTGGCGAAACGCCACCAAATCACTATTGTCAACATTTTTCACGCCGGTGATGGCAATTTGCATCCGCTCTTACTCTTCGATCTCCGTCACCCTGGTGCGCTAGATCGAGCAGTTGCGGCCAGTGAAGAGATTCTCCAGGCGTGTGTTGCGGCCGGCGGGACGATCAGCGGCGAGCACGGTATTGGTATTGAGAAGCGTGATTACCTGGGCTGGATTTTTGGCCCGGCTGATCTGGCGGCTTTTGCCGATATTCGGGCAGTGTTTGATGCAGGCAACGTGATGAACCCGTGTAAACTGTTGCCAAGTGGTAGCAGTTGTGCTGATATTCGCTATGCTCGTGGCGCGTTGCGGGCAATCGACCGTGGAGCGTGGATTTAACCCATGGTTCAGAGGGTGTCGTCCGCTACCTCTTCCACGAGTAGAGAGGCAGTGATGCAGCAGAAGGTGAAGGGAGCTGAATGAGCCGACCTGCACGAGCATACTTGGCTAAAACCGTTCACGTCAGGACGCTGGTCAGAGGATCATGCTCTCGAATTAGAGGCGTGTTGTTTTTCAGAAACTTGCTTAGAGGCAGTGATGAATGCATTATCTGACCGGACAATACCGTTGCCGGCAACGTATACCTTGGGGGATCGCCAGCCGCAACGAGTCGTGCAACCTGCAACCATCACTGAAGTTGGTGATCTGCTGGCGGAAGCAACGCACATGCATACTGCGGTCATACCATGGGGAGCCGGTACGCGCCAGTTTATTGTTGATCCGCCACGACGATACGATGTGGCTCTCGATTTACGGCAACTGCATCGCGTGATCGAGTATCACCCTACCGATCTGGTGGTAATGGTTGAAGCCGGTATGTCACTGACAGCCGTTCAAGCATTACTGGCTGAACGTGGTCAGTGGCTACCCTGGGATCCACCAGCACCCCCTACGGCTACGATCGGTGGTCTCCTGGCAACCGCCGCCTGGGGGTCGCTGCGGTTGGGGTATGGTGGCCCGCGGGAATGGATCCTCGGTATGCAGGTCGTGCTCGGTGACGGACGGATCGTGCGCAGTGGAGGACGGGTAGTCAAAAATGTTGCCGGTTATGATAGTCACAAATTGCATCTCGGTGCATGCGGTACGCTCGGTGTGATCGCGAGTGTAACTTTCAAGGTTGCACCGTTGCCAGCACAGATGGCCGTGCTGCACGCCACAGTACCCGACGTTCCCTCGGCATGGCGCCTTGCAATGGCTATGCGCCAACCTCCCTTGCAGCCGGTGGCTTTGGTTATCGAGGTTGCCGATACCGTCACACTGATGGCACGCTTCGCCGGTGTAGAAGCTGCTGTCGAGCGGCAATTGGCGCTGGCAACTGCCGCTTGTTCCGACGCTATTGCACTGATGACACGCTATGAAGATCGCACGCTGTGGAATAGTGGTTATCAAATGCCAACCACCGATCTGTTGTTACGGATCGGTGTACCTGATAGCATGCTACCCAGGGCCATTGATGCGCTGACACTGTTAGCCCCTGCTCGTACGCTGGTCTTTCCCGGTCTTGGTCTGATTGTCACCGGTTGCGCCGAGACAGCGGCTGCGCACCTGCCTGCTCTACGACAAACCCTCGGCGGGATAGGAGGGTATGCGGTTGTCGAACGTAGTTCAATAGGCGTTGATCGCTGGGGTATTGTGCCACCAACCATCGATCTTATGCGGGCTTTGCGTCAACGCTGGGATCCGGCTGGGATTCTCAATCCAGGCCGGTGGTTGATTGAATGAAGGGGAGCACGCTCCGTTTGTTGCTCGTGGAGGCAACTATGGCTTTACTCGGTTCTCTGATCGCATTGGGCGCAGCACTCGTGTTTGCTGTTCTGGCAATTACGACACTTTGGGGCGGTTGGCAGGCAATTCAGCGTGAATTACTGCGCGGCTTCATCAGTACAAACCCCTCATCTGGTGAGCGTGTCTGGAGTCTCTTACTGACCGTTGTTCCATTGTTGGGTGTCGCCCTGCTCGGATTGCTAGCAGCGTGGCGGATCGTACAAGTCGCGTTGGGTTTGGGATAAGGAGCACATACAATGACACGTCCACGTCCGGTGGTATTAATCATCATGGATGGCTGGGGGATTGCACCACCCGGCCCCGGCAATGCGGCCGATCTGGCCGATACGCCGCACGTTGATCAGTGGATGGCAACATGCCCCTTTACGACGTTAGGGGCTTCGGGTCTTGATGTCGGTTTACCAGCCGGGCAAATTGGTAACTCTGAAGTTGGTCATCTCAATATCGGCGCTGGCTTTGTGGTCTATCAAGAGCTGACCCGGATTAGTAAAGCGATCGCTGATGGTGATTTTTTCACGAATCCAGCTCTGCTTCAAGCTGTCGAACACGTGAAACGACACAATTCGGCACTGCATCTGATGGGATTGTTTGGCCCCGGCGGGGTACATGCTCACGAAGATCACCTGCATGCCCTGCTCGAACTGGCTCATCGCCATCACCTTCAGCGCGTCTACTTACACCTCTTCCTCGATGGGCGTGACGTTCTGCCACGGAGTGCATTGGGTTTCCTCGATACGTTGGAAGGTGTGATCGCCCGGCTGGGAGTTGGCACCATCGCTACCGTCGCAGGGCGCTACTATGCGATGGATCGCGATAAGCGGTGGGAACGTACCGGACGGGCATACGCTGCATTGGTTAACGGTGTGGGTGAGAAAGCGCTTTCGGCGCGGGCCGCTATTGAAGCCGCCTATGCCCAAGATATTAGCGATGAGTTTGTCTTACCTACCGTGATCGTCACTGCCAACGGTGAACCGACGGCAACGGTGCGCGATGGCGATGCAGTTATCTTCACCAACTTTCGCCCTGATCGCGGGCGGCAGTTGACCCGCGCCTTCGTTGATCCGGAGATCAACGAGCGTATCCGACAGCATTATGAACGGCAAAAGGCCGAAGGGCAGCCGCTACCGTCGCACATCTGGCAGCGTGAACGGCAATTACGCGATCTCTGCTTCGTCACAATGACCCAGTACGAAGAGGGATTACCGGTGCTGGTTGCCTTTCCCCCTCGCTATGTCACCAGCCCACTGGCCGCTGTCATCAGTCAGGCTGGCCTTCGCCAATTCCATATCGCCGAGACAGAGAAGTATCCGCACGTGACCTTCTTTCTCAACGGAGGGCGTGAAGAACCGTTTCCCGGCGAGGATCGCCAGCTTATTCCCTCACCGAAAGTCGCCACCTACGACTTGAAGCCAGAAATGAGTGCCCCTGAAGTAACCGAGGCGTTACTGGCAGCGATTCGTAGCAATCAGTATGATTTCATTGTCGTCAACTATGCGAACCCCGATATGGTTGGTCATACCGGTAGTATTCCAGCCGTCATCAAAGCCTGTGAAGCGGTTGACGCTGGTCTGGCACGTGTGGTTCCGGCCATCCTGGAACAGGGTGGCGTGGCGTTGGTGATTGCCGATCACGGCAACGCTGAACAAATGATCGATCCAGAGACTGGTGGGCCACACACGGCCCATACGACTAATCCGGCACCCTGTTTTCTGATCGGTGGCCCTGGTTACGGTAAAGAAGCGATCACCCTGCGCAGTGGTGGGCGCCTGGCCGATGTCGCACCAACGTTGCTTGAGTTACTGGAATTGCCGCCTGCTCCTGATATGACCGGTCAGAGTCTGATTGTACGTCACACGAGTTCGGTGTCGTGAGGGTATAGCGTTACAGACATCGTTCACCGCCAGATGATGAGGCCGCTGGTGTGCGTCGTGTGGTTATGCTGGGGCAGAACTCTTCAGGGGGCGAGTTCCCTCACCCCCTCGAAGCTCCTCTGGTGGGAGCGGAAAGGGGGTAGGAGAAGGTGTACCGTCGCTGCAAATCGCTGCTCCTCCCCACGTGGGAGAGACAAGTTTCCACACCCACTCCCTTCTTCTCGTTGAGGGGTCGCCGTAATCGCAGGCAACTGCGTCTGAAAATTGTTGCAAACCTCTACGAGCCTATCCGAATAATTGTCTCATAGTACAGCGGATGAAACCTGAGAGATGTACAGGCGCAGCGCCGCTGCGCCCCAACCGAATCTTCTTCTGCGACAGGGTATTCCGGGTAGGCTCTTAATTTCTCTGCATCAATTTACGCACTAGCTCACGTAAATCATCACGGCGATACCGTCCCTTTTGCAAAACGACCGCTCCTGCTGCGGCAAGCGCTTCCAGTTCTTCTTTCTGTAAAAGCCGTGCGGTGACGACCACAACTGGCGTGTTCAATTCGTTGCGTATTTCACGCAAGATTGCTATCCCGTCAGTATCAGGGAGTATCAGATCGAGAATAACCAATTGTGGTTGGGTTGTGCGCCACAGCATCGCACCGAGCTGACCGTTACCTGCTTCGATTACCTTCCAACCGTCAATCTCTAGGGCGCGTCGGATAATGAGGCGCGTCGATATTTCATCCTCAATGACGAGGATATGACGAGCGGATGGTAGTGTCGAGCGGCGGGATAACACTGTCTGGAGGGTCTGGATAACGTTATTTGGGTCTCCAGGCCACAATGCACAGGTGGTACTGCTATCGTCAATGTCGTTGGTTAACCAGATGACCGGCACCTGCTGCCAACCGGCCGTGGATAAGATACGTTCTGCCAGCTCCCGCTGCTCTACGTCAACAAGAAGTGCTGTTGGCGGTTCAGAAAGGTTCGTGATAGCGTCGGTAAGCGTTGTTTCACACTGTACTTGCCAGCCAAGTTGCTCTAGGGCAGCCTGCAACACATGAGCGTCCGTTTTAGTAATCACTAATACGTCGGCTTGGGACAGGAACGTTGGATACATCGGCTGAACCGTCTCGTCGGCACTGTTCACCGGGATACGGATATGAAAGGTAACACCGCGCGGTCCAGATGAGGTAAGCTGAAATGTTCCCCCCATTAAGGTACACAACTGATAGCATAGTGCCAGGTTATGACCGGTATCGATAGGACGAGGTGTTTCTGGTGGAGGAGCAAAAGGAGTGAGCAGCGCATTTATCTGCTCTTCACTTAGGGCAGCGCCGGTATCGCTTATTGTCACCTCTATGATCGCGCCGTGATCGTCGTCGGTAGAGCGTTGAACGCTTAGGGTAATGACCCCAAGCTGTGTTGTGGTGGCGACAAATTGTAAGGGATAGAGCAGTACCTGCCACAACCGGTTCAGATCGGCGACAATGGTTCCTACTTGTGGTGGACGTTCAATAGCGAGTCGGTTACGCTGTTGACGGATAAGCGGTGTCACCTCGGCCAACACCTTATCGAGCAGCGTATCGAAAATGAAAGGTTCTGGTCGTAACTCAAACGTGCCAGTTTCAATTTTGGCGCTATCGAGAAGTACGTTTAGACGTGCAAGCAAGCGCCGTCCGGCGTTGCCGATTTTCGCCAAGTCTTCGCTGAACACTGAATGTTCGGCGAAAGAATCACGCAGGGTTTCACTCAGGGCGATAATGGTATTCAGCGGGTTACGTATGTCGTGATCGAGACGCGCTAAAAGTTTACTACGTTCACGATTGGTTTCTTCAGCCCGTTCTTTGGCTTGCCGCAACGAGGCGATCAAGCGAATGCGAGTCAATGCTTGTTCGGCCAGTCGTGCGGTGATGCCCAGATGGTCAATTTCGTCATCGGCAAAGGCATGGGGCTGTGGACGATAGACGACGAGCAAGGCCTCTGGGTAGGGGTCGGTCGAGAAGACAATAAATATTGCCGATCCCGATACACCAGTCAAACTTTGCACCTCATGCTGTCGTAAGTCTGGGATATAGAATGGACGGTGTGCCGGTAGAGTGGACACCGGTAGGTGCAATACAGTTGATGCGTGTTGTTGATAGCCAACGACGGCGCGAGGTACCCATTCGACGCCATCTGGCTCACGGGTATATATCCCGATGCGGTCTTCGGTCTCTTTTGCAGTAGCCAGTGCTTCAACGACACGTCGGTATACTTCAGCAGCGTTAGGGGCTGTGCTCAACCGTGAACCGAGTTCAACCAGGGCCTGTGCTCGCCGCATCCGACGCTGTTCCTGTATCAAGAGTGCATCTTTTTCATTCAGGGCACGCCGTAGCTGAGCGGTTCGCTGTTCGATACGCTCTTCAAGGCTGGCAATCGTGTCATTTAGCGTAGCAGTCAGTCGGGTCAGTGCTCGTGCCAGATTGCCAATCTCATCGGTACCAATCAGGGGGATCGGTGTGTCACGCCAG
Source organism: Chloroflexus sp. MS-G (assembly GCF_000735195.1). GTDB lineage: Bacteria > Chloroflexota > Chloroflexia > Chloroflexales > Chloroflexaceae > Chloroflexus. The sequence continues at coordinate 18,179 of NZ_JPIM01000027.1, forward strand.
CCGTCGGCTACCCGTTGGGCAGCGGTGGTTAATTCGATCAGGGGTTTGGTGAAATAGCGATTAATCAATCTACCAAGCACGATAAAGATCGTGGTACTACTGAAAACCATCCATAACACTAATCCTAAACCGATCCAGTTACTGGTTTCTGAGATATTCGTGATTTCACGTTGTTCATAACTAAGAATTTGATCAATGTTTTCTACAACTTTTATTAAATCTTCTGTTTGATACTCTAGTCGTGAAGTGTAATGAGATAGCTGTTGATCGAGTTTGGTCAACTGAGTAAACAATGATGTATAATCGGCAAGCTGCCGTTGCACAACCTGTTGCTCAGAATCGGGTAAGAGAGAAATGAATGCTTGTAAATTGTTGATCTGAATCCGAATATTATCAATGTATTCCTGGCGTCGTGTTGAGAGATAAGCTTGCTCTTCAAGTGCAAGTCTGATCAAAAATGTATTGCCCCCATTCCGTGCAAGGCTTTGCCAGAGTTCGCGACGCGCCTGGCGTAATGTTTGTTCAATGCCACCATTCCGCTGGCGCAGGTCGATCTGGTCAGTAATCTGCTTCACCGTCGTCTGATACTGATCAAGCAGATGGTTAAGCTGCTGCCGATACGATTCAAGTTCCGGCAAATCACTACTGACGGTGTTGAATCGCTCTACCGCGGCCCGTACCTCTGTCAGGGCTGCTGTGTGCTTCGCTATTACGGTTGGCTCCGACAGATTGTGGCTGACAATCTCGATAAGCTGATAATCATACTGATGAGCGATCAGAAAGACCGTTTTGAGGTTAAGCATCGCTTCACGTATCTGAGCGAGATGATGCTGGCGCTGCACCATCTGCTCGCGGAGTTTGAACTGCCAGCCTAGCCCGATCAGCGTGATCAGCAGCGAAATTGCAATCGCGCCAATGATGCTAATGCTAAGGCGACGACGAAGGGAAGGAGTTGGCGTTGTCACTGTCGCACCTCAGCCCAGGCAGCGCGGTAGAGTTCCTGTATCGCAGGTTCAACATCGGTCAGGTGAAATAGCAAACCAGCTTGCTCTTGAGCTATATACTGAGCGAGGGAGGCACGTAGTTCTGCATCGATAAGCGGTAATGCCGTTCGGTTCGGCGTACCGTAACGACTCATATTGACAAGCGCAGCGCTGTGTTCAGGTGTGAGAACGAAATTGATAAACTGTTCGGCAATAGATTGATGCACGGCATTGGCCGGTACACAGAGACTATCAGTGATAAGGATAGAACCCTCTTCCGGAATCGTAAATCGGATGTCAGCATCGTCACGGGCTATTTGCAATATATCACCACTTCGTGCCACGACAATATCAAGCTCATCACGTTGCAACAACTCCTGCTCATTACTGGCGGTAAAGCGATTGATCTGGTTGGCCACGCTCAACCACCAGTTGCGAGCAGTGGCAATTGCTGCCGGATCACTGGAGTTTGGGCTGAATCCTGATTTGATTAGGGCCATCCCTATGCTCAACCGTACCTCATCCGGTACTCCTATGCGATCAGTGTATGCGGGATCGAACACATCATCCCAATTGCTGATCGCACGACCGGTTGCTGATTGCCGGTGACCAAATCCCAATACGCTCCACCGGTGCGGAACACAGAAGCGATAATCTGGATCACCACTCGATCTGGCAAACATCGGATCAAGATGGACAAGATTCGGTAGTTGCGTATGGTTCAACACAGCCAACCGTTGTTCACGACGCAGCCGATGAACCAACGTATCGCTAACAATTATCACATCATACGCTTGATCCGCTGTGGTCAGAAAGCGGTACGCTTCTTCGCTCGTTCTATACAGATGAGACGTGATTGTGATCCCGGTTTTGGCACTGAATGTATTAAATACCGGCAGATCACTGGTCGAATAGCTGTCGAGCAAGTGTAGCTCAGACAGAATGGGAGTCGGTGAAGGTACTGGTGGTGTTGTTGTGCATCCCGTCAAGATGTAGCACAAAAGGATAGATGTCAAGATACGTGGCAGCATAGGCAAAAATAGGTGTAATTTTTTGTTGTAATGTACGATTCATATCATAGTACATCAATATTACCAGTACCGACAATCATGCGTGCAAAGGTCAGCAAATGACCGATCTCTGTTTGGGCAAACTGTATAGTATGCTCCTCACGGCAGTCCTTCGACGAGTAGCAGGTGGCGACCGGCCATGGAGGGCGCTTCAGTACTCCTCGGTAACCTCGTGGATTAGGGTGAACGATGTTTACCGCAAACCCACCAAAACCTGAAAACGCTGAACAGACTAACAAGAAGAGAGAAAGGGGGAGAATGACCAGGGAAAGAACGTCAAGTACCGCTCACTACCAGCAAAGAGAATGCTCTGCCACACGCTTAGCCTCTTCGGCTATACGAAAACGACGTATAATAATCACCGCTTGCTAGCGGGCACCTTGCTTCAGGAGAAGAGATATGTCAGCGCGCCGTCAGCGTTGGGAAATCCGTCCGGCAGCACCTGCTGCGTTTGTTGAACAACTCGGCCTTCATCCGTTACTCGCCACGCTCCTCTACCAACGGGGTTTGCACGAGCCTGCCACTGCCAGGGCTTTTCTAACCGCCGATTACAACACTGGTTTACACAATCCTTTCACAATGCGTGGCATGGCTGATGCTGCCGGCCGCATTGCAGAGGCTATCGAGCGCGATGAACTGATGGCCGTTTACGGCGATTTTGATGTCGATGGAATTACCGCTGTGGCATTACTAACCCAGGCGATCAGTGCCATGGGTGGACGGATCCGCCCCTATATTCCTCATCGTGCCCGTGAAGGCTACGGACTCAACAATCTGGCAATCGGTCAGTTAGCTGCCGACGGTGTCAGGCTGTTGATCACGGTTGATTGTGGTATCTCGAACTACGCAGAAGTCGCCGAGGCCAATCGCCTTGGCCTTGATGTAATCGTGACTGACCATCATCACCCGCCGGCCACGTTGCCACCAGCATTGACCGTTGTGAATCCGCGACAACCCGACTGTGCGTATCCCTTCAAGGGATTGGTTGGAGTAGGGATTGCGTTCAAGCTGGTGCAGGCCCTGGCTCGTTACGGAAAACGACCGGCCAACCTGCGCGGACGTGATCTCCTCGATCTGGTCGCCCTGGGTACAGTTGCCGATATGGGGCCGCTGTACGATGAGAATCGAGTATTGGTTCGTGCTGGTCTGATTGCGCTCAACGAAAGTAGTCGTCCGGGTATTCAGGCACTGGTGGCGGCTGCCGGACTAACACCGGGGATGATCGACAGTGGCGCGATTGCTTTTGCGCTGGCGCCGCGCCTCAACGCTGCCGGGCGGTTGGCCGATGCCCGACGTGCTTATGAATTGTTACTGACGACCGATCGTACCAAAGCAGACGTGCTGGCTGCCGAGTTAAATGCCACGAATCGTGAGCGTCAATCGCTTACGCGCCAGTTACAAACGACGGCTGAAGCATTGGTGTCTCAGCACGGTCGGGCAGATCATCCCTTGATCGTGATTGCCCATCCGAGTTTCAATGCTGGCGTGATCGGTTTAGTCGCTGCGCGCCTGGTCGAGACCTACCATCGACCGGTGGTCGTGATCGAGCAAGGAGAGGAAACTTCCCGCGGATCGGCGCGTTCAATTCCCGGTTTTAGCATTATCGATTTGTTTGATGAGTGTGCTGAACTGTTCGTGCGTTACGGTGGGCATGCGGCGGCGGCAGGTTTCACGATTGCCACTCCTCAGATTGCGATACTTGAGCAACGGTTACTGGCACTGGGCCGACAACGTTTGTCGGATGAGCAACTTGTTCCACGCCTGCTGATTGATGCCGCTGTGCCCCTGAGTGACATCTCATGGGAGCTGTACGCTGCCTTACGTCAGCTCGAGCCATTTGGTCAGGGGAATCCGCAGCCTGTACTGATGACTCCGAATGTGACTGTTATTGATCCGCAGCCGACCAGCGACGGTTCGCACTTACGGATGCGAGTACGGGTTGGTGATACGGTACTCGATGCTATCGGCTTTCACTTCGGACGTTTTGCCGAACCTTTACGGCGCCATTCCCAGATCGATCTGGCTTATCAGTTAGAAGCTGATGAATGGAACGGCCAGCGCCGGTTGCGCTTACTGATACGTGATTTTCGGCGAGCTGGACAAGCGGAGATGTCATAGGGGCGGCAGTGATGGGATGTTGCCGGAGAGGAAAAATGAGAAGTGCCAGTTGTGCCCCGATACGCCCGACGGGGCACGACATCGCTTGTGGTTTGTAAATGCCTCCGGAATACTCTGTCGCAGAAGAAGATCGGTTGGGGTACAGCGCCGCTGTGCCCGTACATCTATCAGGTGTCATCCGCCGTACCGTGGGACGATGATTCGGATAGGCTCTATGGTGCTGTCTCACTAGAATAAATCGCTCGCTGATCACGTCAGGGCGCCTGCGAGCAATGTAGGCGAGTCATGTCGAACTGACGATGGGTGCCCGATTACACTCTATGTGATCTCGTTCGTTACACTCATCACAGTCAATGATCGCTGACGCATACTTACCACTATGATTATTGCGGTCATGAAGAGGTAGACCAAAATACTTACCGCATTAAGCATGCCTCCCCAGCGTCGCCATTCGATTACCGGCAGCAAATCACCGGCAACACGCAAGAGCAGCGATAGGTGCAATAACCCTAATGGGACGTATGTCCAACCGCTAAAGCGGACGGGTAGGTTAAGTAGCGCCGGAATAATGATCGGTGCATGACCAAAAATCATGGCGAACACAAAACCAACAAAGATGCTATGCAGCACTGCATCGTAAAGGAGGCCACCGTAGGTTCCACCGACAATCGTCATGAGTAGACCGCCAAATGCGAGCCAGGCGCTGCCCGAAAGCATGCATGCCGCGCTGAAACGGGGTAAACCGGGACGATGAATAGTGCGTCGGCCAATGTCGTATGTTAACAGCCACAAACCACTACCGAGTAAGCCTGTTCCTGTTATACGTGATCCGTTAATGTAGTCAAACAACCCCCAGATCAGGCCCAGACCGAGCAGGCATACGCTCAGGCTAAAACTCCAGAAGGCACGGGTTGGTAATTGGCGTAATCGTCCCAGCTCGAGCCGCTCTCCGAAGATGGTTAGGGTAAGGAAGCCAACCCACCAGAGTGAGGCAACTGCTAATGGTTGACCACTGAGCCAGAGCAGGTTCCCACCAAACCATGCTAGTGCGCCAAGAGCCATCGTGATCAGAAACCGGGCTGGCTGGCGCTTGAGCAACAGTGCGAAGATGACCAACAAGCCGAGGCTTCCACCACTGATAAGCAGTGCACTAAAGGTCATCGGCAGGCCAGCCAGCAATCCTAATCCACCGAGAAGGGTCAAGATTGGTCCAGCAAACGCCCAGGATCGACCAATGGCAATGGCCCGCTCCAGCCCTATCACAGTTCCCAGCATCCCACCGATAAAGAGCTGTCCGTGCATTCCGGCCACTGACGATAGTGGGAGCGCCCATCCGATGCGCAGTAGTCCGGCCCAAAGCGCACTAACCATCATGACCATTACGCTGGCCGCAAATACGATTCGCCATACGATAACGTATATCGAACGGTTCATCATCAGCACCTTTCCCTCGAACTTGGAACCGTTTTGGGTTCGGCTAACCAATTCTGCTAGACCGATCTTGCGCCAAGGTCATCCACAAGTATAAGTCAACATAGCACTTCTTTCTGTGAAAAATGTCACATGGATCATTGGTCGGCCATTAACGTTACGTGGTCATCCAGGGTTGGTACGACCATAGCCGTTACTGCACCAAGCGTAACGATTCAGAGCTTGAATGTTCCGTATACAGGGACGAGACCAGTTGATCGACGATCCTGGTACGTGCGGTTATCATTGAGAAAGATCGATCTGAGCAATTTTTGTTGGTGATAGGGTAGAAGGAAGGTATGATTCTTAAGTTAGTTCAGCGACAGGAGTTCACTGCAACAACTTACCCCAGAGCGATAAGGATTCTCAAAGTTCTGTCTCGATACCGCAGTAGTGAAAGAGGAGAGATGAGAGTTCTGAGAAGAGCAGGAGATGCAGGTTCCCAATCCGTCTAGCAGCACGTTTCCGCACGCGCTGCTCCTAGGCGCGACGGCAATCTGCGACCAAACTCCATTATTCTCGTCGATTATACCTGTCAATACAGCGGTGGGGGCGGGTTTCCAGCCCGTCCGCGGCAATGCGGTTTTCTAGAACATCAGCCCATCAGCGCCTCAGAGAGACAGGTTTCCAATCCGCCCGATAGCGCGCTGATGAGCCAAACAATGATTTCCGGCCATGGACTGCACAGCGTGGGCTAGAAGACCGCACTTCCGGAGAAGCCTGTGGGTCGCGGATCATCGTGAATAGGTGTGTGATGTTGGTCGGCGTCGCTCCGTTGTTGAACCATTTCGAGCCTATCCGAAATGTTTCGCTCCAGAACATGCGGGTAAGCATCGTGGTCATTGTCGATGCGAGGGTGGGCAGCTCCTACCGGTAGGGGCGCAGCGCCGCTGTGCCCCTACCCGAGATGACATCGGTGCCAGGTCAGTCGTCCATCGTGTGGGAGCTACTGACAGGGTGACAGGGTTCACCACGTCGTGGACGTAACGACAAGATGTTCGGAGAGGTACTTAGACATGCGACTCAAGACCGCTGTAGGCGCTGCGGTAGCATATCTCTCTTACGGTACGTTCAAGCCTGAGATGCGCTGCGACGATCCCTTCTCCCTACTACCGGTTGGCCGATGACGATCCTCCTTCGCGGATGGGTACAGTACTACTGTGACGATGCGATCTCATGTTGATCGACCGTCTGCCTTCTGCTCCACAACGTCTTACCCACGCAGCTTCAGCAACGCCTCAACCGGTGCAAAATCCCATGGTTCCCCCATCCCGATAATGATATGGGTTGCCCCTGCTTCGAGGTACGGAGGTACGGCTCAATGGGTTCGCCGGCACGAGGTGATACACTGCGTTCAATAGTTGCCGGGTCACGGCCAATTTGGGCGCACCATTGATCGAGGATTGCATTCTTGCGCTTAAAGTTCTCAATCGGGCCAAAACCATGCCAGATGTCGGCATGTTCGGCTGTGATCCGCAGCGTCACTTTTTCGCCACCACCACCGATCAATATCGGAATCCGGCGTAGCGGGAGTGGTTGATCGACAGCCCAGCGCTCTTTAATAATTGGTAACGCCTTTCGCAGTGCTCGCAAGCGGTCGGCGGCTGTACCAAATTCGTAACCAAACGTCGTATAATCTCGTTCAAACCAGCCGGCGCCAAGACCAAGGATCAGCCGCCCGCCACTGATATGATCGACCGTCTTTGCCATATTCGAGAGTAATGCCGGATTGCGATAGCTGTTACACGTCACCAGACACCCAACCTCGGCCCGCTGAGTGATAACCGCCATTGCCGTAAGCAGAGTCCAACCCTCGAAATGGGGGCCATCGGGTGGGCCATAGAGAGGGAAAAAGTGATCCCAGTTCCAGATCGTATCACAGCCAATCTCTTCGGCGTAGCGAACAGCATTGCGGTACGATTCCCAGGTTGTGTGCTGGGGGTGGAGTTGAACACCAACGCGAAAGCGAGCCATTGATCATCCTTTCCTTCAGCTTCCATAAAAAATAAAATGACACTCTAAAAACCATTCACAAACTGCGTTTATGCTGTAAACTGTGAGATGCAGTGCTGTATTTCATTGTGCATCTGGTTTTATCAGCACGAAACATTGCATGGACGCATCCATGAGAGTTCGTATCTGGGGCACCCGTGGCTCATACCCTGTCGCTCATGCTCACATGTTGCGATATGGCGGTAATACAACCTGCGTTGAAGTCGAAGCAGAAGGTCACTGTATCATTCTTGATGCCGGTACCGGTCTGCGAATGTTGAGTGAGGCGTTGCAGCGATTGCCCGCGCAGCCGCGCCAGTACGATCTCTTGATAACACATACCCATTGGGATCATATCATAGGTTTTCCCTTTTTTGCACCGCTGTTTGATCCCAATGTGAGCCTCGATATCTACGGTCTGGCTCGCACGCAGTCGAGTTTACGAACTACCCTCGCGGGGGCTTTAAGCGATCCGCTCTTTCCCCTTCAATTCGATGACTTGCGTGCACAACTTAACTTTTTTGAAATTGGCGCCGGGTCTGAGTTCGAATTGGGACCAGTTAAGGTACGTACTGCGCTCGCCAATCACCCGTACCGCGCACTGGCCTATCGTCTTGAAACATCACGAGGTGTACTAACCTTTATCCCTGACACCGGCCCGTTTCATACCGTCTTGTTTGGCGAACAACGGATTGAGTGGGCCGGTCAACCCACAGCCCGCAGTCAAAGTGAATTGCGCGAACTGGCGGCAATGAAAGAGGCTATCCTCGAACTGGCTTATGGCGCCGATTGGCTGATCTACGATGCCCAGTTTACGGATGCGCAATACGCCCGCTTTCCGCACTGGGGCCATAGCAGTGCCTCTCAAGCCCGTGAAATTGCCGAAGCAGCCCAGGTGCGTCAGTTAATCCTGTTTCACCACGATCCTCATCGTACCGATACCGAGCTAGATCAGATCGTTGCCAAACAACAGTCGCTGGCTGCACCGGGATTACTGGTTACGGCAGCGTTCGAGGGCATGGAACTGGAGAGGAGACCATGAAGGTGCGCTTCTGGGGAGTTCGCGGTTATGTTCCAACACCCGATGCCGCAATGCTACGTTACGGCGGCAATACCTGCTGTACCGCAGTAACCGGTGATCAGGGTGAACTGATTGTCCTCGATACCGGTACCGGCTTTTGTATGCTGGGTGATGAACTGATGCAGGGCGAATTTGGCCGTGGCCGTGGAACGTTGACCTTGTTGATCTCTCATACCTATTGGGATCATATTCTCGGTCTCCCTTTTCCCGGTGTCGTGCATATTCCCGGTAATCGCCTTGACATCTATGGCCCTGATAGTACTCGTGGCTCGTTACAGATGGTCTACGACGGTATGCTCTCACCGGTCTATTCGCCGGTTTTTGGACTTGCTCATATCGGTGCTACCCATCGCTTCACGCCCATTTCTACTGAACCATTCATTGTTGGTCAACTGACTATTCGCGCCATGCCGCTCTCATACCGTCCGCACTCACCGATCTGGGCCTACCGTCTGGAAGAACGTGGGCGAGTGCTAGTCTACATTACCGATGTGCGTTATGGCGAAAGTGGGATTCGCGAAGCTGCGATTGCATTTGCCCGCAATGCCCACGTGCTGATCCATAGCGCCCCATACCTGCGTGCCGAGGAAGTGGAAGATTACGGTCACAGTCGGATCGAAGATGCGATTGAAACGGCTCAAGCCGCCGATGTAGAACGTCTAGTACTGTTCCACCACGCCCCTACCCGCACCGACGATGAACTGGATGCGATTGTTGACCGCTTGCGCCAAATGCTGGCTGCGCAGGGAAGTGCATTACAATTGCTTGCTGCTGCAGAAGGTATGGAGTTGGTAGTATAACTGCAATATTACTGCACAGTGAACAGTTTCTCACTGTTCGTATCTTGCGAGAGCAGCGATCGCGTAGTAGAATACGGTCAAAGCTATTAGATGAATGCTACGGAGTGGTAGCTTTCTCTTGAGACATGAGGCCTTATGACCACATTGGTCAGCCTGATAACCCAACTGATATCCTTTTGAGAAATAGCTCGGTCCTCGCCGCGCTGACGGCGGGGGCCGGGTTGTTTTTTATCGCCCTGCCCATCGTTGTAGATGGGCCTCAGCGGATGGAGGACACGATGGAACTAACTATCAAGAGCCGGAACGGCAAGATTTCAGATCGTCAACGTGCACATATTGAAGAGAAGCTCGCGAAGCTCGAGCGTTATCTTCACGGCATTACCAGTATCACCGTCGAAGTACAACACGAACAACAACGCAATGCTGGTGAGGTCTATCGTGTACAGACGACACTGGTTGCCGAGCACGGCGTGATCCTGCGGGCTGAAGAGCGTGCACCTGACCTCTATGCCGCAATTGATGAAGTGCAGGAGGTGCTGCAACGCCAGATTTCACGCTACAAAGAGAAATATTGGCGACGTAGCCGCGAACAGCGCCGTGCCTCGAACGGTCTGACTCCGGCTGAAGAAGTTGCTATCGCCGAGGCAGAAGCTGCGGCTATTGCTGCATCAGGTGAGGCCGAGGCCACACCTCGCATTATCCGAACCAAGACGTTCCGTCTCCGCCCGATGTTTGTTGATGATGCGATTGAACAGATGGAACTGCTCGGTCACAACTTCTTTATCTTCCAGAATGCTGAAACGATGCAGATAAATGTCTTGTATCGACGACGCGATGGAAATTACGGGGTGATTGTACCGGAAGTTGGCTAGTACTTTAACTTCCTACACGGCGAGATGGCTTGCCATCTCGCCGTTTTGCTTACAGATTAGCCCCCAACACGATGGCAACGAATATACAGAACCCCAGTACCGTCAGTACGAGATGTGCAATACCCTAATGCCATACCGGTGAGTGCAATGCCCCGACCAGTCACGGCGCCATTCCCACGCTTGACTGCGCTGTGTCCCAGGTGACCACAGATGACGGCTGGAATTGCCAGCAAGAGGGGGATGAAAAAGAGAATCCACGTCATCACGCCACAAATGAGGCTAGCAATCGCCATTCGGCTATTGTGCGCCGGTACGAGCGGTATCGTGGTGTTGATGGCCGGTGAGAGGTTGTCTTGATGGCTATGTAGTCGATGACCACAAGCCGGACAAAATCGCTCCGTGCCGCTTATCGTCTGACCACAGTCAGGACACCGTTGCACTGCTGTTACTCCTCGCTCCTCACTTCCAAATGTTGCTCCTACCGGGTCAGTCTAATGACTGATACGGTGTGAACGTCTCAGTACATCAAGCACTTGCTAGCATCCGTACCTGGGCCCCGATGTCAGATGCCGTAACCAATGCTTCCCCGACTAGGATTGCGTCAGCGCCGTAGCTGCGTACTTCGGCAACATGGTCGGGTGTGAAAATACCACTCTCGCTTACCAGGATTGGTCGCTGTGGCCCAACCGGCAAATGTTCTGCTATCACCTTAGTGGTTGTACGGTCGGTGACAAAACGATGGAGGTCACGATTATTCACCCCAATGATAGGAGGATGTACCTTCAGTGCTCGTTCCAGTTCATCAACGGTATGTACCTCGATCAAAGCATCCATTCCCAGTTCGCGGGTGAGGGTAAAGAGATTCACCAGCGTTTGGTCATCGAGAGCAGCTACGATCAACAAGATTGCGTCGGCGCCATAGGCTCGCGCTTCGTAAACCTGATACGGATCGATTATGAAATCTTTGCGTAGCAATGGCGTCCCCGCCGTTTGTACTTCGGGGAGCGCACGGATACCGGCGAGGTATGTCAGGCTACCCTGAAAGAACCGCTGATCAGTGAGCACTGAGATCGCAGCCGCACCATTGGCGACGTATGTACGGGCCAGCGCGAGATGGTCGAAGTTGGTCAATAACACACCGCGGCTAGGTGAAGCCTTTTTGACTTCGGCGATGAGTGCTGTGGTCGGTGTGCTCCGGAGAGCAGCCGCAAAGTTGCGAACCGGTGGTGCACGCAGAATTCGCTCTTGCAACACATCGAGGGGGATTTTAGCCTGTTGACGTTGTACCTCAATGCGTTTGTGCGCCAGTATCCGTTCCAGGATGGTTTCACTCATGGATCTTCACCTGCTAAAAAAGGTCGGATTTTGCTATGTGCGAACGCATGGTAGCTCTCGCCACCTTCCGCTGTGACTCGCGTCTCGCTCGCTGATACGTTCTATCGCGAATGTCTCTGCTGCCTCTGTGTAACAGATCGCACGAATATCGAAGAAGGTGATGAGTTTCACCTGCCGTCTATTCGGCTCTTATTGTATCACCTGAATCCTTTCCCGGAAATGCCGGAAATGGTAATCGTCATTAAAGGAGGGCTGAGCAGAGTGCCTGGTTTTGGGTTACATTCAATGAATAAACGATTCGACAACAGTGCGATACCGACGAACCTCACGCATTGCTGCTGATGGCACCCATTGCACACGGTTTTCCTGGGAGCGCGGGCCTCTGGCCCGCATCCTGCGCTGGCCATTGTGGAACCTGTTGTTTGGCGCATCAGCACCTCATCGCCCTCCCTATGCTCCTTCGCAAGCAGAGGACGTGAAGGAGAACCCGTCCTACCGAGACGTTAACGGGCACAATCGGCGAGCAACCGGGGGTAGCGTACCGACGAAACAAGAAACTGTGCACACTCTTAACGATTTGCAGAAAGGTTGGGCAACCGCCGCTCCTGCTCTCTTTCCTCCACCCTCTCTTCTGTTACCACCATCAGGCAGGCTAAGAACGTTGCAAAGCTCCAACTCCTGACTTCTCGCGCCGTTATCAATGAATTGAGCCAAAATCCGTCGTACATCACCGACACATTTCCAACCAGTCTGCGCTACAATAAAGAAGAAATATCTAACAGGAATCTTGCCATGATTGTACTGAATTATTCTCATCCCATCACACCAGCCCAGCAAGAGCAGATTGTCGCGCTTGTCGGGCAGGCTATTGAGCAGGTGATCGATATTCCCAGTCAGATTGATCAGCAACAACCGTTGGCGCCACAAATTGTCGCGATGGCTGATGCAGCGGGATTGTCAGCTCAACAGTGGCAAAGCGAAGCCATTTTGATCAATCTACCGGCTCTTAACTTCAGTGCTGCGGCGCTGTTGGCCGAACTGCACGGCCGTATGGGCTATTTTCCGCCAGTATTGCGCATTCGGCCGGTTACCGGTGCTATGCCACCTCGCTATGAAGTAGCTGAAATTCTCAACCTCCAGGTACTGCGCGATGAAGCACGTACTCGCCGATCCCAGTAATTGATGGCGGAGAGATGCTTATGCACAATCGTCTGATCTACCTCGACCACGCTGCCACCACACCGCTCGACCCACGGGTTTTAGAGGCAATGCTGCCGTTCCTCTCCGGAACAAGTGGCAACGCTTCCAGCATCCATCAGGTAGGTAGAGCAGCTCTGCAAGCGCTGGACGATGCACGTGAACAGGTCGCGCTCGTATTGGGGTGTCAGCCGAAAGAGATTGTCTTTACCAGCGGTGGCAGTGAGAGTATCAATTTGGCCCTCAAAGGGGTGGCGATGGCACTTCGTGCGCAAGGGAAAAACCATCTCATTAGCAGCACAATCGAACATCACGCAGTTTTGCACGCGCTCGATTATCTCGTTGAATACGAAGGTTTTCGCGTAACCCTCTTACCGGTTGATCGCAATGGCCGGGTGAATCCTGCCGATCTTAGTACCGCCCTCCGCCCCGAAACTGCACTGGTCTCAGTTATGTACGCCAATAACGAGACCGGTGTCGTCCAACCGATTGCTGACCTGGCCGCTATCTGCCGCGAACGTGGTGTGCTCTTTCACACCGATGCTGTGCAAGCACCTGGTCAATTGCCGCTTGATGTCAACGCGCTGGGTGTTGATCTGCTTAGCCTGACTGCGCATAAGTTTTATGGTCCGCAAGGCGTAGGGTTGCTCTACCTGCGTCGTGGGACGCCGTTGGTTCCGCAGATTAACGGTGGTGCTCAGGAGCGCCGTCGTCGTGCCGGTACCGAGAATATTGCCGGGATTGTCGGCTTAGCCAAAGCATTGACGATAGCCGAGAGCGAGCGTACAACCCACGCTAGCCGATTGCGTGCGTTAAGTGAACGACTGATTGATGGGGTACTAACTCGCATCCCCCAATCGTGGCTGAACGGCGATCGTGAGTCGCGCTTGCCGTCTATCGTGAATCTGGGTTTTGCCTGCATCGAGACTGAAAGTCTCTTGCTATTGCTCGACCAGCGCGGTATCTGTGCCAGTTCCGGCAGCGCATGTACCTCTGGTTCACTTGAACCGTCGCATGTTTTACTGGCTATGGGGTTATCGCCTGAGGAAGCGAACGGTTCGATTCGTTTCTCGTTGGGGAAACAAACAACTGATGAGCAGATCGATATTGTGCTCGATCTGTTACCTGACCTGGTAGCACAATTACGAACAGTGACTCCGTGTGCGTAATGGTTGCCGATATACTACCGGTAGCGCAGATGTTGCGAGGACAGGGGACTACTGCGGGCGGGTCGAGAACCCGCCCCTCCTCCAAGATCAGGCTTGCGAGGCATACGTCGCCAGAACTGCCCCAGCTTCGACTGTTGAACCAACCTCGACCCGAACCTCGCCTATTGTCCCGCTGTGCGGCGCCGTGATCTCGTTCTCCATCTTCATCGCTTCTACGATAAAGAGTACCTGACCGGCCTCTACGGTCTGACCGTGAGCAACCCGCACCGCAACAACTCGTCCCTGGATCGGGCTGATGACACCATCAACCGGCGCCACTAGCTTTGTCTTCTTGGGTGTTGTCCGGCGCGGTAGGGCTGCGCGTGCTGCCGCCTGAACTGGCGCCACGCTCGTACCATTGCCGAAAACGGCCACTCCGAAGCGGCGACCATTCACTTCAACGGTAAACCGACGTGGCTCTGGAGGTGGCTCAGGCGTTACCACTTCCGTTGATGTCGGCATAAGCTCAGCAGTCCGCGTGAAAAGTTCAGGGTGACGGGGGATGAAATTTACGGTTGCTTCACCGGCCACAAACACCGGATGCTCGAGCGCTGCCCGATGGAAGGGAATGATCGTGGTAACGCCCTCAATGCGATATTCGGCCAGTGCTCGCCGCATACGGGCAATGGCTTCCTGCCGGGTGCTGCCCCAGGTGATCAGCTTCGCCAGGAGCGAGTCGTAGTGCGACGGTACTGTATAGTAGGCACGTACTCCGCTATCTACCCGTACACCTAACCCGACCGGCTCGCGATACTCGCCAATCGTTCCCAGTGCCGGACGGAAGTTGTGAAGCGGATCTTCGGCATTGATCCGACATTCGATCGCGTGACCACGGGGTGTTAGCTCTTCTTGCCGGAGCCAGAGCTTCTCGCCTTGCGCAATGCGAATCTGCGCTGCGACCAGATCAACACCGTAGACCATCTCGGTCACGGTATGCTCGACTTGAATGCGCGTATTCATCTCGAGGAAGTAGTAACGTCCATCTTGATACAGAAACTCCAGCGTTCCGGCGCTCACATAACCGACCGCTTTTGCCAGCCGTACTGCGGCAGCCCCCATCTCCGCCCGAAGTTCAGGGGTCAGGGCTGGCGAGGGGCATTCTTCGATCAACTTTTGATGCCGCCGCTGCACCGAACAGTCACGCTCTCCCAATGCTACCGCGTTCCCGTACTGATCGGCTAAGATTTGTATCTCGATATGGCGGGGATCATCGAGATACTTCTCAACGTACAGTTCGCCATTCTTGAAAGCGACTTCAGCTTCACGACGTGCTGCGGCAAAGGCTTCATCAACCTCGGCCGGCGAACGCACCACGCGCAGCCCACGTCCGCCGCCCCCGCCAACAGCCTTAATGGCGATTGGATAACCAAATTCCTTGCCCAGGCTGCGCACCTCCGCCGCACTGGTCACCGGTTCGAGCACGCCGGGTACGACTGGCACCCCAGCAGCGGTAGCTTCCCGCCGCGCAGCCGTCTTACCACCCATCCGCTCCATCGCTTCAGCAGGGGGTCCAATGAAGATCAGACCGGCCGCCGTCACCGCTCGTACAAAATGGGCATTCTCGGCCAGAAAGCCATAGCCGGGATGAATCGCCTCGGCGCCGGTGGCTTTGGCTGCGCGAATAATTGCTTCGATGTTAAGATAACTCTCTGCTGGTGATGGCGGACCGATCAAAAATGCATCATCGGCATACGCCACATGCGGTGCATCGCGATCCGCTTCCGAATAGACGGCTACGCAACGCAAGCCCAATTCCCGGCAAGCGCGCATAATGCGCAGGGCAATTTCACCACGATTAGCAACCAATACTGTCCGAAACATTGCAGCCGCTCCTCAATGCTGCTCTGCGTCGCTTCAACGCTGTGCGACATTAACGCCAATTTTAGCATAGCGCATCGTGTTACACTGATGGTGCAGGTCGTCCTGACACTTGCTCGGCGGCAAATGCAGCACGGAGGAGAAGCGATTCGTGCCACGGACGAGCGATCAACTGTGCTGCACGGGGCAAACCATCATCACCTATACCGGTTGGCAGGCTAAGCGCTGGCCAGCCGAGAAAGTTCCACGGCCCGGTAAATGAGGTTGGTGTCGGTACACCCAATGCAGGCGCCGGTCCTGGTGTCACCGGGGTGATCAGCAGATCGATATTATGCAATCGCTCTGCTACTCGTCGACGCAGCCATGCCCTCGCCTGCTGCACGCGCGTGACATCAGCCGGTGAGTAGATGAACGCGGCCAGAATCCGATGGCGCATGAACTCACCGTAGTCATCAAGCCGACTGCGCAACCATGGGAGATGTAACGCAGCCGCTTCCATTGCCAGCAGGGCCTGGTTGAGCAACCGCAGCTCTTCCAGTTCTGGCACTTCAATCGGTATGACATGAGCACCCTGATCGGCCAGAGCACTGGCTACCTGCTGCATCGCTGCCAGTTCTGCGGCGCCGGCCATCGCTTGTCCGCTCCCATCGGCCGTGAGCAATCCTATGCGTACATCACGGACTCCACCGGTCAGGCGACCAATCGCCGGCTCCGGTGCCGGACGTAAGGTGCGCGGGTCACGTGGGTCAGGCCCGGCAATGATCTGGAACAGTGCAGCAGCATCGGCAACCGAACGGGCCAGCGGGCCAGCATGATCGAGTGACCACGAGAGAGGAAATCCGCCAGCCAGACTAACCCGACCGTGAGTTGGTTTGAGACCGACCACCCCACAATGTGCGGCAGGGATACGGATGGAGCCACCAGTATCGGTACCCAGCGCAGCAAAGGCCATACCGGTGGCTGTTGCTACCCCACTTCCACTGCTGCTACCACCACTATCCCGTTGAGGATCATAAGGGTTGGCAGTTGGCCCATAGTGAGCATTGTTTGATCCAGGCGAGTAAGCAAATTCCGACATGCGGGTCTTGCCGATGATAATAGCCCCGGCTGCCCTCAAGCGGGCCACAACAGTCGCATCCTGCGCTGCGATAAACCCGGCTCGAATCCGCGATCCGGCTGCGGTTGGATATCCAGCAACATCAAACAGGTCTTTCACCGCGATCGGTACGCCATGCAATAGGCTACGAACTTTTCCAGCAGCTAATTCAGCATCGGCAGCACGTGCATCGGCCAGCGCACTCTCGGTCATCACAATCTGAAAAGCATTGAGCGCAGCATCGTGGTTGGCAATCTGTTCCAGCGCCTGTTCAACCAGTTCGACCGCCGAAACGGTGCGTTTCCGTAATTGCCCGGCAATGCCCAAAATCGTGGTTGGATCATCATTCATTGGTAGTTGTTCACCTTCGGAAGACGTGGGCATTGGCGGTAAGCTTACTGCATCGAGCATATCGGGCAACTGTTCATGGTCAACCGTGTTAAGCAACCGTTCCACATCAGGAAACCGACTGAGAAACCCTTTTTCAATGATTCCGGCAAAGTCGGTTTCAGTGGCCGGGATACCGGCAGCCTGGAGCGCTGCCCGCAGTCGGTCTATCAGTTCCATACCTTATTCCTTTCCAACTCGTTTCGCGCTAGCTTTTCGATAGCAAGACGGAATGAGACATAACTGATTATCGTTCCAAACGACTAGCCGGCGTTCCGCTTGTCCTCTTCAATCGTAAACCGCCAGCTGCCAACCCAGACAAGAGGTTGTGCAGGAAGCTGGGTGCGCGGGCCTGTGGCCCGCCAGTGCCGGGCGCCGCAACGAAGCTGGGTGCGCGGGCCTGCGGCCCGCCAGTGCCGGGCGCCGCAACGAAGCTGGGTGCGCGGGCCTGCGGCCCGCCGGTGCCGGGCGCCGCAACGAAGCTGGGTGCGCGGGCCTGTGGCCCGCCAGTGCCGGGCGCCGCAACCCGCTGCCCGCCGACCCAGACAAGAGGTTGTTCAGCGTGTATCTGCGAACTCCTTTCAGAACGTGGGATTTCGATGATCTGCTGAAGCATCGCTTGGCAGTCCATATAATCCCGATGCAGCTCAGGTAAGAGAATTTTCAGACACTCGCAGACATACTAACAGAGACACTCTCTGGCCGCCCGGCGGCCACTATCGATAGCGCCATGGACTGTCTGCGGATTACTGTCGTAAGCGGTGGCCTCGCCCGCAAAATGCAGACGCCCCTCTGCTGCTGCTAACGCTGGTCGGGCCCAGGCTAGCCCCGGCGCAAGATGCGCATACCCACCACGAGCATACTCGTCGGTAGCCCAACGATAACGTCGAAAACCAACACATCGTGCTGGAACGTCATCACGCCCCAAGAGTTTGCTTAGTTCAGCCAGACCGAGTGAGCGCACGATCTCTGCCGGTAACCGATCAAGCACCGCTGCCCGACTCGCTGTTACATAACAACAGAGCAGTGGTGCACGTACATCGGGATGGGCCGGTGTCCACCATCGAGCAAACAGACCCGAGTGAGCAGCGTAGGCAAATCCTTCATCCCAGAGTGGAGCATCGAACCAGAAGAAGTGTTTAGTTGCCGGTCGTGTGCGAAATGCGGCAATTGCTGCCTGTTTTGATGCTGACAGCGGTGGCGTAAATCGAATCAGGCCCGCTGCCAAAACTGCTACCGGCACCGTGACGATACAATGGCGGGCACGCAGTGCAGTAGCTGATACCTCGACGCGCACTTCGTTATCGTGACTAATAATTGCCCGCACCGGCATACCCAACCGTATATCAAGCCCCTGCGCCAGCCATGACAACAGGGTATCGTACCGTTCACGCAGGCGAAATTCACGAGGGCCAGCGCGATCGCCACGCTGTTCTCGCGCCAGATCAACACAACTGAGCGATTCCAACTCTGCACAACAGGTCTGCGCCAACACGACATCGGCAATCGCCAGACCTGCCGGATCAAGCCCGAAATGATAAAGATAGGCGGCTAAAGAGCGGTCTGGCGTGTGATCGGTATAACGAACGGCCAACGTCTTCCAAAGCGCACGGGCCTGCTCAATGGCTCGGCGCTGCGGATCGTCTGATGGCAACGCACTCAGCAGTCGGGCCGGTGTTCCCCAACGCAAACCGTTGTACCGATCTACTTCATCTAGGGTCAGACCGGCCATCATCGCCAGCTCAACGGTGCTAGTCTGTGCACCGTGGATCAACTCGGCGCCCAACTCAATCGGATACGGCCCACAACTGCGATCTGTCCAGATCCGTCCCCCTATCCGTGGACGCGCTTCCACAACTACGACCCGTACACCGGCATCGTGCAGGGTGCGGGCCGCTGCTAATCCGGCAGCACCGGCCCCTACCACTACCACATCAAACGTCTCAGATACCGATTGAGACATACTTAATATCCAGATACTCGTCAATCCCGGTTGGCCCACCTTCACGGCCAATCCCGCTCTGCTTCACCCCGCCAAACGGCGCCTGCGCAGTAGAAGGGATTGGATCGTTAATCCCGATGATACCGTATTCCAATCCTTCGGCCAGCCGCCAGACCCGACCCACATCGCGGGTGAAGGCATACGCTGCCAGGCCATACGGCGTATCATTAGCCATACGGATCACTTCTGCCTCATCGTCGAACGGAATCAGTGGCGCTACTGGGCCAAAGGTCTCTTCACGAGCCACCAGCATATCACTACGGGCATCGAGCAATACTGTCGGTAACCAGAAATTGCCACCCAGTGGTGCTGGTCCACCACCAACTAACAATCGTGCACCGCCGACGAGTGCATCGTGCACGTGACGCTCAACTTTCTGGCGTGCTTGTTCATCGATCAGGGGGCCGATATTGACCCCCGGCTGCAACCCGTCGCCAACAGTCAGACGGCTCACTTCGGCGGCAAACCGCTCGGCGAAGGTTGCGTAAATCGGACGCTGGACAAAAATCCGGTTTGCGCACACACAGGTTTGCCCGGCATTGCGAAATTTCGAGGCAATAGCACCACGCACGGCAGCATCGAGATCGGCATCGGCAAACACGATAAACGGTGCATTTCCGCCTAGTTCCAGCGAGATCCGTTTCAGCGTATCTGCCGAACGACGCATCAATTCCTTGCCAACCTCAGTGCTACCGGTAAAGCTAATTTTACGCACGCGCGTATCGGTGAAGATCGTATCAGCGAAGGGACGCGGATCGCGGCAGGTGATGATATTGACTACGCCGGGCGGCGCACCGGCTTCGGTGAAGAGCTGACCCAGTGCCAGCGCCGAGAGCGGAGTTTGTTCGGCTGGTTTACAGATGACGGTGCAACCAGCAGCAAGTGCCGGCCCCAGTTTGCGTGTGATCATTGCGCTCGGAAAATTCCACGGCGTAATCATCGCTACGACACCTACCGGTTGGCGCAGCACCAGAATGCGCTTGCTATTCGTCGAAGCGGGAATCGTCATACCGTAGATTCGTTCGGCCTCACCGGCAAACCAATTGAGAAAGCTGGCGGCGTAGGCGATTTCACCACGCGCTTCAGCCAATGGTTTCCCCTGTTCGAGCGTCATGATTGTTGCCAGCTCTTGCTGGCGTTCAAGCATCATCGTAGCAACCCGCCGTAACAGCGTTGCCCGCTCACCTGCTGGTGTGGCAGCCCAACCGGGCTGGGCCGCCACCGCTGCCGCAATTGCCGCCCGTGTCTCTTCTACTCCGGCATCAGGGACATACCCCAGCACCGAACCGTTGGCCGGATTGGTAACGGCAAAGGTTGCACCGTTGTTCGCTTCACGCCACTCACCGTTGATCAGCAGACGAAATGGCAGGGTGGTAAGTACTTCTTCGCCGGTTAGCGTCATTGCTTCCTCCTTTCTGCGTGCGTACCATCTACGTACCAGGGATGAACGTGGTTAAGCGTCGCGTGGGTTTCACATCTGAATTGCCTGGTTGCCAGGTGTACTGGTTTCTGACCTGCATCTTATTGCAGCTTCGCTAAATGGATCGAGATACCTGCGCTGCGTCGTGTGCCATTCCCATTCCTGGTCGCTATGACTCGCGCCACACGACGTTGTCTGTAGTCTCCTTTTTCCCCGACGGAGCAAGAAGAATAGCTGAAGACGGAATGGAACAAACGTTTCTCCTCTTCTGTTCCACCCACAGCGATTGTAATCGTACAATCTCTATTGTACAGCGTTTGCCGGACAGGTATACTGATGATACCATTCATCGCGGTTCTCTGGCATCGCTAGCCATCTGAAGATAAGTGCACAAGTCTCCTAATATCAGGATAGAGGTCGTATGCAACCATTTTCATCCATTTACCGGCACGGCCTGGCCCGGTTAGCAGTTGCCATTCCGGCAGTACGGATTGCCGAACCGGCCTTCAACGCTGAACGCACCATTGCGCTGGCCCGCCGCGCTGCTGCTGAAGGAGCGATACTCGTTCTCTTTCCTGAACTGGGCATCTCAGCTTATAGCAACGATGATCTCTTTCAGCAGACCACGCTTCTCGACGCGGTTGAACATGCACTGCAAACGATTGTGCTGGCTTCGCAAACAATGAATGCCATCCTTCTCGTCGGAGCGCCGCTCCGCCATGAGGGGCGTCTCTTCAACTGTGCTGTAGCAATTGCGAATGGGCACATCATTGGTGTCACCCCGAAGAGTTATCTGCCCAATTATCGCGAATTTTACGAAAAACGCCATTTTGCTGCTGCCCGTGACGCCATTGGCGACACAATCCGCGTCAACGGTCAGCACGTTCCATTTGGCACGAACCTGATCTACGACGTGGCAACCATCCCCGGCCTGGCAATACACGTCGAAATCTGCGAAGACCTATGGACTCCCCTCCCACCCAGTACCTTCGCAGCGCTGGCCGGTGCAACCGTCCTCTGCAATCTGTCAGCCTCGAACATCACCATTGGTAAAGCCGACTATCGGCGGGCATTATGTATGAGCCAATCGGCGCGCGCCATTGCCGCCTACCTCTACTCAGCAGCCGGGCTAGGCGAAAGCACCACCGATCTGGCGTGGGATGGTCATGCACTCATTTGTGAAAACGGTGAGCTACTGGCCGAATCACGGCGTTTTTGCGATGACGAACAGATCATCTTTGCCGATGTTGATCTCGAACGACTACAACAAGATCGTATGCGCCAGACCAGCTTCAGCGACTGTATCAGAGACTACCTGGCGTACCTTCGGCAGATGCGGCGCATTCCCGTGACTATCAACCCACCAATTGTTAACGACCTCCGCCGCACGATTGCCCGCTTCCCATTTGTTCCAAACGATCCGGCCACCCGTGATGAACGCTGCTACGAAGCCTACAACATTCAGGTCCACGGTCTGATCCAGCGCATGCGCAGTGCCCGCGTCGAAAAAGTGGTTATTGGTGTCTCTGGTGGCCTTGACAGCACCCAGGCTTTGATCGTCGCATCACGAGCGATGGATCGCCTAGGACTACCCCGTCAGAACGTCCTGGCCTACACCATGCCCGGCTTTGCCACCAGCAATCAGACACGACGCAATGCCCATGCGCTTATGGCCGCGCTTGGTGTCAGCGCCAATGAGATCGACATTCGGCCATCAGCACTCCAGATGCTCCGCGATCTAGGTCATCCGGCTGGCGAAGGTGAACCGATGTACGACGTTACCTTCGAGAACGTGCAGGCAGGCGAACGCACCTCGCATCTGTTTCGCTTAGCCAACTACCACAATGCCATCGTCATCGGCACCGGTGATCTAAGCGAACTTGCGCTCGGCTGGTGTACGTATGGTGTTGGCGACCAGATGGCCCACTACAACGTAAACGCTTCAGTACCGAAAACGCTCATCCAACACCTGATCCGATACATCATTCGGAGCGGCGAACTGGGAGAAACGGCTAATCGTGTGCTCGAATCCATTCTGGCGACTGAAATCTCCCCAGAACTGGTACCGGCGGCAGCCAACGGCGATGACAAACCGGCGCAACGTACCGAAGAGATCATCGGGCCATACGCCCTCCAAGACTTCAACCTCTACTACATCACCCGGTACGGCTTTCGTCCGAGCAAAGTTGCTTTTCTGGCGCTTCATGCGTGGGGTGACGCCTCAGCAGGGGAATGGCCGGAAGGTCTGCCAGCGAATGAGCGCCGGTCGTATGATTTGCCAACCATCCTACACTGGCTGAAAGTCTTCGTTTACCGTTTCTTCCAGATCAGCCAATTCAAACGCTCGGCCATGCCAAACGGCCCCAAAGTCGGTTCGGGCGGTTCACTCTCACCTCGTGGCGACTGGCGCGCACCAAGCGATTCCAGTGCCGCAACGTGGTTAGCCGAGATCGAGCGGTTGGAGGGGGAGGTGGGGTGAGATAACGTGTGCCAAACAGAGTTTACATTGAATGCTGCAAAGCAATATTTTCTGTGTCCTGGTTAGGCTGAAAGAAATGATAAGTACCCTAGTCGCCAGTTCGTGATGAAATTACTTTCGGAGGAGGACACGGGGTTTTTGCCAACGGTAAGCTTCTGATTAACGATACGTGTTATTCTAATTAATCCACAATGTTGCTCTATCCAGCCTCTGTCTCTGAACCAAGAATACGTCGTTTCTGAAGCAACATTGCGATAGGGTTCCCGAAAATCACTGAACGAGTAACACTATTCACACGCTTCAGAATTTGTCTAAAGCACGTGACAAGTGAAATCAATGCGAGTCTCTGTGTAACGGGAAATTACTTGCCGAGTATGCCAATCAAGATCTGCTTGTAGTCAGTTTTTTTTATTTTTGTTTTTGTAGAAACTGTTTGATTTTTTTGCCGCCATTTTCTATTAGATAGGATGGCTTCTTTGCAAAATCTATACAGCTTACCATCGGCTGTTTTTATTGTAGCATACTATTGCTGTGTTAATTTGGTATGGTTAATCTTTGATCAGTTATCTTTTGCACCGATATTTGCCATAGATTGAAAACGCCGAAAAATAAGGGCAGAACCTGGAATTAATGACTTGCTCTGCCAGGAAATCGGTAGGGATATAGATAATGATATATCTTCATTTCCTTGCTCAGCGGGTTCAACGGTGCAATAACGCATATAACCAGCGACGTACAGCTCGTCCGAACATAACATAAGGATGTGATTCTATTTTGTAGAGACGAGCGAGAGCGGCATCACGTTCGGCTCGCAAGGTCACAACATCCATATCCCTTAAAAATTGTCGGTTTGCTTGTTGAGGATGTACGATCAAAAACCAGCGCAATCCCACTGGATGTGGCCAATGAATTGGTATGCAAGTCATACCTTCCTCCTCAACTAATCTACACATAAAATCTAGTGTATAGTATGATCCACCGGGATATACCCAATCATGACCGGTATAGTTTTCATTACTTTCGACAAAATTAGCCACAAAGATGGCATCAGGTTTCATAACCTTTTTGGCTGAAGCGACACATGTTCTGATCTGTGAGGCTGATGCATGTGAAAAGATCGATTGTGCCAAAAGAAAATCAAACGTTCTTCCAAATACTTCAAGATTAAACGAGCGATCATGGGCGAAAGATGGCTGCTTCACTGCAAGAATGGATTCTCCCAGCTCATGTTTGATACCTTCCTCAATTAACCATTGTTCTGGTTCAATCCCGAAATAATGACCACTCAGCAAATATGGAATGAATAAGCGCCCACCACGCAGTGATCCGCATCCAATATCAAGGAGATAGTGATGTTCACGTAATCCCAGTGAAGTAAGCAGATTGAATTGTAGCGCCGCAACAATATCATAGTTGTCGGGATGACTCACAAAAGCACGATAATGACGATCACCTGGCGAAAGGTGCTTACCTAAACAATCATCAATTGGATTGATACTCATAGTCGATCCTCCTGGATGGTGCTATAATCGCCGTGTATAATATCAGCGGCTTGAAGATACTGCAAGTCTGACATCAAGAGATAAAGGTTGACAGTGAACGTATCGATTGTCATTCCTACCCTGCATTCTCCAATAATCCGTGACGTTATTATGTCGTTAGACCGACAAACAGCGAGTTCTTGCATTCGTGAGATTATTGTTGTTGGCCAGTGTACTTCTGATAAAGTCATTCCACCAGCACGATTTGTTCCAACTAGTCGTCCAGTTGCTGCTGCAGTAGCTCGAAATCTCGGTGCTCGGATTGCAAGTGGCGATGTGTTACTATTCATTGATTCCGATTGCATTGCGCATCCCTATCTTGTAGAATGTCATCTTGCCCACCATATGCGTGGGCAAATGGTGGTAGGAGGTAGCATTGCCGTTGAAAAAGATGACGCATACTGGCGATTATGTGATAACCTTCTATCGTTTACTTCCTTCTTGAACATAATGCCGTCAGGTGAGCGATCGTATTTGCCAAGTCTAAACTTGAGCATAAAGCGCTCTCTCTTCATAGATATTGGCGGCTTCGACGAGCAATTTGGTGGAGCGGCAGGGGAGGATATTGATTTTAGCCTTCGGCTACGCGAGAAAGGATATCGTTTATTCTTCGATTCCGATGCTATCGTGTATCACCGTCCTCATCGAGTTAATGTCGACGCGGTTATCAATCACTTGCGTTCGTTTGGTCGGATTCAGGTTATACTGCATCAGCGTCATCGCCAGCTCGGTCGGTCGGCGTTGCCCAGTTGTCTGCGGCCGTGGGTATGGTTGTTACTATCAGTCGCGCCGCTTCTGTCAGTAACGGATGTGTTACGACTATACTATCGCTATCCGCAGCTTCGGTCGTTTTGGCACTGCCTATTTGGAATGGCATTAGGAAAAAGTGCATGGTACTGGGGATACGGCGAGATGCTGCTATTTCATAAGGAATGATCCTGTATGACAACAAATCTTCGTGCGGAAAAGCTATTAATCATTGGCCTTGATTGTGCAGCACCAGAGCTAATCTTCTCACTCTGGCGTAATGACCTGCCAGTCCTACGTTCCTTGATGGAACGTGGTATCTACGGACGTATGGAGAGTTGCATTCCAGCGATTACAGTTCCAGCCTGGACTTGTATGATGAGCAGTCAGGATCCCGGCCAACTTGGGATTTATGGGTTTCGGAATCGGGCTGATCATAGTTACACGAGAATGGCAACAGCCACGTCGCGATCTGTTCCTATTCCTCGTTTGTGGGACATCCTTGGCTCAGCAGGTAAACGAGTTGGTGTTATTAGTGTTCCCCCTACCTACCCCGTTTCACCTGTCAATGGTGAGTTGGTTAGTTGTTTCCTGACGCCAAACGCTCAAAGCCAGTTTACCTATCCATTAACTCTGCGTGACGAGATTCTGAGTTGGCTTGGTGAAGAGTTCCTGGTTGATGTACCAGATTTTCGTTCTGCAGATAAGCCGAGAATTCTACGAAGTATCTACCAGTTAGCTGAGCAGCGTTTCACAATCTGCCGTCAGTTGCTCAAACGCCAGTCGTATGATTTTCTTATCATGGTTGAGATGGGTGTAGATC
>NZ_JPIM01000028.1 GCF_000735195.1 Chloroflexus sp. MS-G
TTAGTGGTATTCTCGACTTTGGCGATTTATGCGCTGCCCCCCGTATCTGCGAACTTGCTATTGCAGCGGCGTATGCTGTGCTCGATCAGTCTGATCCAATCCGTGCGCTGAGTGAACTTATCACCGGCTACCACGCCGAATGGCCGTTGACTGCGACCGAGATCGATCTGCTCTGGCCGCTGGTACGAACACGACTGGCCGTAAGTGTTATCAATGCGGCGCTAATGAAACAGCAACGACCAGACGATCCCTACGTTACGATCTCGGAAGCTGCGGCCTGGCGTTTATTGACGGCAACGGCTAAGACGGAGGCTGATCTGGTTGCTGCACGACTACGTGCCGCCTGTCATCTACCAATCAGTGATGCAGCAGAGCAAGTATTGGCATGGCTGGAGGCAGAAAGTGGTCATTTTGCCCCAGTGCTGGGCCACGATCTAACTCATGCGCCGCTCGTCTGCCTGGCTGTCGCAGAACGACCACTCCCGCAAGACCCCTTCATGCTGACAAAAGCTGAAGCGAACGCATTGACTGACTCATCACCGGATACCGTTCACATCGGGCGTTACGGCGAACCACGTTTAATCTATACTGATGCAGCCTTTTTTACTGATTACCAGCCACTGGCTGAACGCCGCACCATTCATCTCGGCGTTGACCTCTTCGCACCAGCCGGTACACCGGTTTGTGCACCTTTGCGCGGGGTTGTGGTAGCTATCGAGCATTTCAACACACCGCTCGACTTCGGCGGGATGGTGGTATTGGAACACCAGACACCTCACGGAAATCGTTTTTATACCCTTTACGGGCATCTCGATCCGCTCAGCACTCATCATATCCGGCCAGGCTCAGCAATAGAAGCCGGACAGCTCTTTGCCGCACTGGGCAATAACACAAACAACGGTGGCTGGCAGCCTCACCTTCACTTCCAGCTTATTCTCGATCTGCGCGCCGTAGCCGGAAGCTGGCCTGGCGTAGCTGCACCTGCCGAATGGGAATGGTGGCGGGCAGTCTGTCCAAATCCGGCACCACTCCTCAACTTGCCCGCTGCGTATGTCGCATACCAACCGCTTGACCAAACCAACCTGCTGCGTGAACGACGCCAGCACTTTGCCGGTAATTTGCGTCTTAGCTACACCGAACCTTGCACATTTTTCCGCGGCTGGCGACACTATCTGTTCGACGAGCTGGGTCATACGTACCTTGATGCCTACAACAATGTTCCGCATGTCGGTCATGCCCATCCCCGACTTCAGGCAGTTGTCGCTCAACAGATGCAAATGCTCAACACTAATACGCGCTACCTGCATCCCGCCCAAATCGCGTTCGCTCACGAACTTCTCGCCAAACTCCCACCAGCGTTGAGTGTGTGCTTCTTTGTCAATTCTGGCTCAGAAGCAAACGAACTGGCACTCCGTCTGGCCCGCACCTACACCGGTGCGCGAGATATGATTACAATCGACCACGGCTATCATGGTCATACAACCGGTGCGATTGACATTTCGGCCTACAAATTCAACCATCCCGCCGGTAGTGGTAAACCCGATTGGGTTGAAGTGATAACGGCCCCCGATCCCTACCGTGGCCCTTACGGTGCCGATAGTGAGCGGTACGCTGCCGAGGTTGATCAGGCATTAGCGCGTATCGCTGATCGTGGGCGACGCCTGGCCGGTTTTATCGCCGAAACTTTCCCCAGCGTAGCCGGGCAAATCATTCCACCACCTGGCTACCTGGCGGCAGTGTACCGTCGAGTGCGCGCTGCTGGTGGCGTCTGTATTGCCGACGAAGTGCAGACAGGGTTAGGGCGCTTGGGTCATTACTACTGGGCATTTGAGAGCCAGAACGTGGTACCCGACATTGTTGTATTAGGCAAACCGCTTGGGAACGGCCATCCCATCGGTGCCGTTATTACCACAGCCGAAATCGCCCGTGCTTTTGGTAACGGTCTTGAATTCTTCTCAACATTTGGTGGCAGCACCCTCTCGTGCGTGATTGGACGAGAAGTACTACGAATCGTCGATGAAGAACGATTGATGGCACATGCAGCGCAGATCGGCAGCGAACTGCTGGCCGGTCTCCGCGAACTCCAGCAACGACACCTGATCATCGGTGATGTACGAGGAATGGGCTTGTTTATCGGCGTCGAGCTGGTAACCAACCGCGAAACGCTAACACCAGCTTCGGCTGCGGCAAAGTATGTGAAAGAGCGATTACGCGCCGAACGCATCCTGATCGGTACCGAAGGCCCCTACGATAACGTTCTGAAAATTCGGCCACCATTAACGTTCGACCGTCCGGCACTGACTATCTTGCTCGAACGGCTCGATGCAATTTTGAACGAAACCTTTATTATTCGCTCGGTGTGCCTCTGAACACATCATCCCCCCAATCCGAAATGGGTAGGGGCAGGCGGCACTTCGTCCACACCCCAGGCAACGTCGTGCTCCTACCGATAATACCGATAGCAACCAGCATCGAAAAGTATCCACTATCCCTTCACAATATCTTCACAATTACCAACTATCCTGATAGTGAAGGTAACATCATCATAAACCAGGGAGTACGGACGATGGAACAACAACGAACAAACTGGCCAGCCTGGATAGCGCTTGGCGTCTCACTCATGGCACTGATCGTCGCATTCGGGAGCATGGCAGTAAGCCAGCAGTCGGCATGGCGTATGTGGACAATGCCCGGCTGGTCGAACCCACCACAAGTCGCGCCTCCCGGTTGGGGTGAACGTGGAGGACCAGGTCAGGCTATGCCGCCAGGACGTGGACGCGGTGATCGTGGGCAGGTTGCACCACCGGCATGGCGTGATCATGGTGGATGGATGAACCCCGGTATCAGGGGACACGGCTTTGGTGTGATGGGTGGTCGAGACTGGTTTGGTGGGTTGATAAGGTTTATCGATGGCCTGCTCAAACTGGCAGCATTAGCACTACTCATATGGCTAGGCTTCAAGATTTTCCGTCAGCGCAGGAACCAACCTCCGTCAACCAATCCACCAACAACCCCACAACCACCACTCACACCAGCCGGTCATGATCCACGGGTAGAATAGTGGCAAGTCTTCCATGGTGCCACTGCCCGTTGATCAGCAATCTAACAGGATAACTACCAGGAAGACGACGGTGCTTCGGGGCACGGCATGCCGTGCCCCGAAGATAACGTTAACACAGGTTGTATACACTCTTGCCGGAGGCAGTCGTCGAAAGGACATCATCACTTTCAGTCTTGGCGAGTACGCATCATCTGCCACCTACCCAACCCAATCTACCTTTGGCCGGAGTACAATACTCTTACTCGGATGTGCTGGGTACATCCGGTGAAAGACAAGCGATGAACGCGGTAGCGTAGAAAAGAGTGACCTATGGCGCGTACCATCCTTGTAGTTGATGATGAACCTGGCATTGTCAAGATTGCCCGCGACTACCTCGAACGTGCCGGATTTCAGGTTATTAGTGCTGGCGACGGACCAACTGCCCTTCGTTTAGCCCGGCAGGAACAACCGGCTTTGATCGTGCTCGATCTCATGCTCCCCGGTATGGATGGTCTTGACATCACGCGAATACTGCGCCAGGATACGCTCACTGCACACGTTCCGATCATCATGCTCACAGCCCGCGTTGAAGAGACCGACCGTTTGATCGGGTTAGAGTTGGGCGCCGATGACTACATTACTAAACCATTTAGTCCACGTGAACTGGTGGCTCGCGTCAGAGCCGTGTTACGCCGGAGCGAAGGTGCACTGCAACCGACCAGAATCATCAACACTGGCGAGCTGATCATCGATCTCGAACGCCGCATAGTCAGGCGTGGGCAGGAGACTATTGATCTGACTGCAACTGAATTCGACCTCCTTGCAATCCTGGCCAGTGCACCGGGACGTCCATTCACACGTGCCCAACTCCTCGATCAGCTCTACAATACCAGCTATACCGGTTTTGACCGTACTATTGATGCTCATATTAAAAACTTGCGCCGGAAGATCGAACCTGATCCAGACGCTCCACCGCGCTTCATTTTGACTGTCTACGGCGTAGGATATAAGTTTGCCGATCGCGAATAGGAGCCAGAGTGAGGGAACTATGCCAGCAACGGATGAACGGC
Organism: Chloroflexus sp. MS-G; assembly: GCF_000735195.1. Lineage (GTDB taxonomy): Bacteria > Chloroflexota > Chloroflexia > Chloroflexales > Chloroflexaceae > Chloroflexus. Next base: position 4,111 of record NZ_JPIM01000028.1, read on the forward strand.
CAGGCACCCTTCAGCAAGAGACAACGTTGGTCACTACCAACCAGCGCTCGAAGAAGATGCCACGTATCTTCAATCTTATGCTCACCGCCTTTATCCTGGTCATCATCCTGGGGATCGGTGGCATGGTGCTTGCATTCTGGTTAGTCGTGCGGCAAAGTGATCCGGAACGTCTCCGCTGGATAGAGGCCGAACAGGCTGCTCGTGCCGAAGTGGATCGCCTCGCTGCCTATTACCGGCAAAACGGTTCGTGGCGTCATGTCGAACGACGGCTGGGGCCGTTGCCACAGACATTTGGCGGGATCAAAGGTACAGCATCGCTCCTCGACGAGCGAGGGCGCGTTGTAGCCGGTCGCCGCCGACTGCTTGAACCTCGTGGCGGCAACGAAGCCGTGCGGCGCATTCCCATCGTCGTTGAAGGGCAACACGTTGGTACGCTGGTGATCTCGGTAGTTGACACCGAAGAAGCATTTCCGGTTGGTGCGTTCAATCAACGTCCGCTGGTGTTGGGCATTCTAAGCGCTGGTCTCGGCCTGACGGCCGTCTTATTAGTGTTGGCAACGATCTTTTCCCGGCAGATCAGTGCTCCCCTGCGCCACATCAGCAGCGCCGCCCAGGCTATTGCCGGTGGTGATCACTCGAGTCGTGTTCAACCGGCCAATGTCCGCGAACTGGCAGAACTGGCCGATAGTTTTAACCGCATGGCCGAAGCATTGCAACGCGCCGATCAACAACGTCGCCAACTTACTGCCGATATTGCACACGAGCTGCGTACCCCGCTCTCAATCATTAAAGGTCGCCTGGAAGGAATCCAGGATGGTATCTATGAAGCAGATGCTGAACAGATCGAAGCCCTCTTGAGCGAAGTGGCCCTGCTCGAACGGCTAATCAACGATCTCCATTTACTTGCTCTGGCCGATGCCGGTCAACTTCCGCTGTATCGAGAAGTAGTATCACCGGCTATGCTGGTGAACGAGGCAGTGCGCTCCTTCTCCCCCCTGGCGACTGAGCGTGAAGTACAATTGAGTAGCGTCGTTGAAGATCATCTGCCAGACATCGAAGTCGATCCGCAGCGGATTACACAGGTGTTGGGGAACTTGATCGGCAATGCCCTGCGCCATACTCCGACTGGTGGTGAAGTAGTGGTGAGCGCTCACCGTGATCAAAACGGTATCTGCTTTACAGTCCGTGATACCGGTACCGGCATCGATCCGGCAGATCTTCCGTACATCTTTGAACGATTCTATCGGGTTGACAGAGCGCGCAGTCGAAGCAGCGGTGGAGCTGGTCTGGGCTTAGCCATCGCCCGCCGATTGGTGGAAGCACATGGCGGGCAAATCTGGGCTACCAGTACCCCCGGTCAAGGTACCACGGTAAGCTTTTCGTTACCGGTATCACTGCCGCAATCCAGGCAGTCCATTCTGGAAAACACACCATCTGTAATCCCGACCCCGGAACGGTCTGCCTCCAAAGCGGTACGGTAGGAGGAGGTCTCTCCCTTCGCGGTCACCCTGAATCGGCAGGCAAGCTAGCGCAGCAAACAGATGTACCGGCATGCCGCTCACGATTGCACCTGACGATACGCCGGCTGAGACAAACCGATCTGCTCAACTGTCTGTACCATCAGATCGGCAATAAAGTCTGCATTCTTGATCGCGTCAAAATGACGTTCTGCATGCAACCGCGCTTCCCGCGCCATGTGCCACCTTGTCTCCGGTCGGTCGATCAAGAGTTGCAAGTGTGAGGCCAGCGCCTCCGGATCATTGGGCGGTACCAAAAAACCATTAATCCCATCCTGCACAATATCGGTCAGACCTCCCACCGACGTAGTGATCACCGGTACCCCACAGGCAATGGCTTCAAGTGCAGCGATCCCGAACGCTTCGGCTTGCGTTGGAAAGACAAACACATCGGCCTGCCGGTATAATTCGATCAGGCGCGGTGCATTAGGGGTGAGATCACGATACACATAGACATCGGTTGTCGGCTCGACGGCACTGCGCGTCACAATGTGAACTTCGACCGGTGTTTTCAGTTGCTGTAATGCGGCCAGGAGTGTCGTACCACCTTTACGCACAAAATCGCCGCCAACGAATAGAATACGAAATGGGCCATCGGTGCGCTCATCACGTGGCCGCCATTGCGACAGATTGAGTCCAGGCGGGATGACGCGAATCCGTTCGGGGTTTACATGATACTCGTGAATCAGCGATTCGCGAACCCAATGTGACCAGGGTAGTACCCAAGCTGCCCGCTGAAACAAACGGACATTCAACCGATGTTTGATGGTTGACACAAGACCGGGCCGGTCGGCGTGGTGTTGATAAAACGCCGCCATTGCATCATACTGGCGCGGCGTAATGTCGGTTGCAATCAGATACGGTCGCTGCTGAACAATGTTTCCCGCTAGCACCGCTGGCACCTGTGTATTGAAGAGGGCGACATCATACCTGGCTCGACGAAGGATCGTGCGCACCTGGCATCGTCCGCGCAGTGCCCCCCGTATCCTGGCCGGTAACGGTATCTTCTCAAGCCAGCCACAGGCTTCATATGTAATTGCTGCCCATTCAGGCACAATCTTTGTCTGCTGCGCCAGGCCCCAACGAAGATTCGTCGCGTATGTCTGATGTCCGAGATGCTGTTCGAGGATAAAGAGACCTCGGATCATATCACTATTCCTTAACTTAAGAAGTTCCTTCTATCTGCGACACAGGCTCCTGCATATTACTGTCTGCCGTTTGATGAGCGATGGAGAGTTGCTCAGCGCTTGATTCGGTTCCATCCTTCTTTACTACCCGTGCCGGAATTCCGACCACTGTCGCCCCAGGTGGCACATCACGAGTCACAACGGCATTGGCGCCGATCCGTGCGCGATCACCAACGGTAATTCCTCCTAAAACGCGGGCGCCAGCGCCAATAAAAACTTCATCGCCAATAATGGGAAATTCCCATTCATTACGCATACCAATTGTCACTGCGGCCACAATCGTACAATTGCGACCTATCCGTTGGGGTGCTACCACTGTACCAATTGGATGCGCAATATACAGGCCACCACCAATATCGGCGCCTACCACAATTTCCAGCCCGTAGCGGCGGTAAAGCCGTCGTTGTACATAGCCGGGAATAAAGGGAATGCCGCGCTGCTTACACCACGAGCCAAAACGAAACCAGAGCATTGCCCGTAGCGGCAGGTGACGGAAGAGCAAGCCTAAAATCTGGCGTAAGCTCAACGGCGCCGTGCTGATCTGGCCGGGTACAACCCAACGCCGGGCATCTTGCAAAAAGAGTTCAAGCATGAAAACCTCCCTCAAGTATGAGCCGCCTTCACAGTATGCTCTGGTCGCAGAAAGTGATCTCGTCCACCCAATTCATCGGCCACCCCTTGGTAGTAACGAAGATTGAAGATGGCACTGTAAATCGGTCGGCTACCTCGCTCACCAAGTAAACGATGAGCTACCAGGGCAATCTTAGGCATGAGCACTAGCGCCGCAGCGCTGGCCCGCGGACGGTCAAGTAATGTCCAAACTAACCAGCGGGTCAGACGATTCCGCTGCGCAAACTCACGACGGACAAACCCTATCAGATCAACCTGCTGCTCACGGCCAAAGATAATATCGTTACGCCCGTAAATGTAAGGAGTAGTCAGCCACGAAGCAAAACTACGCTCAGCGTAGTGATAACCGGCAGCCTGCGGTGCGAAGACAAACTCAACACCCAGTTTAGCTAACCGATACGCCAGCTCAATATCTTCCGCACGGCGAAACCGCTCATCAAAACCACCCGCATCCAGGACGAGTTGACGGGCCAATGATGTATTACCGGTATAAAACTGGCGAGCGGTTGCCGGCCAGATACCATCAGTCATAGCCTGATATTGCTTTTCGAGCATTGCCTGCTCCCAGGCTACCCAGGGCGAGAGTTGAGCATCGGGTGGTGTCAACATCGTCCCAAGTACGACCCGGCACGACCGTTCCGCATGCAAACGAAGGTGTTCGCTCACCAGATGAGGTACCGGTACAACATCATCATCAAGAAACAAAATCATTGTGCTCCGTGCCGCCGCTACGCCACGATTACGCGCCGCTGCTGGCCCGGCATTGGGCTGTTGGATAAACGTTAGCTCGAATGGAAACCGAGCTTGCTGAAAATACTCAGCCGTCCCGTCAGTCGAGCCATCGGAGACGACAATCACTTCAAACTGATCCAACGGATACTGTTGTGCCGACAGCGCCGCTAACACCCGCTGCAAGCGGGGCAGGCGGTTATACGTTGGGATGACAATGCTGACAGACAAAGATCGCTTATCACTCATACGCTTACAATGGCTTAATGACCCGTGCCGGTACCCCGGCAGCCAGGGTACGCGGCGGAATACTCTTGGTTACTACACTTCCGGCTCCAACTACACTGCCACTGCCAATGGTAACGCCACTCAGAACGGTCACCCGCCCACCTAGCCAGACATTCTCTTCTAGGACTATCGGTGCTGATGGTGGTCGTTCCTGACGCCGCTCCGGTTCAAGACGATGAAAATCGTTATCCATAATCATGACATAGGTACCGATATTACAACGTGGGCCGATTTGTACCAGCTCGGTTGCAGCAATGGAACAACCATAGTTGATGAACGTTCCCGGCCCAATCTCCAGCCGAGCGCCATGCCCGACCGCCAACTCAAGCGGGACAATCGTCGAAACGAGCCGTACCCGCTCACCGATAATCAACCGACCATCATTATGAACGACGGGACGCCCCCACAAACGGACTCGCGGCCCTAATTCAGCACTACGCAAATACCAGCGTGCCCGTAACACGGCCAGAATGTCACTCACAACATTAGTTAGCGATCGTGACGACATGACCGATCCCCTCTATCATTATTCCACATGCACATTACCCGTGCGATATGAACGAATGCTAAATAAAACAATCTCACCGGCTGACAGTTTCGTTGTACGTTTCTTTGCAAATGATGGTCTGGCAATACGAATATCCGTCCTGCATCCTGACAGGAGCGAGTGGACGGCGAGAAGCAATCCCACACCATGATAGAGGCGCAACGGCTCTGTGCCCCAGCATTGTGTGGAACGATCATTACTCATGCCCTGGCAGAGCGGTTTGAACCCTACCCCACTCGTGCGGTAACAGGCATAGAGGGGGAGAAACCTATTCCCATACGAAAAGAGAACCGTCGCAACGAGAGGCCTAAGACCTACTTTCAATTCTGTACTTCAGCGACTTCCGATCTATCGGATGGACTAATCCCCGTAGCACCCCGCGCGTAAACGCGACAAATCGTCCCAATCCGTGAGGGCGTTTCAATTTCAAGAGCGGCAGGAGCGGTTCGAGTAAAACGAATCGCAACTCGTACCAGATCAAAATCCCAGCCTGATAGTAGCCAACCTTCAACGGCTTGACAAACGTTGCACCCAATCCCTCCCAATTGCGAGCTGTCAAATGACGGCCTTCTTCCCAAGTGCGAAAACCGTAATGGATCACATACGTCGCCGGTGTTCCTACGACAGAACCACCGAACAAAATAGCCCGTATCGCGATGTCAACATCTGCCGCCGACTTAAAGCGAGCACCAGGGCCTAGCGCTTCATCAAATCCACCTATGGCCAGTGCCTGGTCGCGACGAACAGCCATCCCGGCCCCTATCCCACGCAAATACCACTTATCTTGCAATGTATGAACGACCAGACGCTGAGAACACTGAAACTCTGGCACAAACCCAGCATCGGGATCATGGGGAGCTGGCAAGACATTGCAATAGAGTACCATAACCTGTGGCTCAGCCTGCAATTCTTGCTCAATCGTGTGCAACCAATCGGGGGGTACCACGCAATCATCGTCGGTTATCGCAACAATTGGCGATCGCGCCATGCGCAATCCGAGATTGTGACCACGCGCCCATCCGTTAAACCGAACAGGAATGTAGCGGAAACGTCGATCCTGTGCAAACCGTTGTAACGCACATCCAGTGGCCGTATCCCTACTCTGATCAATGACTATCAGTTCAAAAGCCGGATGATCATTAGCAAGAATGCTTTCGACCGCACTGATGATTTGTGTTCCACGATCGCTCGTGCAAATAACAACGCTGATAGTTGGTGGTTTCATAAGTACCTGAAAAATATACTTACTCACTCCTATGCTCTCTAATCGGAAACCGTGGTTTCTGCTCCGTGATGATGACCACTCTAGAAACCTGTATACCACCTGTCTATACACGAGAGACCCATCTGTACTGTATTGCACAGTTCAACAATTTTGCGCTCTGCGATCAACCTGTATCAACCCAATCCACCGTCCTTAGATCATGGATAACTACAGTCGCTTGAGGTAAAGGCCAGAGAAAGTGCCATCTGCTGTAATCGGCTACCACTGACAAATCCCCCATTGGGTGGCAAACAAAAACCATCCCATAAACCTCGTAACCGCTGTCTGGAATAGAGCCACTCACGCCGATCCCCGCCTAACACTGCTATTAGTGCACGTACTATATGCCTGAATTCGCGAGCTAGAAACCATACCCCCGCGAAGAGATCGCCACGTCGCGTAAAGCGACCAAAATTACCGCCATTCCCATACTGATAACGCGCAAAGAGAGCTTCCGCTTTATCGCGTGGTCGAAAGCCGTGGGTATGAATAACCTCAATATGCGGACAAATCTTATAACGGGCACCGCTGCGCACAATCCGCCAGCATAGATCGGTATCATCAGAGGCTCGTAACCGGCTACCGGGCCCGCAAAATTCATCATAGCCGCCAACACGGTCAAACAGACGCCGACGCATACTGAAATTTGCGCCTGAAGCATGCAGGGAAAAGTGCCATCGTGACAATCCAGGCCAGGCATAAAGTGTATACCCTTGCGCAGAATCGCATGGCGAAGCTGTCAACCGTCCGGCAATGAAATCAAGTTCAGGATCGGCGCTAAACTCAGCAACAATTTGTTCTAACCAGTTCGGCGTAACTTCAACGTCATCATCAATCAACGCGACAATCGCGCCATGACCGGCTGCAATTTCAAGATTGCGTGAGCTAGCCGCCCCAAAGCCCGAACGCCGATTGGAGAGATAATGAAAGCGAGGGTCGCTGCGAAATGATTCCAGAAGCACAGCACCTGAATCATCAGAGCTTTGATCAACCACAAAGAGTTCAAATGGTTGATACGTACTCCGAAAAACACTTTGCACCGCACTGTACAATGGCTGTGGACGCTGTTTGGTGGGAATAATGATCGACACTAGCATGTATCTCATCCTTAACAGTTACAATGACCGCTCTATCACCATAGGATGGATCGCCACCCCCTGATAAACCATGTATTCACGATCCATCGGATGAGCCAGACCACGTAAACTGCCGCGAAGAAATGCTATGAACCGTCCTAAGCCACGGGGTCGCCGTAATCGGAGCAATGGCAACAATGGTTCAAGCAGGGCTGGCACCAGTAATTCGTACAAAAACACAATGCCAGCCCGCCAGTGACCAGCGCGTAACGGCTTAATGTAAGCTGCTCCTAAACCTTCCCAATCGCGTGCAGCCAGCTCACGTGCTTCACGCCAGGTACGAAAACCATCGTGAATAACATACGTGGCTGGTGTCTCGATCACACTCCACCCATAAGCAATCGCACGTACCGCAATGTCGGCATCCTCTGCCGATGGAAAACGTCCACCAGCCCCCAACGCTTCATCGAATCCACCCAGTGCTAACACCAATTCACGCCGAACCGCCATACCGGCCCCAATTCCACGAGCTCGACATTTGCCACTGAACGTTTTGACAACCACTTTTTGGCGACGTTGATAGCCTGGGATAAAGCCGGCATTGGCATCGTGCGGTCCTTCCAGTACGTTGCAGAAAAGAACGGCAGCCTGAGGTTCACGGTGCAGCTCATCTTCGATAATCCGTAACCAATCGGTCGGCACCCGGCAATCATCATCAGTGAAGGCTACTAGAGGTGCATGGGCCAGTCGCAACCCAATGTTTCGCGCAATACCCAAACCCTTCGTGTGGGTAGCAATGTAACGCAAACGCCGATCATGCTTAAACTGCTGCAATGCGGTGGCTGTTACGGTATCCGTGCTTTGATCAATGACAATGAGTTCAAACGCAGGATGATCGTTCGCTAGAACACTTGCGACTGCTGCACAGATGCTTTTACCACGATTACGGGTACAGATTACAGCGCTAATGGTTGGCCTACACATCTCCTGGCCCCTATCATACACCTATCTTCACCAACCTGATGGCGCTCCGGCTTGCAGATCTTCATACAGATATGACATTCCACCACAGCTAACAGACACATGTCATACGTGATATGCTGGTACGCCTAACAACTCTGGCACTGTCACAATCTCATAACCCTTATCAAGCAACCATGGTGTCAATAAACGTACTGCTCGTGCTGTCTCAGTCTTTTCCCACCGAAATTGGTTAGAAACCGAGTCATGCATCAAAATAATCGAACCGGGTCTGATCAATGGCTTGATTTGGGCAACCAACTGTTCAGCCGGCACCTCTGGCACTTTCCAATCATCAGGATAAATATCCCACCCAATCACTGTATATCCGCGCTGCTGCAGACGCCACCCTTCCCATGGCGTTAACCAGCCCCATGGTGGCCGATAGAGACGCGGTCGCCGACCAATCACCTGCTTGATAGCGGTGGTTGCTTCATCGATGTGGTCACCGCCCCACGGCATCAAGCCAGCTTTACGGCTATGCATCATTGAGTGGTTGCCGATAACGTGTCCCTCAGCAAATGCCCGCTGCACCACATCGGGATGCCACTGCACACTCAACCCAACGCAGAAAAATGTCGCTTTAATGCCGAGTTCACCCAGGGTATCGAGTAACAATTCGGTACAAGGCTTACTCGGCCCATCATCGAAGGTAAAGGCTACTGCCCGTCGCGTGCGTGGCCCATGATTGTGGTAGTAACCAAACCCACCGTATGGTGGACTGAGGAACAGATTGCCGAGCTGATCGATAGTACGGGTAACAGTGGCACGCAAATTCATAATGCTCCTCACTCAGGCTGACACCACTGGACGCCCGGAGGACGTTGACGCTGCACGACGGAATAAACGATCATACAGCCTGGCACCCAACAACGCCCGCAGCGCAATGGCCAGCGTTCCTTTCTGGAATAGGGTCTCCCACGGACTTACTTGCAGGCCGACTTTGTAAAACTGCCAGCCTAACCTGACATTCCCGCTGAAGACTGCATCGGCTGCAAATGAGATCAGTGCCCGCTGACGTGCTTTGCGGTACAGCCATTGTTGTTTGCGTCGTTCGGTCTCCGGCATCAGGCCAAACGTCCAGTCAAAAATGTTAAATAGTTCAATAATCGCGTTGCGTAACGCTGTTGGGTCCTTCGACATACTCGATGGATGGCGACGATATGCGTAGAGCATCTCATCGATATAGGCAATGTCGCCAAAATGACACAATCCCAGCCACATCTGTGCATCAAGTGACCAGCGTAACTTCGGATCGTAGCCACCAATCGCCTGATACGCACTCTTCCGGATCATCGTGCCACTGTGTTGTGGATACCCTTTTAGCAGGAAATCGGCAAAGACTGATCGCCCATCACGCACGTAACTAGCGGGCGCCGCTCGACTCACAAAACTAAGTGTTTGCTCATCGGCATAAAGCCCGTAAGCACTAAACGCCATCACCACCTGTGGGTGGCGTTCGAGAATTTCGATCTGCCGAGCAAAGGCGTGTGGTGAAACCACCCAGTCATCGGCAGAAATCACACTGAGATACTTCCCGCGTGATAATTGCATGCCTTCAATCAACGAGGCAACGAATCCTTGATTCTGTGCATGGTCAACGAATCGTATTCGTGGATCACGCAAATATGGCTTGATGACCGCTAATGAGTTATCGGTCGAACGATCATTGATCAGAATAACCTCAAAGTCGGTAAAGCTCTGCTGCAAGATTGAATCGAGGCAATGGCTCAGAAAATGAGCATAATTGTAATTCAGAACGGTAACTGATAACAATGGCGAATCATTACTGGCAGTCATTGCCAACTCCTTGATAATCAAGATGCACAGGCTGCTGCCAGGGTTGCAACAACATACTCTTGCTCGTCAGGTGTCATCTGCGGGTAGAATGGGAGCAAGATGCTACGATCCTGTGCATATTCCGATTTTGGTAGATGGTATCCCTCCTGACGCCAATACGGTTTTTCGCGATGAGCACACATGATCCCGCGCCGGGTGGCAACACCGTGATCGAGCATGTATTGCATGACCGCACGCTGGTCACACCATTCCGGCAAGTAGATCGGATAGCTTTGCCAGTTCGTGCGGGCATATGGCGGCTCTACCGGTACCTCTATTCCTGGGATTGCACTCAACATCTGCGCATATCGTTCGGCTAACCGGCGACGCGCTACAATGATTTCGGGCAAACGCCGCAACTGCTCGCGCCCAACAGCCGCCTGAATGTCGGTCATACGGTAGTTATAGCCTATCACGTTGTATTCCTCGAAAATCACTTGATTGGCTAAATGGCGCACGCGATCATTAACGCTCATTCCGTGTTGACGCAACAAGCGGAACTGCTCGGCATACATCGGGTTGTTCGTCGTTAGCATGCCACCATCGCCAGTACTGAGCACCTTGCGCGGATGGAATGAGAAGCACGCAATCACACCGTGCGGCTTTCCAATCCGTTCCCAGCGCCCATGGAATAATATCTCGCTGCCAATCGCGCATGCCGCATCTTCGATAACCGGCAGATGGTAAGCATCAGCAATAGCCAGGATCCGCTCGAGATCTGCTGGCATCCCCATCTGATGAACCGTTAAAATTGCTTTTGTCTTTGGGGTAATAGCCGCCTCAATCAGGGTCGGATCCATGTTGTGTGTCATCGGATCAATATCGACGAAAACCGGCACGGCCCCACAGTAGCGTACACTGTTCGCCGTCGCAATATAGGAATGACTGACCGTGATCACTTCATCGCCTGGGCCAACACCTACCACCAGCAAAGCCAGATGTAATGCCGTCGTGCAGTTTGATACAGCTACAGCATATTCAGCACCGGTATAGGCAGCAAACTCTTGCTCGAAGGAAGCAACCTCCGGCCCCTGTGTAATCCATCCCGACAGAATAACACGTTGGGCTGCTTCAGCCTCAGGCGCTCCCATTACCGGTCTGGTGAGGGGAATATGCCGTTTTGCTGTTGTTGTCATAGACTAACCTTCTCCTCTTTTTTCCAGTTGTAGACCCGCTCTTCGGCCAGCAAATCCTCAATCGCAACTCCGCATCCCAGATACCATTCATGTAAACGCTGTAGGCCTTCGTGAAGCGAGACAGTTGGTACAAAACCCAATACGTGCTGAGCTCGGGTGCTGTCGGCGTAGAGCCGCAAAACATCGCCCGGACGTGGGGCATCATGCGTAATTGGTGCATTGGGCCGACCAACAACCGCTGCAATGGTGCGTGCCAGTTCATTGATCGAAATTTCGCGCCCTTGCCCAAGATTAAACGTACCGCCGACCGCAGCATCTACCATGCCAGCCAGGATGATACCTCGCGCTGTATCACTCACATACGTGAAATCGCGGGTCTGCGAGCCATCGCCGAAGATCACCATCGGCTTACCAGCCATCGCCCGTAACATAAACTTGGGAATGACTTCACCACTATCGCCCTCGTGGTGACTCCGTGGCCCAAAGCTGTTAAACGGACGTACTACTACTGTGGGGTAGCGGTAACTTTCCCAGAAGGCACGAGTATAGCACTCACCGGCCAGTTTTCCACCACCGTACACGGTCATCGGGTAGGTCGGGTGCTCTTCCGTCATAGGAACCCATCGGGCAGTACCGTACACTTCCGAACTCGACACATAGACAAAACGCGGTACATCGGCACGTCGAGCCAGATCAAGCAAGATCAGCGTACCGGTTGCATTCACCTCGTGGTTCTCGAACGGATTGTGAAGGCTGTGTCTGACACCCAGACAGGCCAGATGGTAGACAATCTCAACACCAGGCAACAAGCGAGCCATGACGTCACGATCACGAATATCAGCCTCTACCAGCTCAACATCGGCCCCGGCCAGATGGGCCAGATTCGCCCGTTTCCCGTTGACCAGATTATCAACCACAATAACTCGATGACCGGCAGTAGCCAGTTGTGTTACCAGCTCACTACCGATGAAACCTGCACCGCCGGTTACTAAAATCCGTTTTGCTGTCATTGTTTTTATCCTGGAACATCAATCTCACGAAATACGGTCCGAAAGATTATCAGCTCTTTGCTGCGACGTGCGCCATCCAACCCTGTAATGCTTGGGCCACAACCTGCTGTTGTTCAACAGTCAACTCAGGAAACATGGGCAATGAAAGCACCTCTGCTGCTGCCGCTTCGGCCTGTGGAAAATCGCCAGGCCGATAGCCCAATTCAGCGAATGCCTTCTGGAGATGAACCGGGATCGGGTAATGAATACCGGTACTTATCCCATGATCGTTCAAATAGGCCTGGAGTGAATCACGTTGCCGATCGCGAATCGCATAAATATGGTAGACATGACGACGCTCAGGAAGAGCGACCGGTGTACGAATACCCATCGGCGCCAGCATTGCATCGTAGCGCGCCGCTGCCGCCCGCCGCAGCTCAGTCCAGTGTTCGATATAGTTCATCTTTACCCGTAGAATTGCCCCCTGTACTCCCTCCATCCGGTAGTTAAACCCTTTCAGATCGTGATGATAGCGTCGCTCGGCGCCCCAATCACGCAACATTCGGATGGTACGGGCCAGTTCAGGATTGTTGGTGGTCACTGCCCCACCTTCGCCATACGCACCCAGATTTTTGCCAGGATAAAAACTAAAGCAGCCTACATCACCGATGCTACCGACACGTCGTCCCTTGTATTCAGCACCGTGCGCCTGAGCTGCATCTTCGATTACAGCCAGCCCATATTTGCGAGCAATGGCCATAATTGGATCCATGTCAGCAGGCTGACCATACAGATGTACCGGAATAATCGCTTTGGTGCGCGGTGTGATCACCGCTTCGATCTGTTTCGGGTCAATGGTAAAGCTCACTGGATCAATATCGACAAAGACCGGACGGGCGCCAGTGTAATCTATGGCCGAGACGGTTGCAATGAAGGTATGAGGGGTGGTGATTACTTCATCGCCACGACCTACGCCGACAGCCAATAACGCAAGATGAAGAGCACTAGTGCCTGAGTTGACGCCTATCGCGTACTGACACTGGGTATACACAGCAAACAACGCTTCAAACGCCGCAACCTCTTTCCCCAACACAAATTGGGTACTGGCAAGGGTGTCAAGAACTGCCCGATCTATCTCTTCTTTGATGGAAAGATACTGGGCCTTCAAATCAACAAACGGGATCATGTGATACTCCCTTACATGCCTTGGTTGTTACCACGACAACGTAACAGGCTGTCCACGATTGACCATTGATTGCGTAGCAGCTTCAAGAATGCGGATAACGCGCAAACCGGCGTAACCATCAGATAGCGGACGCCGACCAGTTCGTACACAATCAACGAAATGCTCGGCTTCGATTCGTAATGCCTCGACATTGTCGAGCCGTGGCGCCCACATATCACCGGTTCGGTAGCCAACATGGCGCTGATATACCGCATCTTCACTCTCACTGACAATAATGCCTTTGTCGTAGACTTTAACCTTCTCGCTCATTTCAATATCATCATAAACGATCATCTTTTCCGAACCGCCGATCAGTGTCTGACGAATCTTGACCGGCGCCATCCAGTTCACATGAAAATGAGCTATCAGGTTATCGGGGAAATAACACGTCAAATATGCCATGTTTTCCGGTTTTCCTGGTACATGCGCCATCCCAGTCGCAGCGACTACGGTCGGGCTCGACTGGACCAGATAATCCATAATCGACAAATCATGCACCGCCAGATCCCAGAGCACATTCACATCATTCTGGAACAACCCGAGATTGACGCGCACTGAATCGTAGTAGTAGAGGGTGCCGAGTGTACCGTTATCCACCAGTTCTTTAATCTTACGCACCGCACTAGTGTAGATGAACGTATGATCAACCATCAGCGTTAATTGGCGTCGTTCAGCCTCTTCAACTAATCGCTCAGCCTGAGCGACGGTAGCGGTAAATGGTTTCTCAACCAGCACATGCTTACCGGCCTGCAATGCCATCAGTGCCAACTCAAAATGTGACGAGACCGGTGTTGCTACGGCTACCGCATCTACCTTCGGATTGCGGAGCATCTCGCTGACATCAGCGTAGGTGTTTACCGACGGATACACCTGTTCGACCAGTGCCCGTCGTTCAGCGCGCTGATCACAGACAGCCACTACCCGTGCGCCAGTGACCTGAGCGAAATTACGGACAAGATTGGGGCCCCAATAGCCATATCCAATGACGCCAATTCCGACCATGATGACACCTGCCTTTGTCAGAGATTGCAATGAGATTGAAATGAACAGTGGTTCTGTCCTTACTTCTGTGATCATAAGTGAATGAACGCACCACTGTCTTACCACTGCCATCATACGTAGGAAAGATGATATGAACGTGAGAGAATTACAGGAGGGTATGAGAGGTTCTTTAATAAGTGAAGCAAAATGATGATCCTTTGCATCGACAATACGCATTACGGTTGAGACCAATGCTATGGGGTTGATATTGACCGCCATCGTTTGAGTCAAATCTCGTTAGACGTTGTGCAAACGTATTTCAAGACACTGTAAGCGACAATCAAATTGGGTGGGCAAAGACACTTCGTTCACCCACCCGTCCGTCGAGCGATAGGAATATAAGGCTTCTCAACCTTACTCGCCTGATGAGATTTCACAGCGTGGCAATCAGAGCAGATATGAATTCAGACACAATCCCTAGAATCTGCTATGCTCCGCGCTACCACGATTACTCGCGGTTATCAATAAGCTCATTTGCCGCTGCCAGTAACTGCTCAATCCGCTCTGGTGGTACCTGTTTGCTCTTAAGGTACAGCTCCAGCGCCCGTAACGGTGTCAGACCGTTGCTCAGTTCCTCGGCAACACCGGCAAAGCGCTGGCGGGCGGGTCGTTCGACATCGAACACAATTGTAGCGATGACCCCAGCCCGCGCAGCACGCAACCACTCACGTACCTGTTCTTCCTTCAGCAAAGCTGCCTGTTCCCGTGACAATCGAACCTGGACACGCACAACGGCGTCACGCAGATCGTGACGCTCGATGAATGTACGTAGTGCGTGCACCGGATCACTGCTCCGCCGCAGATCATGCTCGATACTGACAAATGGACGGGCGGCCAGGGGTACGAATTGCCAGCGTGTCTGACCGCGTACCAGTTCAACCAGGACACATCCTTTTGGATCATCACGCTCGCCAAAATCGACGCGCTCGATACTACCGGGATAGACCATTGGTGGCCGTTCACCAAGACACTGGTGGCGATGGATATGACCTAACGCCACGTAATCAACGCCAGGTTGAGCCAACACCGAACGGGGCAAGCTCAGGTCTTGCCCCAGGATCATGGCCCGCTCGGTACCGAGTTGGGCGCCTTCCACAGTACCGTGGAAGGCTAGAACGGTTGGAATATCAGGATCGAGCGCTTCAACGGAACGTTCAATAAACTGTTCGATTCGCCGTCGTAATTCGTATTCTACCGATGCAAATGATGCACCTGCCATCTCTTCACGGGTTAACAACATCTGACGGGTTACCCACGGTACAGCAATCAGTTGTATCTGCCCATGACGAGTATCAATCCGATGCAGCCGCAGGCGATCGGCTACTGTTATCCCTTCTAACGCCAGCGTCGCAAAGATTTCGACCGAATGGGCACGCCCTTGCGCCGGTGAGATGTCGTGGTTTCCGGTCAAAATGACAACTGCGACACCTGCTTCGCGGAGACGACGAATGCGACTGGCAAACTCACGTTGTACCGTCGGATTGGGAGAACGATTTTTGTATACGTCACCAGCAATAAGACAGATATCGATCTGGTGATCTAGACCAATGGTGATCGCTTCATCAAGACGTTCAAGATAATCGAGCAGACGCGAATGTAGGCCACGCCGTGGGTCGATAGTACCGTAGTTCTCTATCCCAAGATGCAGATCGGCCAGATGCAGCATGCGGATCATTGCGACCTCAGCAGGACATTGTAGAGCTTACGAGCGCAACGACGCGGTATCCCTTCCATCAACTTGTACCAACGTGTCACCAGGTGATTCTACCCGCTCCTGGCGTGCTGGATCGCGAGGAGCGGGTTTCTTATCATCCATCAGAGCGTACTGATAATGTGCAACTAGTGTGTCATCCATCGCTTTCTACTTCCCTCTGTTGCTCCTGGTAGAGGAGCAACAGAGGGCCAGGAAGAAGGCGAAAGGTATCAGCCACTCACTGCACATGCCTTCCAGACAACCAGCTCACCGATGGCACGTTGGCTTCACAACCGTTTCATATTTGCCTGGTATTACTTCCTTCTGCACACTATGCTGGTGCAGAGAAGGGTTGATCAGCTCAGCAAGGGGTTCATTTTATCAAAACTGACCGGCAAAATGGCAGGCTACCCAATGCCCTTTGCGTTTCTCTTCAAAGACCGGTTCCTGTTCCTTGCAGATAGACCGGGCAATCCAGCAACGTGGATGGAAACGACAGCCGCTTGGTGGATTAATAGGACTGGGAACATCACCCTGCAATACAATCCGTTCCCGTTTGGCAAACGGATTAGGATTGGGAATAGCCGAAATTAACGCTTTGGTATACGGGTGGAGTGGTTCCCGGAACAGCTCCTCACTGGTTGCCAGTTCGACCATCTTGCCCAGATACATCACACCGACCCGATCTGAGATGTGTTCCACCACTGCCAGGTTATGCGCAATGAAAAGATAGGTCAAACCAAACTCGCGTTGCAGCGAACGCAGGAGATTGAGCACCTGCGACTGAATCGACACATCGAGAGCAGAAACCGGCTCATCACAAACAATCAGTTTCGGCTCCATGATCAAAGCGCGAGCAATCCCAATTCGTTGCCGTTGACCACCGGAAAATTCGTGGGGGAAGCGTGTCATGTGCGAGGCGCTCAAACCGACCTTTGCCAGCACCTCGCGCACCCGCTCACGCCGTTCGGCCGGCGTTCCGATCCCGTGGATCACTAACCCTTCGGCCACACTTTCCCCGATGGTAATGCGGGGATCAAGTGAGGCATAAGGGTCTTGAAAGATAATTTGCATATCGCGCCGCAGGGCCTTCAAGGTGCGACCACTGGCCCGCATGACGTCCTGACCCTCAAACACAACTTCGCCAGCGGTTGCCCGTTCCAGACGGAGGATCGTGCGACCAGTCGTGGTCTTTCCACACCCACTCTCGCCGACCAGCCCTAACGTTTCACCTCGTTTAATGGTGAAACTGACATCATCAACTGCCCGTACCTCGGCAACGGTGCGGCGCAAAAAGCCACCTTTAATCGGGAAATACTTTTTGAGATTACGAACCTCAAGTAAGGTATCATCGGTCGATGGAATTGACGCCATTCGTTCACTCCATGAACTTATCGTAAAAACAGCTTTGCAGGACGCGACAGATGTTTCTTTCCTACAGACGGGAACAGGCGGGGCGAGGGCATGCTACCCTGCCAGATCACCGTACAATCACGCTTGGAGAGCGTCTGCAAGCTATTTTGATCATAACTTTCTACGTTCGGAACGGGCAAGAGCGCTACCGGGCAGTAACGTTGCACTCGCTTCATTCCTCATACAGCCAGCACCGCACTCGCCGCTGTGTTCCTAGCTCGATCATCGGTGGGGGCTGGTCACACTTCTCAAACCGCTTGCTACAACGCGAAGCGAAACGACACCCCTTCGGTGGATTGATCAAACTGGGAACGGTACCGGGGATAACTTCCAATTCTTCGCGGGTATCGCCAAGTACCGGCATAGAATTGAGCAAACCGCGTGTATAGGGGTGCTTTGGATCGCTAAAGAGCGACCGGACATCGGCATATTCAACGACCTGACCGGCATACATCACGACCACACTATCAGCCATTTCGGCGATCACCCCCATATCATGCGTGATCAACATAATGGCCGTGTCAATCTTTTCGCGCAACTCGCGCATCAGATCAAGAATCTGGGCCTGAATCGTCACATCCAGCGCAGTTGTCGGTTCATCGGCGATCAAAAGCTCTGGATTACACGCCAAAGCCATGGCAATCATCACCCGCTGACATTGGCCACCGGACAATTCATGGGGATACTGACGCATCCGACGCTGAGGATCGGGTAAACCGACCATTGAAAGGAGTTCAATACAGCGTTTCTGCGCCTCTTCACCCTTCAATCCCTGATGAATCTCCAGTGTCTCGATAATTTGATCGCCAACCCGGAATACCGGATTCAGCGCAGTCGTTGGCTGTTGAAAAATCATCGCGATCCGATCACCGCGAATCTTGCGCATCGATTCAGAATCGAGGGTAAGCAAATCGATCCCATCAAAAATGATCTTCCCCTCGACAATACGGCCAGGCGGGCTGACCAGGCGCATGATTGACAGCGAGGTTACGCTCTTACCCGACCCCGACTCACCGACAATCCCGAGCGTTTCACCACGGTGGAGGGTAAAATCGACCCCATCCACCGCCTGCACCACGCCTTCTTCAGTGAAAAAGTAGGTTTTTAACCCTTCTACACGCAGTAACTCAGCGCCACGACGGGCAACCGAACGTTCTGCACCGGTTACGACACGAGATACAGTTGCCACAGTTACTCCGTATCTTTATATCTCAAGCGTTCATGCCCTCAGCGATCCTAGAGAGCAAAAGGAACTACGAGCCTCTTTTTCAGCCACGCTGACGCGGATCAAGCGCATCACGCAAACCATCACCAATGTAGTTAATCGCGATTGAGGCAATCAGGATCGGCATTGCCGGGATAAGTGGCATCCACGGATGCTGGAACATATAGCTTTGAGCATAGCTGAGCATATTCCCCCAGGTTGGTGTTGGGTCCTGAATGCCGAAACCGAGGAAACTCAACGCCGATTCGGCAACCAGCGTACCATTAACGCCCAACGTGAAATCGACAATCATCGGCGGCAGGGCATTCGGGAAGACATGGCGGAACAGAATGCGCATATTACTAGCGCCCAACGCACGTGCCGACTCGATATACACATTTTCGCGTACCGAGAGTACCATACCGCGCATCAAACGGGCCGTTCCCGTCCAACCAAAGAAGGCCAATACCAGGATCACCGCAAAAATAATGCGCGCCTCACGCTCTGAAACGGCAAAGATGAACGCCAGCAGTGAAGCCCCCCAGGACGGTAACGGTACAGCGTTGATGTTCTGTACCAGAATTGATGCCAGAATCAGCAGGAGGAGGAGCGTAGGTAAGGTTGCAACAATTTCGAGGGTCCGACTGATAATTGTATCAACCCATCCACCAAAATATCCTGCCAGCATGCCCAGCAAGATGCCAATGGTTGAAGAGATCAGAGTCGCGATAAACGCCGTACCGAGTGACACCCGCGAAGCGTACAGCAATCGCGTTGCGTAATCGCGGCCAAGGTGATCGGTACCTAACAGATGGAAACCGCCATCCGCATCAACCCCCAGTGGTGTCAGAAAGCGCCCAGTCAGGTTTGGTTGATCGCGTTCGTAAGGGGCGATAAGCGGCGTTGCCGCCGATAAGAGCAGCAATAGCGCCAATATGCCAATACAAAACATTGCCAGACGATGGCGTCGGAAACGACGAAAAACAATCGCCCATTGCCCTTCAGATCGCCGGGTCACGGCCTCTTCAAGCGGCACGGCAGTCGTGCTAGTGGCCATCAAAACTCTCCTCGTGAATTGATTGAAATACGACCAACACCTTTGTCGGTCAACTATACCAATTTACGTTAGTCGGATACGCGGATCGACAACCGTGTACAGAATATCAACAATTAAAATCCCGATCAGCAATAACACGATATTGATGATCAGCAATGCCATGACTACATTATAATCATTGCGACTAAGCGCATCGATGAACAAACGACCGATCCCCGGCCAATTGAACACGGTCTCGGTAATCAATGCACCACTGAAGAGCGAAACCAGAATGCCGGCCAGCAGCGTTACAAATGGGATTAACGAATTACGCAGGGCATGCTTGAGGATCACCACTCGTTCGGCGACACCCTTAGCCCGTGCAGTACGCACATAATCAAGGCTCAGCACTTCAAGCATACTTCCGCGCACAAAACGGCTCCAACCCGCAATATTGATAAACGTTAGGACGCCGCACGGCATCAAGAAGCGCAGAAACCGGTCGAGGAACGATCCGGCCTGGACGGTTCCGATCCAGGGTATCGTGTAATCACGTACCCCAACCGCATCGCCAGGTGGGAGATACGGCAGCCCGGCATTTTTAGCTAAAACCGAGAAGAGCAGAATAGCGAAGATACCGAAAACAAAGCTGGGTAGTGAAGCCCCAATAAAAGCAACCGTTGTCATCACATAATCGAAGCGCGAATACTGCCTGACTGCAGAATACACTCCGATTGGTATGGCGATCAAGATTGACAGTAAAATAGAGGCACCCATCAAATAGAGCGTGTACGGTAAGCGGGTCATGATCAAATCAGTGACCGGACGCCCACGGAGCATCACTTGCGACATCCCAAAGTCACCGAAGACGATTCCCCGACTCACCTTTCGACCTTCGAGATCGGCCAGAGTCACCGGCACTTCACAACCCTCTTCGACCACCTCTACCCGACCATCAGGATAACGTAGTCGCACCTGCCCTGGGATGGAACAACCCACTTGCCAATCGGCACCAATTCCACCGGGCAACGGCCCGGCTGGCCAGCCGATCAGCCAACGGGTGAAACGAAATGGCAAATAGATATCTAATTCAAAACGCTCACGCACGCGGCGAATATCGTCTTCTGTAATTCGATTTTGACCGGTATTTTGCTGCTCAGCCAGCAATTGATCAATTGGCCCGCCTGGTACCAGGTATAACATGCCATACGAACAGATGGCTGCTACCAATGCAACAAGTAACATTTGTAAGAAACGGCGGGCAAGGTAACCTGCCATACGAGTACTCCTCAGACGTGGATATAGACCTGCCACGTCTACCGACGTGGATTATCTTACAGATAGCATGGCGATGGGCAACGAAACTGCCCACCGCCATCCTGTTTCCGTTCAGATAACGATTACTTGGTGAAGAGGTTCATATCAATGTGCTCCCAGGTCGGGCTGGCAACGACGAAGGCCTGAATCTTGCCTTCCTTACCTGCTTCGATCACTGTTTGCACTTCAGCACCAGCACCTAGTGTCTCGCTACCCAACACGTCCACTTCACCGGTCAGCAACTGTGCAACGGCCTGGTTAGTGTCGGCGATGAACTTGATAATCACCTTCTTGACCTTGACCTCACCCTTGTAGTAATTGGGGTTCGCCTCAAAGGTCATGCTCTGGCCCTTAACCCACTCCTTGAGGATGTAGGGGCCATTGCTCAGCGGACGCTCGATAATCTCGGGCAAGGTCTGCCACTCGGCTGCCGGAACGTCGGCCAGCTTGCGGCCATCGCTCAAGACCTGATGCGACGGATAGGCACCCAGACCGGCGCCGGCGAAATAGGTCGGCCACTGTACACCAGGGTGGAAGGTAACAGTGTACTCGGTGTCGCTCTTGAAGTCAATGCTCTTGATCGAGTTGCAGTAGGTGAGCGACGTAGCACCTGAATCCGGATCACAGTTGATCTTGTAAGCCAGCTCGAAATCGGCTTTCTTCAACGGCTCACCATCTTCCCACTTGATGCCCGAAATCCACTTGTCGGTGACGGTCAATTGCTTCATCTTGACCGTACCACCCTGATAGGTGATCGTCTCACCATCGGCAGTGGTAATCTCGACACCCGGCGCCAGCGGAACTGCCTCACCATCGGTATTCCAGACGATGTCGCCTTCCTTAACTTCGACATCAACATTGGTAGCGCGGCCACTTTCGATGGTTGAGAGACCATCCAGACCCACCGGCTGGTAGTCGTAGTCATAGCTGGTCGTTGCCGGAACACCGAGCAGTTGCGAAGCAACCCGCTGTACGGCAGCACTCTCGATCAGGCTCCACATCGTTTGTGGCTCTTGAGTGAAGCCCAACACAAGCGTGTCGCCCTCGGTCAACTCCCACTCATCGGCGTTCGCCGTGTAGTACTCAGTTGGGTTTGGCTTGAAGTTCTTGAGCCGGTTGGTCGCAGCATACGCCTCTAGCCGATTGAAGAGCGGCAGGCTCACCATATCTTTGGTGAATTCCTCCTGCACGATGGCGTACTGGCGAATACGCTCGGCCCGATCAAGGGTATTGTTGGCAGCAATAATCGCCCGGCTGGCCCGCTCGTTGCACCAACCCATATAGTTTTGACCCTCCCAGTTATTCGAGGGGAGCGGAATCTGATTACAGGCGTAGAGCGTCTGACCACCGGGATCAGCCTGACCGACCCAAGCGAAGGCGCCCAGCTCGAAATCGCGGCGCCGCAAACCGGTGCTGCTGCCGAACCACCACGAAGCTGGCGCATACGTCGGAATAATCTGGATACCACATGCCTGCATCTGGCGAATAAAGACAGCCGACCAGGTCTGGCGGAACTGGGCATTCGTCGTCGTGAAGCGCAACGACAGCGGTTCACCGTTAGCATTGCTGCGGATCGGTTCACCCGTCCAACCTGCTTCCTCTAGCAGTTGCTTGCCCTTCTCTGGATCGAACGGATAGACGGTAATGTTCTCCTTGGCTGCTGCCCAGTGCGCTTTCGGCAGGAAGGTGTCCATCAGCAGTTCCTGCTGCTGCTCAGGCGTGAGATAGGGGTAAACCGAAGCGATCAGCTCTGGGCGATTGGTGCAGTAGGCAATTGCCCGGCGCACACGGATGTCACTCAAAATCGGGTGTGGTGTGGTGTACGGCTCTGGAGCAACCGCCTCAGTGACTACGACCGTCTCAACAACCGTTTCACGGACTGGCTCGGCCGTCTGTACCACGACCACCGTCTCACGGATGACCTGTGGCTGCGCAGCACCGCCACCACATGCGGCCAGAACGGGAATGATCATTGCCATCACCATCACGATGGCAACAGCGCGTTTAGTAAAGCTAACCATCTGTGTGTGTCCTCCTTGTATTCGAGGGCAACGAAACCAACGATTTCCAGCCTCTTTTCGCTACGGTAGTCGAACCGCGCCATTGCGTTTACTCTTTGCCGCGCACCTCCTTTCCAGAATCTACATGCCGCTTATCCGGTTGCACTATCAATTTAGATGTTGAGATAATACAAACCTGCTTTTTGCGGACTGAATAGCGTGAGGCGTGGTGCAACGACAACTACCGATTGTTGAAGAGACTGTACATCGTTAGGCGGGATTATACTCGTTGTGTTTGCGACTGTCAACCGAAAAACTTCCTGATTTATAGCAGGGTATTTTTGTAAGTGTTTGTCTTGCGCGTCACTATCGGCCATGCTATGATTGAGGTCGTCATAGAACGTCACAACAGGAGGGTTATGCGTTCGCTCATCCTGGCTTCAGCGTCGCCACGCCGACGTGAATTACTCGGCCAACTTGGGGTTTCGTATACCTGTCTGGTCAGTCAGGTTGAAGACTATCCGGCGCCACCACCGCCTGACTTGGTCGAACATCTACCGGCGTTACCGCTTGCGTTGCCATTGGAAGCGCATCCAACCCTGGTTGCCTGGCGTAAAGCTGCTGATGTCAGTCAACAACACCCTGATGCAATCGTTTTGGCTGCCGATACCGAAGTTGCAATTGATGGAACAGTTTTGGGTAAGCCACAGAATCAAGATCATGCGATAGCGATGCTTCGTCGGCTGGCCGGTCGTACCCATACCGTTCTTACCGGTCTGTGCATCGTAATGCATCCCGATATGGGGACTGAGGGGTTCATCTACGATCAACGACGGGTGCTATTTGATCTGGTGGTCAGCCGGGTCACGATGCGTTCTTTATCCGAGGATGAAATTGCCGCGTATGTTGCATCAGGCGAATCGCTCGATAAGGCTGGCGGATATGGCCTGCAAAGTGGCGGTGCTGCACTGATTGCTGCCATCGACGGTAGCTACACCAATGTAGTAGGATTACCGTTACCAGCAGTAGCCAGGTTGTTACAGGTTGCCGGTATACAACCTCCTATCGACCCAGAACAGGCATATCACGCATGGCTGCGCAATCAAGGAAAGGAACCACCGCCATGGTCAATTCAACCGTAAGACTACTGGTTGTTGATGATCATCCACTGTTTCGCCAGGGAGTACGGTGGGCGCTGGCAAACGAACCGGACATCCAGATTGTTGGCGAGGCGGCGAATGGTGAAGAAGCATTACATTGGCTGGCACAGGTTGATGCCGGTCACGAACCGAATGTGATGCTCGTTGACCTGAACTTGCCCGGCATGAGTGGTTTAGAGCTAACACGCCAGATTCGTCGCCAGTACCCCAGCATCGCCGTAGTAATGTTGAGTATGCACGAGAGTGATGAAGCAGCGTTTAATGCGCTGCGCGCCGGTGCAGCAGCGTACCGTTCAAAAGATATTAAACCAGCAGCACTCGCCGAAACGCTGCGGCGGGTGGCCTACGGTGAATACGTGATCAACGATGTTTTGCTGGAAGAACCGCGTGTTGCAAGCCGAATCCTGTCGCAGTTTCGTAATTTGCCGCAAGTGCAGACAGTAGGCGGTGATCCCAGTTTACAGGTCTTTACCCCCCTGAGTGAACGTGAGATCGAAGTGCTTGAACGCATTGCTGCCGGGCATAGCAACAAAGAGATCGCTGATGAGCTAGGGATCAGTACGCAGACAGTAAAAAACCATATTTCATCAATTCTCCGTAAACTGTCACTCAATGACCGAACCCAGGCGGTGATCCTCGCACTGCGTCGTGGCTGGATTGAGACTCCGCAGCAGATTCAGTCGGGCAGCGGTGAAGATGAAGAATAGACTGTTTTACGGCTACCACAAGATAGGAGAGAGGGAAAGACGCTCACTGCGCCTGTGGCTGTATCAATACCTCACTATCGTTACGTACCTGATTAACGGCCTTGCTAACCGGATAACATCGTAACGCAATCGGTGGCGGCGTAAGACAAAGTTTATAGAGCTGCTGAATATCACTTGTCGGATACAACCAGACTGCATCGAGATCGGGTGGCACAATAACCGGCATGCGGTCGTGAATTGGCGCCACCACTTCATTGGCCTTAGTGGTCAAAATTGTGCAACTCTCTATGAGCGAGCCATCAGGCGCACGCCACTGCTCCCACACACCGGCAAATGCTATCAGAGCATCATCACTAGGGGTAAAGTAAAAAGGTTGTTTACCATCTGGCAGTGTTTGCCATTCGTAAAAGCCCGAGGCAGGGATCAAACAACGCCGCCGCTGAAAAGCCGTCCGAAACGACGGCTTTTCAAGGATCGTTTCACTCCGCGCATTGATCAAACGATTACCGATACTGGCATCTTTTGCCCACGCCGGTATCAATCCCCAACGTAATGAAACGAGTTCGCGATGGCCGTCGATCTCACGCACAGCGACAACTGCCTGTGTAGGGGCGATATTGTAGCGCGGTTTCAGATCAAATGGCGGTTCGACTGCAAAACGATCTGATAGCTTTCCAGGCGAAACCGCAAGCGTGTACCGTCCACACATGATCAAGCCTTTTGATGAGAAAACGCGGTCAGCGATAACCGATGAAGCTCAAGATTCATCCTTATCGAGCCGAGTCGTCTCACCGGTAGCGGGTGGCGGTGATTGCATTTGCTTAATAAACTCAGCCAGTTGTTCATTAAGCTGGGCAATCCCGCGGGCCAGCGTTTGTTGAAGTTCTTGGGCCGCCTGGCTCTGCTGGAGTTGATGTAGCGTTTGTTGACCACGTTCGGCCAGCTCGTGCACACGCGGATGTTCCGCAATCGTCTTGACTGCCGTTTGCACCTGTTCGCCAAGTGTGCGCAACCCACTGAGCAGTTCGTGTTGCACTTGCCGAGCGCGCTCGCTTTCAAGGGCACTCCGCAAAGCAGTTTCGATGCGCTGACCCAGCTCACGAAGCTCTGCACCGAGATCAGGCGACTGATCGGGCTGTTGTTCAGGTTGACTCATACGTTTGCTCCTTGTCTTACTCCTCTTACATCTAGTATAGAAGACGAAGGACAACACCCATGTGTTGCACTTAGCGTCGTCGGCGTAACAACAACCAGAGACTGCCAACAACCGCCAGCACCCCCAGCGCTGGCGGCGCACCCCGAGCCGGACCGTGGCCCAGTAATGCAGCCAGATCAGCGATTCCAGTGCGATAGGCACCAGCGCTCTGCGCAGGAAGGGCAATCTGAGCCGTCACATACTGGCGGCGGCGGGCAATAGCGTATAAGTGAGCGAGGGGCGGCGCTAGTTCACCATCACCAGGAAGGAGATCGGTCAGGTCAGCGCGGAAGAGTGCCAGTGGCAGAAGAGGATCAACCTGATCGCTAACAAGGATACGGCGAATAAGAGCTGCGTGTGTTCGTTGCAGCGGATGGGTCGGTGCTGGTGTCCGCATTCCAACCAGAACATCCTGGCCGGTATACGCTGCCAGCAAACGTTCGAGCGCCAGGGTTGATGGTGGAGCAGTCGCTTCAAACGCCAGAATCATCTCATTGCTTGTCAGTGAGCATGCATCGCGCAGCAGGTAGGCGGCACGACGCGGCTGAGAATGATATGTGGCATATACGAGTGGCCGGGTCGTAGCTAGGCGAGTAGCGACGGCAGATGCCGGTGGGGTGGCAGCGATAATAATTTCGTGGTGACGGCTATAGCGAGCAGCAGCAATGTGCGCAGCCATAACCGCTCGTTCGAGATGGGTACCGTCGATCGCAGAAATGACAACTGACAACGTATCAATGGCAGACACTGAGGACCTCCGCGATGAGTAATGTTGTTGGTAGTATACCGCAACTTGCCCACAATGAGAAAGGTGTAGGTTCAACCCCTGGTGATTTTCAACGTTTTCAGGTTTTAGTTGTGCTCATCGATGACCGTCTTCCCCCCGCTTTCCTGGGAGCGCAGGCCTCCGGCCCGCATTGGGTTAGGATGGCCGCTCTCGATTGGCGTGCCAGCCCACCACCCCGTCCCGCGTCAGCGGGGGTGTCGCCCCCCAATGCGCCGACGAACGTGAGACAGTGATACGACAGCGGGCTGGGCGCAAGGCACCATCGGAACCAGCCAAACGTCTTCCCCCGCTTTCCTGGGAGCGCGGGCCTCCGGCCCGCATTGGGTAGGATGGCAGCTATTGACTGGCGTGCCAGCCCACCACCCCGTCCCGCGTCAGCGGGGGTGTCGCCCCCAATGCGCCGACGAGCGTGATGCAGTGATACAACAGCGGGCTGGGCGCAAGGCACCATCGGAACCAGCCAAACGTCTTCCCCCCGCTTTCCTGGGAGCGCGGGCCTCCGGCCCGCATTGGGTAGGATGGCCACTATCGATTGGCGTGCCAGCCCACTACCCCGCTCCGTCTCATCCCCATTCCATAAGGAAGATAAACAAAACGTCATCGCAGCAATGACTCAGATGAAGAATTTTTAATTGTTGATCAGAAAATTCTGCTTGACAAATACGTTTAATCAGTTTACCCTTTTGCCTGCAAATCTCCATCTCACCTCAGCTTATCTTGCCAGCGACGTTGCTGCTGAGTGTGCAGAGTGCATCCAACACTCTGACGTGTTGCTGTGCGCTATCTGAACACTCATCTCACCCATGCGTCAGCATTTTGGAGGATTACGCACGTCCTAGAAAAGGAGGAATTCGCAACTCACAAAGTAGTGATCAGCGTTTGTTGCACCAACCAGTGTGATAGCCT
The DNA here is from genome assembly GCF_000735195.1 of Chloroflexus sp. MS-G. GTDB lineage: Bacteria > Chloroflexota > Chloroflexia > Chloroflexales > Chloroflexaceae > Chloroflexus. The sequence goes on from NZ_JPIM01000028.1 coordinate 32,017, forward strand.
GTTCGTTTGGTAGTATCATTGACAAGCTGAGGAGTGTATGAGATCGATCACGAAACGTCATCTATTTGCGATGATCATAAGCATTGGCCTTACCATAGCTCTCGTTGCCCCATCCGCTGCACAACCGCCACGTCCGCTACCAAACATTGAAGCTCTACGTCTGGAAGAACCGGCGATGCTTGAAGGCCGGTCTCTCGTTCTTTCTCCCAGTCTCATTGGGGCTAGCGGTCGGCAAGAGGTTGTCATTCGCTTGAGCGAAAATCCGACAGCACGTGTACCTGAGGGGGCTGCGCAAGCAGCACAACTCCAACGCATTACCCAGCAGCAAGAGCGCGTATTGGCACGCTTACGAACTATCGATCCAACCCTGACCGAACTGGCCCGGTTGCGGGTGGCATTGAATGCGGTTATTGTTGAGGTTGATGGTGCAGCGTTACCGGCGCTGGCTCGTGACACTGAAGTGGTGCGTATTAATCCAGTCGTGAATTATGAACGGGAAACGCAACCACCGATGGAGACGGTACCATACATCGGGGCTACACCTGAGGTGCAAGCTGCTGGTTATCGGGGCAAAGGTGTACGGGTGGCTGTACTCGATAGCGGTATTGACTATACACATGCCGCGTTTGGTGGCCCTGGGACGCTGGCAGCCTATCAGGCAGCCTACGGGACAAGCCCTGCCGATCCACGTAACAAGACTCTCGATGGCCTGTTTCCGACCGATCGCGTGAAGGGCGGTTACGACTTTGTTGGCGAAGTCTGGCCAAATGGGCCCCTGATGCCTGATCCTGATCCGATTGATTGTGGCGCGCCTGGATTGAGCAGCGGCACGTGTGCTGGCGGTCACGGTACCCATGTCGCCGACATTATCGGTGGTGAGCAAGGAGTTGCACCAGAAGTTGATCTTTTTGCGGTGAAGGTCTGTTCAGCGGTCTCTTCATCGTGCAGCGGGGTTGCCATCTTGCAAGGTCTCGATTGGGTTGCCGATCCTAACGGTGACGGGGTAACCGATGATCGGATGCACATTGTGAACATGTCGCTTGGGGCTGCGTATGGGCAAAACTATGACGATGATTCCGCCATTGCGGTTGATAATCTGCAACCGCTTGGCATCCTAGTCGTCGCTTCAGCCGGCAATAGTGCGGATCGTCCGTACATTACCGGTACCCCGGCCGGCGCTCGAACCGCCCTCTCGGTAGCACAGACGGCTGTGCCGAGCGATGCCTCGTACCCGATTACCGTCCTTAGTACGACAGTCTACGGAGTAGCCCAACCGTGGGCACCGATTCCCAATACGCCCGTAAGTGGAACACTGGTATACGGTCAGGCATTGGGAAACGCGCTCGGCTGTACAGCGTATTCACCTGGTTCATTGACCGGGCAAATCCTGTTGGTTGATCGGGGTGTCTGTGCGATCAGTATCAAGGGCTCAAACGGTGCTGCCGCTGGTGCAGTGGCAGTGATTGTAGCTAACAACGTTGCCGGTGCAGTACCGCCTGTTTTTGGCTTTGGCGGTGGTACACCTACCGTACCGGTACTCTCAATTACACAGGCTGCTGGCAATACGCTTAAAGCGCGCACCGGAAATACTACTACGATTGGTTTTGATACGCCGTTCAGTAATGCCGGCAGTGTGGTTGGTACCTCGTCACGTGGGCCAACGTTAGGGCAAATGACCTACGGCAATCAGATCATGTACGGTCAAATCATTAAGCCCGAAATCGGCGCCCCTGGAGCATCCATTTCAGCAGTAGCCGGTAGTGGTACTGGGGTGGCGCCGTTTGGTGGTACTTCCGGTGCAGCCCCAATGGTGGCCGGAGCGGCTGCACTACTGTACAATGCGTCGAACTGGAGCCTCTCACCGTGGGAATTGAAAGCGCGCTTGATCAACACTGCTGAAACGAATATCTACAACGGTCCACCGGCCTTCCTCGGCCCAGCGCTGGCTCCTATCACACGCATTGGCGGTGGCGAAGTACGCATTAACCGGGCAATTGCCGCGCAGGCCAGCGCCTGGGAGCTTTCAAATGGAGCGGCAACGATTTCGTTTGGATTAGTTGATGCGACACGTAATCCGACAACGCTGCGCCGGACGATTGTTGTCCGTAACTATGGTGATACACCTCTCACCTACACCATCACGCCCACGTTCCGCTATAGCAACGATGCAGCCAGTGGAGCAGTGACACCGAGTACCTCTGTTTCTACAATTACGGTACCACCACGTAGTCGGCGTACCTTTACCCTGACCCTGCGTATCGATCCAACGAAACTACCAACCTGGGTCTTGAATTCAGGAACAAATGGCGGGAACGGAGCGGCACTAACTGACGTTGAATATGATGGCTACCTGGTGCTTGATGCGGCAGGTACGACCAACGACTTAACCATGCCATGGCATGTCATACCACGTGCAGCGGGAACCGTTAGTGCACCAACTTCAGTGCGCGCTACCACAACCAGCCCCGCCACTGCCCGCTTAACCAACACCGGCGCTAATCCGGTGAGTGTCGATCCGTTTACGCTAATCGGTGAAAATCCGTTTGTGACAGCATCACCTGGCGCCGGCATACAAATGCCGCCAATGGATTTGCGCTACGTTGGTGTGCGAGCTTTCAGTATCCCAGGTTTCTGCCCGGCAAATAGCCCGATCGTTCAGTTTGCAGTGACTACCCACCAGCGAATCACTCATTCAAACTATCCGGTGGAGATAGACCTGCTCTTCGATACCGACCGCGATGGGACACCCGACTATGTTGGCTTTACAGCAGAATTGAGTCTACCATCGGGAGCATTTGCGGCTGATGGCCGGAATGCTTTCTTTGTTGGCCCATTGGCTGGTCCGTACAGCGCCTTCTTCTTCACCGGCCACGCTACCAACAGCGCGAACACTGTCCTGACGATGTGCGGAAGTCAGATCGGTGTTACCAGCCTTGGTCAGCAGATCAATGTTGATGCCTATACCTACGACAATTACTTTACCGGTTTTGAGCTAAGCAAGATCGAAGGTATGAGCACGGTGTTGGGCGCACCGCGGTTTGATATTGATGTCGGGAGTGGGGTAGTACCGGAAAGGGGATCGCTCAATACCACAATCTACCGGTTTAGCGCCCCGGCTGATGTGACTGATTCGGGTATTCTGTTACACTACTCCTTTGCGCCGGAAGGCCGTGAGGCCAGTGCGATCATTGTGCGTTGATGTGAATGAATACGGATGAAACTGTTTCCGTAATCTGTTCCATCATTGCTAGTCGGGGCGTCCAATCTGGTCGCCCCGCTATCGTGACAGCAAATGACCTTCTTCTAGCATAGATGTGCAGACCGAATCAAGCCGTTTCCACTGCGGCTTCCTTCGAGTACACTGACCTCGTGCCGCGGGTTTTACTCCTCACTGCAACATGGCAGTGGCGAGTTGCTTCAGCACACCACAGACAGGCTAGCTACCGCTATCATCTTCAGCCAACTGTATGCGCTGCCAAGCAAGAGCCAAGCAGGTGATCGTCACCAGAATCATCAGAACCGAGTACACCAGCCAGGGTGAGGGCACGAACAAATCGCCAATGCTGGAAGAAAGCTGCCACAAGAGCGGGCCATTCCCACTTTCGAGGGCGCCGACGGTCATCCCCAAGGCAATGAACGGATGCAGACATAGGAATGTACCCATTATGTAGATATACAAAGGCGACGGGGGACCATCAAAAGCACCGATCAGTAATGAAATAACGAAATAGAGGAATGGCACCAGGAGTAAAATAACCAGCACTGTGCCCTGAGCCATCACCGTTGCACCGAGCGTTGAGCGCATTACAGTTGACCAGAATATACCGATGGCGGCGTATGCAATTGCCGTTATCAACAGACCAACGACGCCGATAAAGACTTCCTGGCCGGTAATGCCGCCAAACAACAGGGACAGACCAGCAATGGGCAGAGAGGCCATAATCAGCAACAAAGCGAAGGCAATCGCCGCCAATACTTTACCGGTAACAATCTGAAGTGGTGAGAGCGGTGAGGCGAGTAACAGATCATACGTTTGTCGCTCTTTTTCGCCAACAATCGCACCTGCCGTCAGTGAGGGCGAAAGAAAGCACACCTGTATTAACGACACGGTCATGACGGTAAAAAAGATGCCTTTACCAATTCTGAGCGAAGTTTCCGGATCGTTGGGGATAGCCGAACTGACAAATACGGCATAAACCAAGAGGGTAATCGCACCGATGATGGTCAAGTAGCCGGTTAGAATGAACCATGCGTTACGACCTCGAATACGGCCAAAGAGTTCTCGTGTCAACACAGGATTGACGATTGGCAGATGCATGGATGCTCCTTTGCGAGAAATCGTATTATCAACCGGTATGAATGCTCATCGGCACCAGAATGGTTCGGTTTCAAGACGAACGGTTGGTTATGCTTACACTCGTCGGCTCGCGCTTCAGTTCGCCACAGGTAGATTGCGAAACCGTTTAGAACGCGCATCAACACTCACATTGTAGGGATAGATTTCAGCGTATTCGCCTGCCGGTAACATATTCCCGGCATCTGCATTATCGTGCAGGTGTCCGCAACAGAATGATGTCTAGGGTATGACCGAAACAACCATCGTATCCAGACCCGAGACGGGCAACGAGATACCTTCATCGTCCACAGTTGATCCGATCAAGCAGTGAGGTCACGGCATAAATAGCTCGCAGGGTGGGAGTCGGCGTTCCAGTCAATTCGGCCAGCTCAACCACTGCTCCCAACAGAGCATCGATCTCGGTTGGACGTTTTGCTTCTATATCCTGCAACATCGACGTTTTATGAGCACCGATCTCTTCAGCCATTCGGATGCGCCGCTCGATAGAAATAGGGAAACGAACACCCAGTTTTTCGGCCACTTGCTGTGCTTCGGCCATCATTGCTACTGTCAGAGCATAGGTACCCTGATCGGCAATAATCCGATCAATGGTCGCACGAGTCAGGGCACTGATCGGGTTGAATGAGAGATTACCCCACAGCTTCAGCCAGATTTCATTACGAATATCAGTCTTGACCGGCGCACGCAAACCGACCGACTCGAGTAACTTACTCAGGCGGATAACACGCTCACTGCGGCTACCGTCTGGTTCGCCAAGAGCGAAGCGATTGCCCTCGACATGACGAATCACGCCGGGGCGTTCAATGGCGGCTGCCGGATAGACGACGCAGCCAATAACCCGTTCGATTTCAGTATTGGCAGCGATAACCCCACCGGGATCGACGGACTCGATCCGATGACCTTCGTATGGGCCGCCGTGCCGCATGAAATACCACCAGGGGATCCCGTTCTGAGCGTAGACAACGGCTGTATCAGGCCCGTAAAGGACACGCATCGGCGCTGCTAGCGCCGACAATGCCTGCGCTTTGACGGCAACAATAACCAGATCGTGTGGCCCAGCAACGTTCATATCGTCTGTCGCCAATGCCGGGTGTACAACCTCACGGTGACCATCAGCGTACTCGATGGTTAAGCCGTTGGCAATCATCGCTGCCAAATGCGCACCCCGTGCAATCAATGTCACTTCAGCGCCAGCTTGAATCAGTTTGGCCCCCAGCCAGCCGCCAATTGCACCAGCACCAACAATGCAGATACGCATACGCTATCCTCTGAACGAATCACTACAGTTTGCGCAGATACACGCGCTCAAGCTCATGGCGTGATCCCTTAACCAGAATCAGATCGGCGCTCCAACGTGTCGGTTCGATATTTTGCTTGAGATTCACATAATTGATCTCGCGCCAGATGCGACGTGCAGTTGCAATAGCCTCACTCTCGCTCAGTTCGGCGTAGCGGCGAAAGTACGACGAGGGATCACGAAATGCTGTTTCGCGCAACCGTAAAAATCGTTCAATATACCATCGTTCCAGATCATGTTCATTCGCATCAACGTAGATCGCGAAATCAAAAAAATCCGACACATAAAGTTGTGGTTCCCTCCTGGTATTGGCGCCACGTTGCAAAACGTTCAACCCCTCGACGATCAACACATCGGGATGATCGACCACCTGAACTTGGTCAGGAACTATATCATAAATCAGGTGCGAGTAAACCGGAGCCGTTACCGGCCCATAACCCGACTTGATGTCGGCCATGAACTGTAACAGTCGCCGACGATCGTAGCTTTCGGGAAACCCCTTCCGATGCATGATACCCCGTTCTTGTAGGACGCGATTAGGGTACAAAAAGCCATCAGTTGTGACCAGATCAACCTTGAGTTGCCCAGGACCACGCGAAAGGATGGCTTGCAAGATGCGGGCAGTGCTGCTTTTACCGACCGCGACACTCCCCGCGATGCCAATGACATACGGCACACGCGCTGTTGCCGAGCCAAGAAAGGTGCTGGTCGCCTGATACAAGTGACAGGCGTTTTCGTAGTAGAGTTGGAGCAACCGCACCAGCGGCAGGTAGATGTCGGCAACATCTTCCATCGAGACGCTGTCGTTTAAGCTGACCAATGAGTCTAATTCGTCTGCGCTAAGAGGTAGTGGTGTTCCATTGCGCAGTGCTGCCCATTCTGAGCGTGAAAAGCTCAGGTATGGCGAAAGGCGGCGTTCGAGTTCTGGCTTCGGGATCATGCCGTTTCCTGTCTCCGGTTGGGAAGTGGATTTAAAACCAATACACTACTCTTTCGAGGAAGGTACAGGGTTCCTGACTACCGCCTGTTTCGCACCAGCAATACGCTAGTGGAAGCCGGCCCGATCAGGTAGCAGAACCGGTGGCCCGGCGCGTGGCTGTACAGAGCACAACTGGTAGTTCTCACCTTTTCTCTGCTCCCTTCCATCCGTAAAACAAGCAAAGGGAGCAAGCCACTATCGCAATAGAAAGACATAATCTGCCTCTCAGGCATCCATCACCAATCAAGTGGTTGCCTTGTCTAGCCCTAGTGTCTTTGCCATCGTTATGCGTTGCAACTTTCCGGTAGCCCCCCGTGGCAAGGCACTCAGGATGTGAATTGCCCGTGGCACTTTAAAATCGGCCAACATACGGGCGCAATGCTCGCGCAGTGCGCGCTCATCAACACTCATACCCTCGCGTAAGACGACAGCGGCGTGCACCTCTTCACCAAGCGTTGGATGAGGCACGGCAAAGGCCAATGCTTCAGCAACTGCCGGGTGCCGCAAGAGCACATCATCAATTTCGAGGGGTGAAATCTTCTCACCACCACGATTGATCAGCTCTTTGATGCGACCGGTGAGGCACAGGTAGCCATCTTCATCGAGATACCCTTGATCACCGGTACGGAACCAGCCGTTAACGAACGCCACCGCATTTGCTTCGGGGTTGTTCTCGTAACCGTCGATCACATTTGGGCCGCGCACCACGACCTCGCCTCTGACACCTGCTGGCAGCAAGCGGCCTGCTTCATCCATGATAGCCACTTCTACCCCGAATCCAATTCCTACCGACCCTGGTTTGCGGCGAGCGGGCGGAAGTGGATTTGAAGTCATCTGGTGGGCCGCTTCGGTCATGCCATAACTCTCAATGACCGGCGCTGCAAAAACCTGTTCCATCTGTTCCATTACTACCGGCGGCAATGGTGCACTCGACGAGCGGATAAAGCGGAACGGATGAGCGGCAATGATGGCCGAGTTGCGGCTGGCGCGGGCCAGCAAGACCTGGTGCATTGTTGGTACAGCCGAGTACCAGGTTGGTCGTTCCTGCTCTACCCAACTCCAGAATTTGAGACCATCGAAACCAGGTGGGCAGATAACTGCACCACCAGCGGCCAATTGGCTGAGCAGCGAGGCAACGATCCCGTGAATGTGGAACAGTGGCATCACACAGAGTGATCGATCAGCAGCACATAACTGGTAGGTCGCAATAATATTTGCGGTTGAGGCAACCAGATTGCGGTGACGCAGGGGTACGCGCTTAGGGCGACTGGTCGTCCCGCTGGTGTGCAGAATCATAGCGATGTCGTCAGGCGTTGCCAGCCCATCACGACGGGGAGAAGCAGCCTGAGCAGAGGTGACAAACACAAGCTGGTGTTGAGCATCAAATGACGCTTCAATCAGCATCATGCCCGAACGCAGTGCTGCTCGTGCCTCTTCACCTTCGTTGGGGGCTACAATCAAGGCGCGAGCGTTGGTATCTTCGTAGTAAAAGGCAAACTCATCACGTCGATATTTCGGGTTGAGCGGCGCAGCAGTGGCAGCAGTGGCCGCAGCCAGAAAGGTGATTGCCATTGCCGGCCCGTTGCCAAGCGCAATGGCGATCCGATCTCCATGCCCCAGCCCGTGGTTTTGGAGCCATTCGGCCAGGCGTTGGACCTGTGAACGAATATCGGCAAAACTCCAGACCGGCCCACCTGGTGCAATCAAAGCTGGGTCCCGATCGGCGCCGTTCGACAGAAGATCAAACAATGTGCGATTGGTCGTCATAACACGCTTACCCATTATGCTATCTGTCACCAGCCAATTGCCAATCCATCACAACGAGGTTCGGTACCGGCTACGTAGCAACCACTCGCTAGACGCCAGATGATCTGACCACGCCCGAAACCGCCTAATTCGCTCTCGACCACGACCTGATGACCGCGAGCTGCTAACCCTTCGATAACGTGCCGGGGTGTTTCAAGCTCAAGCCGAAGAGTTCCATCACGTTCCCAACGCCAGCGTGGTGCATCGAGCGCTGCCTGAGGATGCAGGCCGTAGTCAAGCGTGTTAACGATCACCTGCACGTGACCTTGCGGCTGCATATGTGCCCCCATGACGCCAAAAGGACCGATAGGTAAGCCATCCTTGCTCAGAAAACCGGGGACAATGGTATGAAATGGACGTTTGCCCGGTGCAACCTGATTCGGATGGCCGGGTGTCATCACAAAACCACAACCACGATTGTGCATCGCAATACCGTAGCCGGGGATCACTACCCCTGAACCGAACCCCATATACGTCGATTGAATCATGCTCACCATCATACCATCACGATCAGCCGTTGCGAAATAGACGGTTCCGCCACGTGGCAGATTGTCGGGCTGGAACGTGTTGGCGCGCTCACCGATGAGGTGAGAACGAGCAGCTAACCGTTCACGGTTCAGCATATCGGCCACCGGGACAGCGGCCTTGCGCGGGTCGGCTACGTAGGCGAAGGTATCGGCAAACGCTAGCTTCATCGCCTCGATCTGATAGTGAAACGCTGCAGCCGAGTCACGGGGATAGCGCACAAGATCGAACTGATCGAGAATACCGAGGGCCATCAGCGCCGCGATACCCTGACCGTTTGGCGGAATTTCGTGAACGGTATAACCGCGATACTGCATACTAATCGGCGTTACCCATTCAGAACGATGATGAGCCAGATCCTCCGCACGCAGCAGACCACCGGTTTCACGGGCAAAGCGATCAATCGCCTCAGCGATCTCACCCTGGTAAAAGACATCAGCCCCATGGCGGGCTATCAGGCGCAGGGTACGGGCATGCCCAGGACTGACAAAGCGTTCTCCAGGACGCGGCGCACGACCATCGATGCTAAAAGTTGGTAAGAAACCGGCAAATTCGGGGCCATGGCGGGTGCGGGCCGCTTCTACGCCGCGCGCCCAGAAGTATGCTACCATCGGCGGAGTTGGTGCACCTTCGGCAGCATAGGTAATCGCCGGGGCCAGCAACTGATCCAGGGGAAGCCGACCAAACCGATCGTGCATATCACCCCACAATCTAACGACGCCCGGTACTGTGACCGGCCACCAACCATGGGTGGGGATTTCGGTGTAGCTAGCGGCAGCCAACGCATCAACGCTCAACCTGTCCGGTGCTGCCCCCGAACCGTTGATACCGTACAGTTGATCACCGGCCCAGATGAGCGCAAAGCCATCACCACCCAGACCATTTGAAGTCGGTTCCAGAACGGTCAGTGCCGCAGCAGTGGCAATAGCGGCATCGACCGCATTACCGCCTGCCTGCAATATCTGCATGCCGGCCTGCGATGCCAGCGGATGGCTACTGGCAACCACACCACGCTCGGCAACTACCGGTATCCGTCGTCCAGGGTAGGGGAAGTAGTGCAGGTTGAGTTCCATGACAAGGCTCCTTTGCACGAAACACATTGTGATGAGATATTTGATTATACAATGAACCGAACTATCGGGTGACAGAAGCGGATTGTTTTTAGTGCCTATCCAAATAATTATCTCACAGTACAGCGGATGAAACCTGATAGATGTACGGGCGCAGCGGCGCTGCGCCCCAACCGATCTTCTTCTGCGACAGAGTATTCCGGATAGGCTCTTAGTATGGCAGATTTCGTTCCGCTAGACTAAGCTTTTTCGCAGAGATCCTGTAATGATCCGCCAGCCCTCTGAGCGCATCTGAAAAAAGTTGAGTTATGTAAAATGCCAAAACTTGACTTCAGCAAGCTAATGATTCCTTCAATCCCTGGTCAGCAAGGGAATATTCAGAGACACGCTCAGGGAATGGAAGCAGAGCCTGATGCCGCACCGCTGCACCTCCGGCCCCGTCTCCCATCTCGATACCCCGTCCAATGCCTGAAATCGCGCTACCCCCTTTTTAACCCCTTGTCTGGGGATCGTCCTGATCCTGCATACGTGCCTCATCGCAGTTGTTGCATACGCCGCTGTTGCCAATCTCTCAGAGGGTGATCAAAAACGTTTCATCAGGCGCGTACCGTTCTCATGCGACGCTTACGTGAGGGGGTTTTCAGCGTTCTTTCTCT
>NZ_JPIM01000029.1:5000-41619 GCF_000735195.1 Chloroflexus sp. MS-G
ACCGGATGTTGAGCTGACAATTCCGTATCAAGAGGCGTGCAATCTGATGCGGGCAGCGTTTCGTCCGTTAGGGGAAGAGTATGGGGCAGCGCTCGAGCAGATGTTCAGCCGACGCTGGATCGATGTCTATGAGAATGTGGGGAAGCGGAGCGGTGCATATAGCGGCGGATCGTATGGCACACCTCCCTACATTTTGCTGAACTACCAGGATCGTCTACGTGATGTCTTTACGCTGGCCCATGAGTTGGGTCACTCGCTTCATTCTTACTTCACGCGCAAGCACCAGCCATTCGTGTATGGCAACTACACGATCTTTGTCGCGGAAGTGGCTTCTACGCTCAATGAAGCACTGTTGACGCATTATATGTTACAGAACAATCCTGATGAGTCGCTGCGCCGACGCTTGCTTTCTCAACAGATTGAGGAGATTCGGGGGACAATCTTCCGCCAGACGATGTTTGCCGCGTTTGAATTGTGGATGCACGAGCGCGCCGAACGTGGGCAGCCATTAACGGCTGATGTGCTGAGCCAGCATTATCGTGACCTGGTTGCCCGCTACCACGGCCCCGAATTGCAGATTGATGACGAGCTGGCGTATGAGTGGATGCGGATTCCGCATTTCTACTATAACTTTTATGTCTACCAGTACGCAACCGGTATTTCGGCAGCCCTGGCGCTGAGTCGTCAGATTATCAGCGAGGGGCAACCGGCTATTGATCGGTATCTCCGCTTCTTGCGCAGTGGATCGTCGCGTTCTTCGATTGAGCTGCTACGCGAGGCAGGTGTGGATATGACATCACCAGCACCGATTCAGGCCGCGATGGATGCCTTCGCCGGGTTGGTTGATCAGCTTGAGCAGTTGGCAGCGTAGCACCACGCCGATGTCAGCAAAGGGCGGGTTGAGCACCCGCCCCGTCTGTTGCAATAACCCAATATGTGAACTGTCGATCTGTTGGTCATCACGATGACGTTTCTGACGCCCAATCGCGAGGTTTGAGAAATTCGGCCATTGCAGCTTCCGGTGAACCAGGTTCAGGTTGGTACTTGAATTGCCAGCGAGCCAGCGGTGGGAGAGACATCAAAATCGCCTCGATGTTCCCACCAGTTTGCAAACCAAAGAGTGTTCCCCGGTCGTAAATCAGATTGAATTCGACGTAGCGTCCACGGCGGTAGAGCTGCCACATCCGTTCACGCTCGCCGTAGGGCGTATTCATACGGCGACGCACGATAGGCAGATAAGCATCGAGGATGGTCGTGATTCCATCGCGCACGAAGGCGAAGGCCCGCTCGAAACCATCTTCGCTAGTGGGATGCAGATCGTCGAAAAAGATGCCGCCAATTCCACGCATTTCGTTGCGATGTTTGAGGAAGAAGTAATTGTCGCAGGCTGCCTTCATCTCGGCGTAACTGGCAATTGGATGGCGATCACAGTAGTCACGGAGCGTTACGTGAAAGTGATGCGCATCCTCGACAAAGCCATAATTGGGGGTCAAATCCATACCACCGCCAAACCACCAGTCCTCACCTGCTTCAAAGTAGCGAAAGTTGGCGTGGAAAGCGGGCACGTAGGGGTTGCGCGGGTGAAGCACCATCGAGATACCGGTCGCGAAGTACGGCTGACCGCGGGTTGAGGGGCGGTGTTGCCAGATACTGGGTGGCACTTCGGCACCGTATACTGCCGAGACGTTCACTCCGGCTCGCTCAAATACGGCGCCTTCGGTCATTACCCGTGCCGTGCCCCCGCCACCACCCGGTCGTTCCCAACTCTCGGCTACGAAATGGCCGTGATTATCAATCTCCTCAAAAGCGGCACAGAGCCGATGTTGCCCATCACGCATCAAATCGTGTACGATTGTACGGGTATCGGTGACCGTCATACTAAGTTCTCCTAGCTGCTGCTACAAGGTTCTGCTAAACAGCTACACCAGGGTCGCGAACGCGGCTTCCGCCGCATTGAGCGTCTCATCGATGTCGGCGGCAGTATGTGCTGTGCTGACAAAGCCGGCCTCAAACTGGGAAGGAGCCAGGTAGACGCCACGTTCGGCCATTGCCCAGAAGAACCGGGCATAGCGTTGCGGATCGGCGTAGGCCTTTGCTTCGGCGTAGTTGGTGATCTGGCTGTCGGCCTGACGCAGGAAATAACAGCCAAACATGGTACCCACATTTCCTACCTGTAATGGAATCCGGTAGCGTTCACCGAGCATCCGCAGACCGTTAGCGAGCTGTGTGGTAAGCGTCACCGCCTGCCAAAACGCCTTACCCTCATCAGCGAATGCCGTCCGCAGGGTTGCCAGACCAGCAGTCATTGCCAGCGGATTACCACTCAGCGTACCGGCCTGATACATCGGACCGGCGGGAGCAACCAGTTGCATCAGGTGACGTTTCCCGGCGTAAGCCCCTACCGGCAAGCCACCACCGATCACCTTCCCCAGGCAGGTCAGATCGGGATCAAGACCCCACAACGCCTGTGCACCACCCGGAGCTACCCGAAAACCGGTCATCACCTCATCGAGAATGAAGATTGCGCCATGCGACTTGGTCAATTCGCGCAGACCACTCAGAAAGCCAGGTTTGGGCAACACGAATCCCATATTGGCCGCAATCGGTTCAACAATAACCGCAGCAATCTCGGCGCCACGGCTGGCAAACAGTGCTGCTACCGCATCAAGATCGTTGTACTCGACAGTGATCGTCTCGGCGGCAACCGATGGTGGCACCCCCGGACTATCGGGGAGACCGAGGGTTGCAACACCACTACCGGCCTGCACCAACAGCATATCGGCGTGACCGTGGTAACAGCCGTTAAATTTCACAATCAGACGCCGACCGGTTGCTGCCCGCGCCAGACGCAGAGCACTCATTGTAGCCTCGGTGCCACTGTTGACAAACCGAATCTGCTCGATTGACGGCACCAGTTCAATCACTAAGCGGGCAAGTTCGGACTCTAACTCGGTTGGCGCGCCAAAGCTCGTTCCACGCTGAGCCTGTTCGGCGATGGCGTTCACTACCACCGGATGAGCATGGCCGAGCAGCAACGGCCCCCACGAGAGCACATAGTCGATATAGCGATTGCCATCAACGTCCCAAACGTGCGCGCCTTGACCCCGCTCAAAGAATATGGGTGTACCGCCAACCCCCCGGAAAGCACGTACTGGCGAATTGACACCACCTGGAATCACCTCTTGCGCAGCGGCAAAGTCGGCCTGCGAACGGCTATAACGTTCGGTAACAATGCTCATTGCATCACCTCTTGAAGAGCAGGCATCGTCGTAGAAACAGGAAATGATTGGACAAACTCGACCAGATAGCGAACGTGATCAACCGGCGTTTCGGTCAGAATGCCGTGACCGAGATTGAAAATGTGACCGGGACGACCACCGACTCGCTGTAAAATCTCACGGGCGCGGGCAGCAATGATAGATAGCGGTGCAAAGAGGGTCATCGGATCGAGATTGCCCTGAACAGCATGTTCATAACCGTATTGCGCCCAGGCTGTATCAATATCGATCCGCCAGTCTACACCAAGCACATCAGCGCCGATCTGACGCAATTCACCGGCCAGACCGGCCATATCGGTGCCGAAGTAAATGATCGGTGGTGCAGCGTCTCCTAACCGTTGGCGCACCGTTTGTATGACCGCCTTTGTATGCTGCAACACATAACTGCGGTAGTCAGCAGGTGCCAGCGCGCCGGCCCAGCTATCGAAGATTTGCACTGCGTCGGCCCCCGCCTCGACCTGTGCAATCAGGTATTCGGCAACCAACTGGCTGAGCCGCTGCATGAGGTCATGCCAGGCCGCCGGTTGTTCATACATGAAGCGTTTTGTCAGCCGGTACTCTCGCGATCCTCCGCCTTCGATGGCATAGCTGGCGAGCGTAAAGGGTGCCCCGCTAAAGCCGATCAGCGGCAAACCATTCAGTTCACGTTTGACCAACTGTAACGCCTTCAGAGTGTAGGCGACCGTCTCACGTGGATCGCAAGAACGTAATGCCGCAACCTCACGCGGATGGCGAATGGGGTTGTGAATAACCGGTCCCTCGCCTTTTTCGTAGGTGAGCTGCAACCCTAACCCTTCCAGGGGCGGCAGAATGTCAGCAAAAATAATTGCCGCATCTACCCCAAATGCTTGTATCGGTTGTAAAGTCACTTCAGCCGCTACTTCAGGCGTTTTAACCATCTGTAAAAAGCCATACCGCTCGCGAACAGCCCGGTATTCAGGCATATAGCGCCCAGCCTGGCGCATCAACCAGATCGGTGTACGATCGACCGGTTGACGACGGCAGGCCCGTAGAAAACGATCACGCATGACCTTCCTCGCAATGTATAGAACCTTATCCCAACCACTCAGCAGCTTCTCGCGCCCAATACGTGATAATCATATCGGCGCCAGCACGCCGAATCGCAGTCAGAGTCTCCAATGCAATTCGCTGCTCATCGAGCCAGCCCTGTAAGGCGGCAGCTTTCACCATACTGTATTCACCACTGACCTGATAGGCAGCCAGGGGCAACGTATAGCGGTCGCGTACCTGACGGATAATATCGAGGTAGGCAAGTGCCGGTTTAACCATCAGAATATCAGCACCTTCGGCGACATCAAGTTCGACTTCACGAAGTGCTTCACGAGCATTGGCCGGATCCATCTGATACTGGCTACGGTCACCAAATTGGGGTGGGCTTTCGGCGGCATCGCGGAAGGGGCCGTAGAAGCCACTCGCATATTTGGCGGCATAGCTCATAATCGCCGTATGTTGCAGACCAGCAGCATCAAGCGCAGCTCGAATAGCAGCTACCATCCCGTCAATCATTCCTGACGGCGCAATAATGTCGGCGCCAGCTCTGGCATGCACAACCGAAGCCTCGGCGAGTAACGCCAGTGTCGCATCATTAAGCAGATAACCCTGGCCGAGTTGCGGCTGATAGTCATTCCGATCAGGGGTATTGAGAACACCGCAGTGGCCGTGGTCAGTGTACTCACAGAAGCACATATCACTGATAACAACCATACCCGGCACTTCGGCCTTAATCGCCTGAATGGTTTGCGGGACAATACCTTCGGGATCATAATTTTCGCTACCACAAGCATCTTTACGGGCCGGAATGCCAAAGAGCAGTACCGCTCGAATCCCAAGTTCAGCCAGTTCCTTTGCCTCTCGCGCAGCCTGATCGGGCGACATCTGATACTGACCGGGCATTGAGCGAATAGCTACTCGTAAATTGTGACCATGACGCACAAACATCGGCGCGATCAATTGGGCCGGCGTCAGGCGCGTTTCACGCACAAGATCACGGAGCGCCGGGCTGACACGTAACCGGCGTGGCCGGTATACCGGCGTTGGAATGTTTGTTGTTGTGCCATTGGCAACTGATACATGACGAGAGAGAAGATCCACCTTTTTACTCCTTGGTTTCACAGTTCGGTATAAAGACCTGTTCCAAAGCAGCAATCAGCGCGTCGTCGTGTGGACGGTCGGCAATAGCTGCGACCGACATACCGAGTTCCGCGCAGACAGCAGCCGTGCTAGGACCGATACAGATCAATGGCGGTAGCCGGTCAGGCGGACACAGAGGCTGAAGTTGGCGCACTGCTGAACCGCTAGCGAGGACAATAGCATCAACCGCCTGGGCCTGTAACGCTGCCCGCAGTTCATCAACCCCCGAACCGGCAACCGTGCAGTACGCGGTAACCCGTTCGACATCGGCGCCTGCTGCACGCAGCGCCTCGGTGAGAGCTGGTGGCGCAATATCCGCACATGGTAACAGGACCCGTGTCCCAGACAGATTCCCCATCGCTGCCGGTAAGGCTGCTCCCAGTTCTAACTCAGGGACAACCGCCGGTTCACGCCCCCACACGCGCCGACAATCAGCCGCTGTTGCCTTTCCGACAGCAGCAATTGCGGTGACAGCGGGAATCACCGCTTCAGCCAACACCTGTACGGTCTGGCGGCTGGTCACAACCAGCCAATGGTATGCACCAGCAGCGAGACGGGCGATAGCCTGTTGCAGAGGATATTGATCGGCAGGTGGCGCATACGCGATCAACGGCGTTAATAACGGCAGTGCACCAAGTGACCGCAACCGTTCGGCTAGGGTATCACTGCGCCCAGACGGACGAGTAATGGCTATCCGGCGACCGACAAGGCCACTCATCGGCGAGCCTCCAGTTGATGACGAATAGTCGTCAGGATTGCCTCACCACCGCGGGCCAGCAACAACTCGGCAACCGCAACCCCCAGAGCTTCTGGCTGCGCTGGATCACCGGTTTGCTCGGCAAAGACAAGGGTCTTACCGTCGAGTGAACCGATCATACCACGCAGGTGCAGACCGGCATCAGTAACCACTGCATGCGCAGCAACCGGTATCTGGCAACCACCCTCTAACCGCCGTAACAGTGCCCGCTCGGCTAAAGCGGCTGAACGCGCAACCGGATCGTCGAGGGTCGCCACTAACGACTGGGTTGCGGCATCGTCAGCACGAATCTCGATAGCCAGAATGCCCTGGGCCACTGCCGGCAACATCACCTCCGGATCGAGAGGATACACAACCGCGTCGCCGATTTGCGCACCGGGGGTACCATCCCACAACCCCAGCCGACGCAACCCGGCAGCAGCCAGAATCAGTGCATCGTACTGACCGGAAGCCAACTTGCGCAAGCGGGTATCAACGTTCCCACGCACATCGCTAAGCTGCAAATCGGGTCGATGATAGCGTAGCTGGCTGGTGCGTCGCAAGCTCGACGTTCCGACCCGTGCCCCGGCCGGTAATGTTTTGAGATCGGTGCCGATGGTAGCATTCCTCACGACTAAGGCATCGCACGGATCGGCCCGGACCGGAAATGCAGCGAGCATCAACCCATCGGGCGTCACAGTCGGCATATCTTTCGCACTGTGGACACAAAGATCAACTTCACCGGCTAATAGGGCCTGCTCAAGCTCCTTCACAAACAGACCCTTATCGCCAACCGCCGATAATGCGACATCCAGCACGCGATCGCCGGTAGTTGAGATGATCCGCAGCTCAACCTCGAGATCGGGAACAGCGGTACGGAGCGCACGCGCAACCCATTCTGACTGGACACGGGCAAGAGCCGAACCGCGAGTACCAAGCAAGACACGCGCCATAAACGCCTCTCAATGTTCCAGATTAAAGAGTTCGGCCAGAATCGAAGCGTAACGTTTACCCTGACCATGCGCCGCCGCTTCACGTAGACAGCGGGTTGGCGGGTGCAACAGCTTATTGATAATACTCCGTGACATTCCTTCAATCACCGCCCGCTGTTCGGGGGAAAGATCGTGCAAGCGGCGTAGTGCACGGGTCAACTCCTCATTCCGCACCTCTTCCGCTCGCTGTCGGAGCATTGTCAGGACCGGTAGCGCCTCTTGGGTGCGCATCCAGGACATAAACTCTTGAACTTGCTCTTCAACAATCTGTTGGGCAATGTCCAGCACGGTACTTCGCAACTCAATCGTGTGACTCACCACTTCACGCAGGTCGTCAACGGTAAAGAGATAAACACCAGGAAGTTGCGCAACATCAGAAGCAATATCACGCGGCACGGCTAGATCGATCAGGAGCATCGTCGGTGGCTCACAATCGCCACAAGCGTGCGTCCGTTGTTTGTGAGCAATCGCTTCGGCCACATGGTGGCGATAAATAATCGGTACCGGTGCGGCTGTCGAACTGATCACAATATCAGCGCGGGCCAACGCCTGAGGGAGCGCACCAAAATCGAGCATTTCGGCGCCATAACGCTCAGCCAGGGCAGCAGCACGGGCCGACGTGCGGTTGACAATCGTCAACCGATCAGCACCGTTGGCAATCAGGTTCTGGGCGGCCAATTCACTGACCTCACCACCACCAATCAGCAGCACTTCACGACCGCGTAGATCACCGAGCCGACGACGGGCCAGCTCAACCCCGGCCTGGGAAACACTGGCTGCCCCTTTACCAATCGTCGTTTCATGACGGACACGCTTGCCGGCGACTAGGGCAATCTGGAACAAGCGGTGTAATATCGAACCAACACTTCCGATCCGTTGCGCAGCTTCGTAGGCGCTACGAACTTGCCCCTGAATCTGCGCCTCACCTAGCACGAGCGAACGCAGCCCGGACGCCGTTGCACATAAATGACGGGCCACCGCTTCGCCCTGATAGAAATAAAGCGTATGGGCAAAACTCTCTGCTGGACGCTGGTGAAAAGTAGACAGAAACTCCACAACGTGTTGGGTTGTCGTGCCTGGATTGGTCACTCCGTACAACTCAACTCGATTGCAAGTTGAGAGAATAACGGCCTCACTGAAGAGGGGTGGTGCGCCGGTTTCGGACACGGTTAGTCGCATCAAGGCTGACGGCAAATCGGTCTGACTGAACGCAAGCTGTTCACGAATCTCAACCGGCGCCGTGGTATGATCGAGACCGGCAAGGAACAGATTCATACGCCTGATCCTCTGCGTTGCAAAACATTCACGGTACGACGCTAAACAGAAATCCACCTTCTCCAACCGGACGCATGGCAACAGAAGGCCCGGCATCCTCGCCTCGGCGCACCATTGCGCTTTTGGAGGCCTTAGTATTATACCGCGGATTGTTTCATAATCTACACATTTCTATACTTTTCTAAGCATCGCCCATCGCAGCCACCAACTGCCCCAGATCACGACGCTGACTGCGGAAGGCGCTGACATCAATTGCCCGTAACATCACCAGCGCCGTACAGAGAATGATTGCCTCGATCAGAAAGACTGTTGCATACGCACCGGTTGGCCCAACGACCAGGGCTGCCAGATCGCGGATGATCCCGGCCAGTAAGTTTCCCAAACCGCGCGCAGCCGCATCAGCAACGCCCCATGCACCGATAAAAAGACCCACCTGCTGCGGCGTGGTCATATCGAGCATCAGCGCCAGATTCGTTGCCGTTGCAATACCGGTACCAAAGCCGAGTAAGGCAACTGCCGGTACAAAGAGCGGCTCGATGTGCAAGATTCCACTGAGTGCGATCAGGGTGAGACCGCTAGCTGCAATCGCCCCACCGAGCATTGCTCCACGTTTGTTTGTTAGCCAGCGACTAAAGAAGATACCATGGAGTAAGAGTGCAAGGAGCGTAGCTCCTCCCCAGGTTGCTGTCAGTTGCGTCGTTGAGCGCACATCCATACCAAAAGCCTGCGCACCATACGGTTCGAGCAGTACATCTTGACCGAGGATCGCAGCCAGCATGAACATCAAATAGACGAAAAATCGGCGGGCAAGCGGATCGCGGATGACGCTACGCACCGACTCAGTTGCACTGTAACGCTCCTCATGGCTTAGTGGTACCGCGTTGCGTGGCTCAAGTCCAATCAAACCGAGTGTAGCAATTGCCAAAGCAATTCCGGCACAAATGGCGAAAACCTCGATCAAACGCTCCGGCGAATAGGGTTCGAGCGCACGCCCGGTGCCAATCGCCGTACCGATTACTGCTGTAATCATCATAAACCACATGACGGCAATTGTGCGCGAACGGTATTGGGCAGGCGATATATCGCTTGCTAGGGAGAGGTAGGAGACAACCGCTGTGTTGAAGCCTACTCCCCAGAGTCCGAAGACCAGGAGGGCAAAGGCCAGACCCGGCCAAAAATTAGCGTCCATCGCAAAGGCTGCAAAGGGAGTCAGGGCTGCACCGACAACACACAGCAGAATGCCCAACGCGATGTAAGGAGTACGGCGATAGCCCCACAGCGGATGCCGATCCGAGAATTGACCGATGAAGACCTGAATCGGCGAAAAGAGATGCGGCAAAATGATCAGCGCCGCTACAATACTGGCCATAATCCCAAGCTCGTGGATCATGATCCGATTGAGAACCCCAGTAATCGGCACCAGACTAATCGCAACGGCGACATGCAGCATTCCGAGCCGAATCATCTTCAACCAGCTCATCTGACACTCCTCTCTTCACTAATCCCTTCGAGACGATCTTCGAGGTCCTGGTAGATTTCCTGCAAGCGGTTGAGCGTCGCTTCGTCAGCTGCCCAGAAACCACGACCGGCAGCTTCAAGCAATCGACGAACGACGCCAGCGGTTGCCGATGGGTTGAGCGCCGCCATCCGCTCGCGCATGGTGTCATCGAGGGCATAAGTGGCTGCGATCTCGTCGTACACCCAACCTTCAACCGCATTGGCGGTTGCACTCCAGCCATACGTATGCCCGACACGGGCTTCAATTTCACGTACCCCGGCAAAGCCGTGGGCAAGCATGGCTTCATGCCACTTTGGATTGAGCAGCTTGGCGCGGGTTTCGAGACGCAGCATCGTTTCAATCGAAGCCACTCTACTGGCGCCGGGTGTATTGATCGCATCGGCAACCAGCACTGGTGGCGCCTGACCACGCAATCGTTCAACACTCTTCGCGACACCTCCGAGATTCTCGTAGTAGTTGTCGATGTCGGTTAGACCGACCTCAAAGCTGTCAATGTTCTGGAAGGTCGCTTGCACGTGCCGCAACGCCCCCTCAAGCAAATGCCGTGCCTCACGCCATTGCCCGTCAGCCGTGCGGACAAAACTCTTGCGCGACAAGAAGGCGTCACTCAGTTGTTCATCATTCTCCCAGGTACCGCTTTCGACCAGGAAATTAACATTTGCGCCGTAGCTACCAGGAGCGTTGGTAAAGACACGAATCGCCGCTTCTTCGAGCGAGATGCGTTGTTCAGCGACTTGCGCCAGTACATGGGCGCGCACGAAGTTCCATTCCAGCGGCTCATCAGCAGTTGCCGCCAAATACGCCGCACGGTCGATCAAGCGCATCTGGTTGCCGAGCAGATCGCGGAAAATACCGCTGACGGTGACCACTACGTCAATCCGTGGACGACCGAGTTCGCTTAATGGCCGAAGTGTTACATCGGCAATGTTCCCCAGCTCATCAACAACCGGACGGGCGCCGATTAATGCCAGCACTTGCGCCACCCCTTCACAGTCGCTCTTGAGATTGTCAGTACCCCATAACACGATCGCGATACTCTCTGGCCAGCCGCCTTGCTCGCTACACAAACGAGTAAGTAGTTCAGTCGCCAGTGCTTCCCCACGCTGCATTGCTGCCGGCGTCGGCACCCGATAGGGGTCAAGCGCGAACAGGTTGCGTCCGGTTGGGAGAACAGCAGGATTACGCACGGCATCGTTACTCGGTGAAGGTGGAATGAACCCACCGCGCAAACCGTGCAACAAGTTTTGCAGCTCGTGATTGGTCAGCAGGCCGGTGCGCAGTTCGGCCAGTTTGGGCCAGAACGGCTTTAGCTGCGCTGCGGGGACGACCTGAGCCAGGCGCGCCGTAGCGGCTCGTGCTCCAGCTTCAACATCCGGTGCTTCGGCATAAGCCAGCATTGCCGAACGTCCCAGGGCTTCGATCTCGCGCATCTGACTCTGCGCCACCAGATCACTGCCCAGGCGCGCACAGAGATCTGCGTAATCGATCCCCATCCCACGTGCGATCAATGCTGGCAAGCCGCCATCAGGTTGTAAGTTCGCGTAGAGCCACAAGAAATCGGCCAGCTCCGCCGGTGTTGGCGGCTGACCGAGCACATGCAACCCAACCGGAATCATCCGCTGCTCAATCCGAAGCAGCTCATGGGCTAACCCCGCCACATCGGCGTAATCATCACCACTCGTCGCCATGGGAATACCGAGCTGCGCAGCCCGCTCACGCAGATCGGAGACCAACGCCGGGTCAGGACGACGTTCGTACTGATCAATCGCATCACGTAGCGCTCGCAACCCTTTGTACAACCCAGCTTGCTGAACCGGCGGCACCAGATAACTGACCAGCGTCGCCGCGCCGCGTCGTTTGGCAATCGCCGCCTCACTCGGATTATTCACGCTGTAGAGATAGAAGTTCGGTATTGGCCCGATCAGGCGCAACGGCCAACAACGAGCACTAAGCCCCACCTGCTTCCCCGGCATAAACTCCATCGCGCCGTGTGTCCCAAGATGAATAACTGCATCGGCACGGAATTTGTGGATCAACCAGGTGTAAAACGCAGCAAAAGCGTGGTTTGGGGCAGCATCTTTGGCGAGCAATAATCGCATCGGATCACGCTCGTAGCCAAAACTGGGCTGTACACCAACAAAAACATTCCCGAACTGACGGCCCAAGATACGGATGCCCCGACTATCACGTAACAATTCACCCGGCGCCGGTCCCCAATACGGTTCGATCTCGGTATAAGCAGGGAATAGACGGCGATACTCATCGGCACTCAACCAATCGGCAATGTTGGCATCAGCGCCCTGGGCTGGACCAGTATCTAACAGCAAATGGCGCAATTCATCAACAGTGCGTGGCACCTCAACCTGATAACCATCGGCAGCCAAAGCCTGTAACAGATGAAACAGACTGGCGAAGACATCGAGATACGCCGCCGTCCCAACCGTGCCCAAGGCTGGCGGGAAATTGTAAATCACTACTGCCAGCCGCTTCTGCGCATTCGGCAGATGACGTAGGGCAACCCGACGGGCAATTCGGTCGGCGATCTGCTCGATCTCAGCTTGTGCCGGTGCAAAGCGTTGTCCGTCAGCGGCGGGACCACCGAAAATCAGCGGTTCGGCCGCACCTTCCAGCTCAGGAATCGCCACACTCAACGCCTGCTGCACCGGAACCAGACCATTATCATCGGCACGCCAGTCATCTATCCGCTGAAACGCCAGCGGCACCAATCCCAGGTACGGACGATCAAACCTGATCAGCGCCTCAGCCGCCTGGCGGGGCTGGCTCTCGGCTGGGCCACCGACCAGGGCAAAACCGGTTGCGTTGACCAGCAGATCGACATCAGCCAGCTCTTTCTCTAGGAGCGGACGCATATCCAGACCGGCTGCATACGCGATACGCGCCTCGAGACCGCGCGCCTCAATGGCACGGGCCAGCGCATCGATATGAGGAGTATTCCCACTTAGCACCACGGTTCGTAGGGTGAGAATACCCACTTTACCGCGTGGCGCAAATCGATTCCCCCGCCAGCGTCGGTAATCGTTCAACGACGAAAAAAGGTCAGGGGTATCAGGATGATAAAGAGCAGTATCAGGGTAGGTGAGTGGATCGAGCTGAGGCAGTTTTGGACGTGGTGCAGGACCGTAACGACCGATTAAGACACAGAGCAGGCGATAAAGATTTTCGGGTGAAGCATTGAGCCAGTACTGATGGCTGGTAATATACGTATACAAATCGCGCGACGTACCGGGAATAACTTTCAACACCTTACTCAAGTTGCGTAAAATCGCCAGTTGGCGACGGGCCTCGCCAGCGCCACCTTGGGGGCGCAATTTCTGCACCCAACTGCGCAATGGACCCGGTTCATTTTCACTCTCACGCCGAAGTGAAAAACCACCAATGCGCGTACAACGGATCAGAGCCGGATTCGAGGTAATGATCAGCGTCGGCTTGTCATAGTGCGCCAATCGATCCGCGAGTGGCCGAACCAGTTCCTCGCTAAACAGGCGCGCTCCAAAGACTAGATCGGCCCGCGCCAGGTCTCGATCAAGCTGCGACCAGCCTGCACCATCACGTAGTGTCGCGGCATCGTAAACCGCCAGACTCAACGCCACCTTGTGCTCGCGCCGCAAACGATCGGCAGCCGCCAGAAGTGCCGGACGATGGTTTCCGTCGATGGTCAGAACCACAATATGCATGAGCAATTCCCTCATCTCGTACCAGGCGAAACCAGAATCACGGCCAACAGACACCCCAGGCGGCAGGATCATTCCTGCCACCAGGGCACAACATCAACGGAGAGATGCAAGAACTATCACTAATCGGCCGCTATCACACGCTGCGGTCGGTTCGGACCAGGATAATTGGGGAAGCCGGGTAGACCTTTCCAGCGAATAGCTTCAGTCGTCTTGCGTGTAGGTAGCCGATAAATGGCCAGTAAGCGCAGTGCAATGGCTGCCTTCAGACGAGTTGACTGCGCCAGCGCAATCGGATCGTTTCGCCCTTCCAGAGCACGCAACTTACGGTCATACTCAACCAGCTTATCCATGTACCCAAAGAAACGCGGATCGTCGAGGTTCATTGTCTCAGGGTAGACCTGCGTCGCAATATCGTTGCACAGGCGGATGACCCGCTGGTCGTAGTCGCGCCAATCGAGACCGAGGGCAGCGTAGAAATTAGACCGGCGGGCATCGTTGAGGTACATCGTTGCGTACACAGCGAGCAAGAAGAAACGGATCCAGCGCCGGTTCACACCCTCAAGCATCTCAGGCTGCGAGCGCATCAAGAGGGCAAAGAACTCACCATGGCGGTATTCGTCGTTGCACCACTGCTCAAACCACTTGAAAATGGGGTGAATACAGTACTGCGGATTCCGTTCTAGGTGGCGATAGATATGAATATAGCGCGAGTAACCGATCTTCTCCGACAGATAGACGGAATAGAAGATAAACTTCGGCTTGAAATAGGTGTACTTCTTGCGCTTCTGTAACACGGTCAGATCAAGCGCAACGTTCAGATCAGCCATCGTGCGATTGAGAAAGCCGGCGTGACGGCCTTCATCGCGGCTCATATACTTGAAAATGGCTTTCAGCGTCGGATCATGGAGATGTTTTACCATCTCGGCATAGAGCAGACAACCGCTGAACTCTGCGGTACACGAGCGCTCGAGGAAATCGATGAAGGCATCGCGCTCAGGCATATCATCAAAATTCTGCAAAAACTCATCGGTACGCCGGAAGTGGGTGCGGTTGTAATCGTAGGCAAACTCGTCACGGATCCAGTCAAACTCGTCGCGCAGCCCATTGCGGTCAATCTCGAGTCTGTCGATAGCCTTAAAATCGGTAGTGTAAAAGCGCGGAGAAAGAATGGCCTCTTTCAGAGCATGGCGGGTCGTGCGACTGAACTCACCGGGCATTTCCATCATTAACGGATTAATCCAGAACATCCCTGCGCTCCTTTGCGATCTGGTAACTCCTATCTTGCCACGGGCATAACGCCCGACCAACACTACGGATGCTCGACAAGCTCATTGATCTCGATCAGACTGCTCTTCTTGGTCAGAAACCGTCGCAGAGCACTGGCCTTGTAGAGGCGAATCGGGCTGCGATAACAGATTTCACCGTTGGTACGCCCATCTTCGGTCGGTGGGAGATGCATAATCTCAAGGGTATCGCCAGGTTGAATCTCCATTCCAGGTGGTAGATCAACGTGGAAGTGGAAATGCTCGTGCTCACTCTGCAAGCGAACAAACCCCTCACCCTCGAGCAATACCTCACGGTTGTACCACTTGTGCAGCAAGAACGCCGCTACTCCCAATACGGTCACCGCCAGTAACTTCCGCATATCTTCCTCCTGTAGTCTCGTTTCTGAACTACAACCTTATCAAACTAGGATCTCCTGGCCTCGATCAACGTCACGTGATAGAAGCGACTGCGAATGGGCTGAACCCGTTGAACGCGCAAACCAGACTGAGCCAGAATACTCACTACATCACTGTCACGGATCATCTGAATCCCGGTGCGACGCTGACTATGGGGAAACCAACCGCCGATCCGGTGCAATGCGGCCAACAACGTACTGTACGGCGCATAAGTAAGGAGCAGCGTGTGTTCGGTCAGACTGGCTAGATGATGGCAAAGTTGCGTAAACGCCGGTTGGGGATAATGGATTAAGACATCGAAACAGGCCACAAGCTGAGCCGGTTCACACAACGATTCAATATCAGCTTCGATACACTCAACCCGATCAGACAAACCGGCTTCGGCGACTGCCCGACTGGTAGCGGCGACCATTTGCGGTGCAATATCGGCGGCCCGCACTCGATAGCCGCGTCGGGCCAACATCAGGCTAAACAAACCAACCCCACAACCAACGTCAAGTGCCGTGGTTGGCGGCGGTTGATCGTCGAGCCACGTATCGGCTATCTCCAGCATCCGGTTATGACCATCACGAATGCTCTGCCGAATGAGGGAAAGTGGGGCGTTGCCGTAAATTGCCGACCAGCGTTCAAAGCCCAGACCATTGAAATACTCCCGTAATTGGGCTTTGTGCCGAGATAGCTCGAGCACGTCTCCCTCCTGTCTGGTACCTGTGTAGTCCAAACTTGGAACTACGTTCACAAATAATCGATACGTGCAGCTATTCCGAATCGAATGACCAATCTGTGAATTGATGATGTAGTGCAGAATCAAAACTACGAATGTTCAAGCAAATTGTAGCATGAGAGTCAACAAAATGGAATATAGACAATGTTTGTGCAAAATCTTTGCGATTTATTCAAATGGCTCATGATTGCGTTGTGATGCTCAAAAAATCCATTATCTGAACCTTGAAATATGTTCACAGGACGGGCAATGGTGCTGCACGAGCGTCTGTCTGAACCTGACACCTGGAACTATGACCCGTGCTATAATTGAGCAACGGAAATGTGCTATCGCTCCACCACATTGACTGCCAGGCCAATCAACGCGCCACAGCTAGCCGAACGGTGGTGCATCAATTTTGAATGATGAAAATCATTATCTGCACTTCGTTTCCGTTGATGGTTTAGACTGTGCGGTATGAGTGTAGGGGTGGGCCAGACTACCGCGTAGCCAGAGTTTTACGCTGCTACTGGAGGCTTACAAAGATGGAAGGCTATACACTGCCCCGTCGCGATGGATCGGATAGCGCACCTGATCTGATCGACTTGCGAAGCGATACGGTCACTCTGCCCAGTGCCGCGATGCGAGCCGCAATCAGTGCAGCCGCCCTCGGCGACGATGTCTATGGCGAAGATCCAACAGTGAACGCGCTTGAACAACTGGCCGCTCAGCGCGTCGGTAAAGAAGCGGCTGTACTGGTCGTCAGTGGAACGATGGGGAACCTGGCTGCACTGCTGGCGCATTGTCAGCGTGGTCAGCGCGTTATTCTGGGTAACGAAAGCCACATTTACCACTATGAAGCTGGTGGCGCCAGTGCCCTGGGTGGATTAATCTACCACCCATTGCCTACCGATCCGAACGGATGTATCGACCTGTCCGCACTGGAAGCAGCTGCAACCACGATCAACGATCCCCATTTTTCGCCTCCTGGTGTCATTTGTCTGGAAAACACCCATAACCGCTGCGGTGGCGTCGTTTTGACACCCGATTATCTGGCACAAGTCCGAACGATAGCCTACAACCACGGCTTACCGGTTCATCTCGATGGTGCACGAATCTTTAACGCCGCTGTTGCCCTTGGCGTACCGGTTACCGAACTGACGAACCACGTTGACACAGTGATGTTCTGTCTCTCGAAAGGGCTGGCTGCACCGGTTGGCTCGCTGGTTGCCGGGTCGGCTGAGGTGATTGCCCGTGTACGACGGATACGCAAAATGCTCGGTGGCGGAATGCGACAGGCTGGCATTATTGCTGCCGCCGGTATTGTGGCGTTGACCGAGATGGTTGATCGCCTGGCCGAAGACCATGCTCATGCCAGACTACTGGCTGCCGGTCTGGCCGAACTACCGGGTGTGCAGATCGACCTGAGCAAAGTACAAACAAATATTGTGCGCTTCCACCTGAATCATCCGCGGCTGCGGGTGGCTGAGTTCCTGGCAGCACTCCGTGCGCACGGTATTTTAATGGGAAGTTTGAGTACCACGAGTATCCGCGCAGTGACTCACTATGGGATTGAGCGGACGCACATTGAGCAGGTTATCACGGTAGCAGCCGAGATTCTGGCATGACCCGCAAATGGAACAGGGACGCGATCCTTACGGTTCATCGGTGTACGTTACCATTAAGAATGTAACCGGTTAGGAAAGAGACCTGGCGCAACAGTATCACCCGCGTAGCTATAAATACCAATGATCACCAGCTCAGTAATATGCTTGAGTCACTATCCTCAAACGTTGGGGATGTTATGAACCGTAGCGTTTCTTCTGAATTATACGTGCTATCTTCACCCACCGGCCAGATTCTGGCTGTCAGTGAGGCGATGCGTCCCTTACAAGCGCAGGTCTCTAACCTACTAGCCGATCTGACGCAATCGGGGGAGAATACAGAGGTCGTACTCAGCGGGCGTACATACAACGTGCAACGGCAAGTTCTATGGAGCGAAGACGGGCAAGTCTTTGGCATCATGCTCTCATTTCGCACTATGAAGTCTGATGCACGACTCGGTGAAATGGCTCTTACGCTTTCTAGCAAGCTGGAAATTGAACATGTGTTAGAAAACGTTGTCCGTTTCGCAATGGAACTGCTCGATGCCGATGCCGGCGCACTACCAATCTACGACGCAGAGCTAGATCGTCTGTTACCCGGTCATCTGGTCAATTTGCCGGTTGATCTGATAGTACCGATAACCGGAAAACGGCGCGGATTGATGTGGCAAATTATTGATCAACGAACGTCACTTTTGATTGCTGATTATGCCGATCATCCGGCGGCATTACCAGAACTGGTGAATATCGGAGTACGCTCACTCCTGGCGACACCGATTCTGTACGGTCAGACTCCCCTGGGTATTTTGGCCATCTACCGCATGCGCAATGAGCCATTCCGCGAGAGTGATCGCGATCTTTTACAGGCCATTGCGCAGCAAACTGCCATTGCCTTGCAAAGCGCCCGTCTGTACCGGCGTGCCATTCGGGATGCCGATGAACGCTTTGCATTGTACCAGACCAGTATCGAGCTGGGAGCGACGCTTGATTTGGAACAGTTGTACCAGGTGATCCATCGCGCAGTGACACGCCTGGTGAACCATCAGCGCTTTGTGATTGCAATCCTCAACGAGCAACGGCTCGTAGATTATGTCTACATCATCACACCCGATGGCCGCCGGACTCACCAACGACTACCGCTACACTGCGGTCTGGCCGGATATGTGTTGCGCTTCGGCGTCTCGTTACGTCTATCGGGTCGCCATGCCATCCCTGAGCCAGCGATCCAACTCCTGCCTGACATTGAAGGTGATCCGGCCCAGGGCACGCTGATGGCTACGCCCCTGAGCTTAGGCGACCGCATCATTGGTGCGCTTGTTGTGTGGAATAATCAACATGATGCCTATTCTAAAGCCGATCTGAACGCACTTGAACTCCTGGCAGCGACAGTAGCGGTAGCTTTACAAAATGCTTTTCGCTTCGCCCAAATCCAAACGTTAGCTATCACCGATAACCTGACCGGCCTGAACAATCGGCGTCACTTTCTCAATATCCTGCACCACGAAATCGAGCGTTCCCGGCGTTATCACACACCGGTGAGCGTTGCAATGATTGATATTGATTACTTCAAGCAGATCAACGACACCTACGGCCATCTGGTCGGTGACCATGTTTTACGTGAAGTAGCCCAACGTTGTCGCCAACACTTACGTGATGTTGATATTCTGGCCCGTTATGGCGGTGAAGAGTTTGCTTTAATTTTACCGGAAACAACCTACGAACAGGCCATGGTGGCCAGTGAACGACTCCGCAAGACAATCGCTGCAATGCCAATCATGCTCGATGGGAAATCGTTACACACGACCTTGAGCATCGGCGTAGCCTCGTTTCATCCAACGCTGTATCCCGATCCATCTTCATTTATCGCCGACGCCGATCGCGCCCTCTACCTGGCCAAACAGCGTGGACGCAATCGGGTCTGTGGTGTACAGGAGCTGACGAACAATGCCGAATCCTGATTTTACGTATGTCCAACGCATTCTTACCAGTCGGGTATATGATGTCGTTAAAGAGACGCCACTCCAGCCGGCGCCACTGCTGAGTAGCCGACTTGGCATGCCGATTTTTTTTAAGCGCGAAGACCTCTTGCCTATCTTTTCGTTCAAGCTTCGTGGTGCATACAACCGGATGGCACATCTCAGTGCCGCCGAAAAGGAACGCGGTGTCATCACCGCTTCTGCCGGTAATCACGCCCAGGGTGTGGCCTATTCCGGGCAACAGCTCGGAGTACGGACGCTGATTGTGATGCCAGCAACGACGCCAGAAATCAAGGTTGCCGCCTGTCGACGACGGAACGCTGAAGTTGTGTTATACGGCGACAGCTACAGCGACGCTGAAGCACATGCCTATCGCTTACAGCGAGAACTGGGATTAACCTTCATTCATCCCTACGATGATCCGCTCGTGATCGCTGGTCAGGGAACAATTGGGCTAGAGATTTCGCAGCAGATGCGCGCCGAGCGGTATCGGGTCTTCGTGCCGGTTGGTGGCGGTGGGCTGATTGCCGGTATCGCTATTTTCCTCAAGAGCATCAATCCAAACATCGAGATTATTGCTGTCGAACCCGACGACTCAGATGCGATGTATCAGAGTATGCGGGCCGGCTACCGTGTCACCCTCGATCAAGTTGGCATCTTTGTCGATGGTGTCGCAGTGCGGCGGGTCGGTGAACACACCTTTGCGATTGTCCAGCGTTACGTCGATGATTTTGTGCGGGTCACGACTGATGAGGTCTGCGCCGCGATCAAAGACGTATTCGAGGATACGCGCGCGATTATGGAACCGGCCGGTGCGCTGGCCGTCGCCGGATTAAAGCGTTATGTCGCCGAGCGTGGCGCTGCCGATCTACCGGCGGTTGCCCTAACCTGCGGTGCGAATATGAACTTCGACCGGCTCCGTCACGTTGCCGAACGAGCCGAGATTGGCGAACAGCGTGAAGCGCTGTTTGCCGTGACTATTCCCGAACGGCCTGGCTCATTCAAGCAATTTTGCCGGGTCATTGGGCCGCACAATATCACTGAATTTAACTACCGCTATGCACCAAGACCCGATGCAAATGTCTTTGTAGGTGTGCAACTGACTCATGCAAATCAACGCCACGAACTGGCCGAACGCATGCGCAACGCTGGTTATACCGTCCTCGATCTGACCAATGATGAACTGGCAATCATTCATCTACGACATATGGTCGGTGGACGAGCACCAGAAGCGACAGATGAGCGTCTCTTCAGCTTCGAGTTTCCAGAGCGGCCAGGTGCTCTCTTGCAATTCCTCGAATCGCTGGATGCCTCATGGAATATTAGTCTCTTCCATTACCGCAACCACGGCAGCGCCCACGGTCGGGTGCTAGCCGGAATACAGGTTCCTGATGCCGACCTTGACCGCTTCTACGCTTCGCTGGCCCGGCTCGGCTATCCGTATAAGGAACAGAGTGACAACCCCGCGTACCATTTGTTTCTGAAGTAGAGCGCCTCGGCAAATACCGTAGCATCCCTGCCTCGCCTAATCTCAGGCGAGGAAAGGGCACTGATGTAGCGGTAGACTGAGATAAGAGCAAATTACACAGCGCGATGAATCGCGTTCAGTACTCACAACCCATTATATTATGACCTCCCCGCCATATAACCAGGGAAAAGCATACGAACATTGGGTTCCGATAGATCAATACTTGCAGGAACAGAGTCAGATTATTGCCGAATCGTATCGCATTCTGCATGAGCAAGGGAGTATCTGTTGGCAAGTGGGAAACTTTGTCGAGCATGGGGAAGTGTATCTGCTTGATATTCTCTACTATTTTTAAGCAACTCGGGATGAAGCTACGTAAGTGGCAAGAACAGTATCAAGAACAACTCATTGAATTGAAGAACAGGAGGAATATATGAAGATCGTGCAAAGTATTCTTTCAATGGGGGCGAACATATTGTTTCGTCATGATTCGCAGAACAACTGAAAGAAGTAGAGGAGATTATCAATACTGTGAACAGCCAAGCATGTAAGAATAAAGTTAGTCGAGAAAGAACTAGTTCTTGAAGATTCTTATATAGTCCAAGATTGTTAAACGTAGCTTTTACGAAGGAATTTACCAAACGGCGAATGGCAACCACACAGAGTACAATGTAATTACTCGACAAATTACTACATAGATGGATTTCAACCTTCTACCCCTTACAAGGAGCTTTTCGTGAAATGGATTTTGTTAAAAATCGCGCAGGGGTTGAAGTACAATTTGGCAAGTATACCTTCTACAACGTTTGTGCAAAGATGACCATCTTCCACAAGCAAGGTATTATCGATGTTGGAATTGAGATCGTGCCGGTTAAATCCTTTGCTGATGAAACGTCTACTAGCGTATCATACTTTGAACAGTTTGTCCGTGATTTAGAGCAGTGTGGAGTAGCTGATATAGATATACCCGTATTGATTCTCGGCGTGACCGCATAAAAAATCGTTAAAGATCGGTTCGCATACCTGTGGAGTGTCACATATTTGTCGGTCATGGCACAACGGCTTGAAACCATATACCATTCTTGTATGGGATAATTCTATGTTTGACCTGTCAGATGCTCGTAAACGCCATGTTGAATCGTTAGAACATACTTTGCACAATCTGGTAGCGCAACTGCGGACAATACCATCTGTTCACCAAATCATCTTATTTGGATCCTACGCAGCCGGTCGGCGCGATCTGTTTACCGATCTGGATATCCTGGTTATAATGGATACATCATTAGACTTCGTTTCGCGCACAGTGACACTGTTCCAACAACTCACGATTGAAGCGCCAGTCGATCTCCTCGTTTACACTCCCGAGGAATTACAAGCGATGCGCGATCGTCCTTTCCTACGTCACGCATTAGCAACCGGAAAGGTACTATATGAGAAACGATCCGAAAGCTGAAGGGGCGCGCTGGCTGCAACAAGCGCAAATCGATCTCCACTGGTGTCGTCATTTACGTGACCAGGGTGCGTGGTATCTGGCCTGCTTCCTCGCTCAACAGGTAGCAGAAAAGGCGCTTAAAGCATTTCTCTATGCTCAGGGAGAAGAACTTGTTGTCGGACACTCAGTACGTCAGTTATGTCTCCGCGCCGGATCATACCAGCCGACTTTTCAGCAATCAGTATCCCGCTGGGGCATTCTTGACAGCTTCTATATTCCGACCCGTTACCCGAACGGCCTTCCTGGTGATATTCCGGCCAACGTGTATCAGCAAGATCTGGCTGACAATGCCGTCAAACTCGCCGAGGAAGTAGTTGCAGCAGTAGAGGTGTACTTTGCCTGACATACCGGCAAGATGCTGATTCTGATCTGACCTACATTACGCCGCTCTCCGACAAACAAAGAGAGTCTCTTGAACTGGCAACCCCATATAGTCAATTTCCATCAAATCGGTAACCACATCGTTCACCTGCACCGGTTTCACCGTAAACCCAGCCGCTGCCAGACGTGAGACAACGTCATTACCATAACGACGCACATGATCAAACTGACCAAACAGACGTTCGCGTAATACCGGATCGGTGATAGTAGGGTCTTCAACGGTGGTGTTCACAGTGATTGGTACCATAACCAGTGCCAGACCGGTAGGCTGAAGTATGCGATGTAACTCATACATTGCCAGCCGATCATTAGGCACGTGTTCGAGAACATGCATACAGAGAATGAGATCAAATGTATGATCAGAAAAAGGTAACTTCGTTATATCAGCACAGACATCAATCCCTAAGCCTGCAACATCAATATCAGTAGTAACGTAGCGAAGATGAGGATACTGAAGGAAATGTTGCCTGATAGCCGGTTCAGGAGCGAAATGTAATACCCTGGAATGAGGTTTAACGACGCCGTACCGCTTCAAAAAGAGGTATACCAATCGATGCCGCTGAAGCGAGCGACAGATCGGGCACCAACGATGATAGGGGCGATGCAAGATTAGGAATCGGTTGAGAAATGTTTCACAGATCGGACAGAAATGATTCTGTCCGGTAAACAATTGTTTACGCACTGAGACGGGAAGGTTGAAGAGGGTATGACTGATTATCAGATCACGCAATCGCTGATATGGATGCGGTGAATGGAGTGCGACATAGATACGTTTAGTCAATTGCGACACCATAATCCTATGCTCTCAAATTTTGAATACGAATGAGATCATTTTGACGCATACCTATCTCACCGGAAAGGCTTCCAGATAAGCAAGATAATCGGGTGGCAAATGGTGTTCACGTGCTCCTGAAAGCACATATTCTTTATATTCATGAGAAGGCCGTGGATCATCAGTTAATTCTTGCGAAACATACGTCACTGCATCATATACTGTTCCATCACGTTGCTGGATACGAACATTCATCCGTTCATAACCTCCCTCGATCACATCTAAGCGATCTAGCTCAGAACCTTCGAGCAGGTATAAGACTCCCCAGGTCACAAAATCTGGATTTGCGATCAGATTAGCCTTTCCAGAACCATCACGACCACGCTTATTAAACACCATTTGACAACCTTCCAGATACGCTGCACCCACATCTTCCTCGATCGTAATTCTTGATTGAAGACGTGAAACTGACATGTTTGAACCGTATGCAAAATAGTAGAGTGTGTCCATTTTTATACTCCTTGTGTAGCATCTCGTTGACAATTCGCGATTACGTGTTTCATCTTTCTACGCAGATTTTGCCAGATCTTCGACTCCCAATCAGATTCTTCCAGGGCGCTTAAATAACGTTTGAGTGCGTTCTCAAGCTCATTATGAAATGCAGTAGCATTAATAATTTTTGCCGACGGATCATACAAAGGACCTTTTCTACGTATCCGCCAGCCATTCGTTGTCTCGCCCTGGTGCAATATCCCGCAGCGAACGCCCTTGTAAAAATCTTTTGGATCAAAAACTCCCAATTCTAATTTATTCTCTTTACACCATTTGAAAAATTCATCAAAAGCCTTCTTACTTTTACCTCTGGTATCACCCCATCCGTGCCGAAACGACTCTAGTGTTTCTATCATTAGGCAGCAAATAGCCATGGTGCAGAAACCATGCTTTTCAGAGCGATCGCCTCGCAAGGGGGTAATGTATCGCTCCTTAAAACGCTTGTGAATGAAACGGATGATTTCTTGCTTGTTCTGCTCTTTTTCCAGGCGTCGGTAGTCTTCAACTGTGAAAGCAGTGGCGAGATAGGTGCTTTCAATCATGGGTACGTATTGACTATTCAGAACGCGGTTAATATCATCAGAGATGGAGTGCTTATAACCCCCTCGAAAACATCTCAACAATTTCCATGTATTTGTATTTTTCTCTACATTGTACACTGGATATTCTACACTGCCAAAAAACCATTCTGTGCCAGAAAACTGATGACCGTGTTCAAAGTACATCAGAGATAGCTAATCAGACATGTTTAAGCCCAAACTGCAATCATAAACGTAGAATATAAAATCTTGCGAAGTAGTTTTGAGACCAAAATCGTGGAGTATTCTCAAAATCTGGGCGCGATGATCGGTTCCATGATTGATCACATGGATCAAGACCTGCCAGACCGCAAGATTTCTATCTTCAATAGGTTCCTGAATAGGCTTTTCAAACAGCATATCGTCGCGTAACCCGGCAAGGTAGCCTCGCATCATCTGTTCAACGCTATCCCAACGAGCACGAATTGCTGCGCGGTCGTCAATATCGGCAGGCTGATACGGTACTGGCGGTTCGATGCCTAACAACGCACAGAACCAGACTTCATCGACGTTCATTAGATGCACAATCTGGTTTCGTACCGACCCTAGCGAGTAATTCACCTCCTGGACAAATTGCTGATAGGAGAGGTAGATGACGTGGTGCCAGATATTACGGTTTTCAGCAAAGTGATAATCGTAGAGCTGACGAAACGCATCTGCGTTCATAGGGTTATACCATTTTTTCCAGAGACTGCTGTGCAAGAAACTGACCACCGCTTCCTATTCAGTTGAGCTATCAGCGGTGTGTGGAGGTAATTCGGAAGAAGGCTGCTCAGCAGCTTTCGTCGCTTCAGTTTTCGCCGACGTCATCAATGGACGCAACCGTTCAGGTAGCACACCCGCAGGAGTGGGAGGATCGCTTAAGCGTCCGTACAGATAGAAAAATAGATCACGGGCCATCGCACTGAGCGGTGCCGAGAGAATAGCGCCCAACAGACCGAAAACTTGAGAACAGACGACTAACACAACCATTAAGACAGCCGGATGTACACCCACACTTTCACCGATAATGCGCGGTACCAGGATATGATTTTCAAGCTGCTGAATCACAATGTACAGGATCGTCACAGCCAGCGCCGTCGTTGGCGAGTCTGCCAATCCGAGCAAGATCGCCGGAATTGCGCCGATGATCGGCCCGATTACCGGGACTAATTCGGTAATCCCCGCCACCACTGCTAGAAGCACTGTATAGGGTACCTTCATTCCCGCTATATTGAGGGCCGTTAAACCAATCCAAGCAGCCAGGCCAACGGAAGTACCGAGAATCAACTGACCGCGTAAATATCTGCTCAGATCGTGATCGATGATCGTAATCATCGCCCAAAAATCGGCCCGTAATCGCGGATGGATCATTCGATCAAGGTAATCACGCCCGGCCCGCTGATCCATTAACACATAGAACAGCCAGAAGGGGATCAGAAAAAAACCGAGCAAAAAGGTCACCGTATTTACCACCGAGAGCACACTATTAACCAGAAACTGCCCGATGCTCTGCAAGTAGTTCACGAAGTTCGCTCGCAGTGTATTCAAGCCTTCTGCAGCGGCTGAGGTTATCGCGCTCTGGATTTCGGCTTGCACTGCCGGTGGCAGGCTGGCAAGCAACTGCTCGTACTCATCAAGCAAGCGGTTAGCCTCTCGTTGAATGGTCGCAATGTCGGGCAGCGAACGAATGAGATCGGCGATTTGCGCTATTAGGGGCGGGATCACTAATGCCACCGCGAGCACCAGGATCCCAAAGGTCAGCAGGTAGACGGCAAGGATTGCCAGCCAGCGCGGAAGCCAGCGATTGAAGAAGTTAACCAGGGGCAGAAACAAATAGGCGAGAACACCACCAAAAATGAATGGTGTCACTGCCGACCCGGCATGAACCAATAACCAGCCGATCAGATAGAGCGAAACGATGATCAGCAGCCAACGACCGATGTGGCGAAGCAGCGGAGGGGACAAGAAATTCATTGAACCTCAACCGATATTATGCCATACATCAACGATCATCTCGTGAATTGAGGGTACTGACCGTGAGAATCGTGGCAATTGAGTGACCAATGTTCGTCCAGCTATAGGCCGTATCATCGCGGAAGAAGAGCGTATCACCGGCATCGAGTTCATACTGCTCTTCCCCAAGCGTATAGCGCACACGACCGCTCAGAACGTGAACCATCTGACTTCCCCGCGATGAAAAACCTTGTTGACTGCTTCCGGGGTAGGCCTCGATCAGACGCGCATCAAGATCGCTGTTGGGCGGTAAGAGCGAAAAGACCTGTACCGGTGCATCATCGAGCGAGAGGCGAACCCGGTCAGCCACCCGCACAACCTGACCGACCTGCTGATCATCTTCGCCCTCAAAGAAATGCGTCATTTGAACACTAAAAAATTGCGCCAACTTGCGCAGATTTGCTACCGATATATTCACTTTATCGCGTTCAAGACGGCTTAGAAACGATGGTGTCAGACCAGAACCCTCTGCCACTTCTTGCAAGGTCAATCCTCGTTCCTGACGTAACCGCCCTATTTTTTGTCCGAGTGACATATGCCTACTCTGTGTAATACGAAAGAATCTACCATATCACGGTATGTTACGTCTATTTCACCATTGTCTCAAAGGTTGCTGTTTATCACTTGTGATTATACGCTACCACCTGCTCAACGTCAAGGTTTTGCACAGGAAGAAAAGAATGATTTTAGCCTGTCTCAAAGCACGATGACGTAAACAATACACAGGTGTCATTTATGAACATGACATATCATTCACAGCCTCTCTATACCCGCCGATCACGACGCTGCAATACCCATCCGGCGATCAACAGACAGACGACGGCATAACCTACCAGGATAACCCACCTTCCCACCAGATGGAGAGGGTCATGGCTAAAGGCAGCTTCGGTTTCGAGAAAGCCAGGCGTACAACCGGGTGGAATGCTTCCCTGATCATCGGTGTTGGGCAAATTACAGAGACGGTTCAGATCAAGGCTGGCGCCGAGTGCATCCATCGACCAGCGACTGATCGTAAGCCACGAGAGTGGGGTTGCAAGGCCCTCAATAGTAAAGATCAAACCGGCAAACAGAATCTGCGGGATCAGGGCAAAGG
The DNA here is from genome assembly GCF_000735195.1 of Chloroflexus sp. MS-G. Classification (GTDB taxonomy): domain Bacteria; phylum Chloroflexota; class Chloroflexia; order Chloroflexales; family Chloroflexaceae; genus Chloroflexus. The sequence continues at coordinate 32,943 of NZ_JPIM01000029.1, forward strand.
GTACCAGACTGATCGCCCGATCAGGAGTTGCCGATACCGCACTGATTGCCAGACCGAGCGCCATCCCGGCCCCTGCCGAAAGCAGGAGGGTGATGAAGGTTTCGCTGAGTGTTGGCAGCAAGATACCGGTTTCTGTAGGGAATGCCACTTTCAGCAAGATCATCCCCACCAGTACGAGCGTTTGGATCAAAATGAGCAGACTGAGCACGGCTACCTTTGAGAGCAGGTACGGTACAATCTGCAAATTGACCAGACGTTCACGCCGATAGACCGCCTGCTCCTTTGTGATTTCACGGGCGGCATTAATGATCCCAAACCAGACACTCACGATTGCCAGCATGAAGAGCACCTTTTTCGCTTCACCACGTTGAATTAGGTCTTGCGCCTGTACACCGGTGAGGGCATCACTCCGTGCTACGAGCATCAGGAGCAAAGCGATAATAGGCGCCTGCAACAATAAGATCATAAGATTGCGGCGATCTTGCAACATCAGATCGAAGTAGCGCTGGCTGAGCAGACGAAATTGCCGCCAGGAAGAGATACGTTGCCTAGTCTGGCCTACACTATTACTCGTACTGTGCAGGCCAGTCGGTGCGGCAGCAAGCCGACTCACGACATACTGCTGGTAGAATGGCGATTGACGGTAACGTATTTCCCACAGCTCGGCCAATGTCGGTGGCGAAGCTGCTTGCGGATGAGCGGCTTGCCAGGCTTCGTATTCAGCCCGTACATCCTGCCGTACTACCGGATGGTCAGGTGAAGCAATCCCTTCGATTTTGGTGTAAATATCGGCAAAATCGCCACTCGTTACCTGAAAGAAGCGGAGCGCTTCATCGGGTGGGCCAAAGAAGACCATCCGCCCATTACCGGCCATAAAGATGACGTGATCGCATTGCGTGATGTTTGCCGTGGCATGCGTTACCAGGATCACTGTCCGTCCGCTGTCGGCTAGGCGTCGCAGAGTATACATCATTTTCTTTTCCAACCCAGGGTCGAGTCCACTAGTTGGTTCATCGAGGAAGAAGAGGCTCGGATCGGCTAGTAATTCGGCGCCAATACTCACCCGTTTCCGTTGCCCGCCCGACAGCGCGTCAATTGGTTTGTCACGATGGGCGGTCATCTCAACATCTTCAAGCACCCGGTCGATCCGGGCCGCCACCTCCTGGTCGGTGGTATCAGCCGGTAGCCTGAGACGCGCTGCATATTCAAGCGCCCGTTGTACCTGTAGCGGACGATGCAAAATATCATCTTGCGGCACGTAGCCCAATACCGAGCGGTAGGCGCCAAAATTGCGGTAGAAATCGTCGCCGTTGACTAGTACTTGCCCCTGATCGGCCGGAGCGTAGCCGCACAGTGCCTTCAAGAGCGTGCTCTTGCCGGTACCCGAACCTCCAACAATTGCGACAAACTCCCGTGGCTCGATTGAAAGCGAAACATCATGCAGAATGGCGCGCTGCACGCCATTGCGTGTCACAACCCGCGACAGGTTGCGTGCATCGATCCGCAGCGCACCGCGCTGATCGTAGCGATCAAGACTGGTAATGTTGTATACCAGCTTGAAGGCCCCAATCTGAATTACGTCACCCGGCTTGAGCACGACCGGTGCAGTAACCCGCTGACCGTTCACAAACGTGCCATTTGTACTGCCCATGTCGCGCAAGACCACAGTACCACTAGGGGCACGATCAATCTGGGCATGGAAACGCGAAACTTGCGGATTATCGAGAATGATGTCACAGCCAACACGCCCTATCGTAATTTCAGGATCGTTTGGATCGAGTGGAAACCGACTCGGCGCCTCGTGAAGGGCAGGTGCTTTTACCAACGCTGGATTATGATAGGTTAGCGAGACAAAATTACCGGTTGCCGGATCGCCGATACGTAATACGTCGCCGTCAGCTAGTTCGCGCTCGGTGATGCGTCGCCCGGCAAAAAGTAAACCGTTGCGGCTCCCAACATCAACGATGCGGTGCCCCTGGCCGACAGGCTCAATACGAGCATGATGCCCGCTGACGAAGCGTGATTGCAGGACAATATCGTTATCCGGTGCCCGACCGATTGTAAGCGGCTGTAATCCCAGCACAACATCGCGGGTGCTGCCCGGCTCGGTAATGTGCAACACCGGACCACTGCTTATAATCGTCGTCGACGAAGCAGTTGCGGCCAGGAGTGAGTGACCACACGATGGGCAAAAGCGAGCATCTGTACGAGCGAGAGGAGTTTGGCAAAACGGGCATACTGAGGGCTTTACGGGCGCCACAAGCGTAGCTCCTGTGCTATAATGCGAGGCGTTCCGGTCAAATGTTTCCTACCTTGTGATAGCACAGATTAACCCGATTTGCAAGACTGGCGCGAGCCAAGAATACGCACAGCGATACATTGGGCCACCGATCAACGCAGGTGATGATGCATCCAATACGCTCGGTGCAACGTCATACGCCGTAGACAGAGGACTGGCATTTCAGCAGCGACAAGGATAACCGGTGACAAGGCACGTTCAAGGGCAATGTAGGGTTTGCGGAACAACAGTTGGGGCCACCCAGCAGGTATGTCCGCATTGTGGCGCTCCTCTCATACCGTTGCCTGAACAGGTAATCGTGACCGGTGAACGACAGCTAACGCTCACCGGTGACACGATGAGCATACGCGATCTGATGATCATCGTCGAGGCCGGGATCGCTTTCTGGCGTCGGCAGTATGAAGCCTCTATCGGTGTAGCGCGTGAACAAGCCGGACAGGCGTTAAGAGAACTCTCCCAGATCCTCGCTAGTCTCGCCCAACAGATTAGTCAGGGACGAGAAACGGTTCGTATTACCAGCCGTTTGCCAGCTCAACGGCAATACCCGCTTGCCTGTCCACTGTGCGGACGCAGGAATCGAGCAGGCGCTCGCTTTTGTGTCTCGTGTGGTTCGCCGCTGTCGGCACCATGGCAGATAAACCTATCACTTCCCCCGTTGCAAACTAGAATTGCAGTGCGCAGTCATGTTGGTCAGGTGCAAAGTACCAACGAAGATGCCGTTTACGCGGGGATGTTCAGTCTCGGTGAGCAACAGCCATTCGCAGCCTTACTCCTGGTAGCTGATGGTATGGGTGGAGCTGCGGCTGGTGAAGTTGCCTCCCAACTGGCAAGCGAAACGATCAAGACATTTTTGCAGCAAACGCTCAACGAAACCTTGCCAGACACCGATGAACAATGGTTAGCATGCTTGCAAAGCGCAATGCAGGCAGCCCATGAACGCATTGTAGCTGCGGCTCGCGCCGATCCTCGTCGGGCCGGGATGGGAACAACGGCGACGTTAGCACTGATCACTCACCGCCAGGCGTACCTCGCCCACGTCGGTGATAGCCGTGCATACCTGATCACACCCGGCACTGGCGATGAAGCACCGGTGTATATCCAATTAACAACTGACCACACCATCGTTGCCCGTCTAGTCGATATTGGTCAGCTTAGTCCAGAAGCTGCCCGTACTCATCTGCAACGACACATTCTTTACCGTTCACTAGGCGCCGATCAACCGCTGGCAATCGATACCCGTGTCCAACCACTGGCTGCAGGTGATGTCTTGTTGCTTTGCTCTGATGGCTTGTACAACCACGTAACCGACGAAGAATTGGCGCGACTGGCCCTAGCCGATGAACCGACCCAGGCGGCGAGTGCGCTGATCGACTTAGCCAATCAACGTGGTGGACACGATAACATCTCAGTTGCCCTGGCACGCATCGAGACTGCGCCAACAATGTAGGTCAAAAGTATGCGTTGTTCGATCTGTGGCAGAGAAAATCGCTCACACGCTCGCTGTTGTGCAGGCTGTGGACATCCTTTACCTGGTCATCACCCGTTACCGGTTACCGAAGGTTGGTTGTACACACTGGTAACTCAGACGATTGAACCTATCACATCACCGTCTAATGGTGAGGAGGATCATATGGAAGCGCACCCTCCACTCTTTGCTGATCGCTTTGCGCCAACCCATCCGTTGAGCGACCCCTGGCCGGTTGGCCCGCTAGAGGTACGTGATCTGGCACCTTGGCAACAGTGCTGGGCCTGTGGATCAACTGCCAATGAAGCCAATGAGTCGTACTGCATTGATTGTGGTGCTGCGCTCGAAGTCCGTACTTATCCGGCTTTCCTGTCAATTCGTGCTGATCCCAAAGGGCCAGCCCTGATCCCGCGCCTGGCCGATCCGCTGGCCCGCGCTATGTTGCCCGATGTGTTAGAGCAGTGCGATCTCGACGAGATGCAATTAACGGTTCTTATCGATCCTGAACTCAAACCACTGCCTGTTCCTGTTGATGAGACGACAGCTCTCGTGTTCGGAACTGCCCTGGCGCAATTGCTGGTCATTCTTCACAGCGTCGGGATCAGCCTGGGGACATTAACGATCGATGATCTCGGTCTGAACAGTGTCGATCAAATTGCGCTCAGACATGCCGATAGGCTCCGACTGGTAAGTGATGATGAACGGACAAGCGCATTCCAGGCCGATCTGCGGACACTGGCTGACGTTCTTGAACGCATGACAGAGACGCCACGAATAACCCAACGCCTAGACGAGATTACTCCCATTGACAATGACCAACCTGGCGAGAACCTGGGAACTATCCTTCGTCAGATTCGCACCGGCGAACTTGCCGACGCAACCGCTGTGCTGAATCGCTTGAGCGCACTGCGTGATGAACGGATGCATCCCGTACCGCTATTGCAACTGGCCGGATCATATACTGACACTGGCATGGTACGCGATCACAACGAAGACAGCCTGTTTAAATTCACTCTTTGCCTGGAAAACAATGGTCAACGACAGAGTTGGGGGTTGTATATTGTTGCCGATGGCATGGGCGGGCATGCTGCGGGTGAGGTAGCCAGTGGTCTGGCAATACGCCATGCAGCCCGCACGATTATCGATTCGTATCTGCAACAAATGTTGAGCGGGCAGCGTCTGTATCACGAAGCAGAAATGCGTTCGCTAGTCCAGCAAGCTGTTCTAGAGGCAAACGCGGCAATTGCCAGTGAAGGCCGTGCCCAGGCCAATGATATGGGGTCAACGATCACGATGGCACTGGTGATAGGTGATCGAGCAGTCATCGCCAATGTTGGTGATAGCCGAACGTATCTGTATCGGGATGGGAAGCTACACCGTATCACGAAGGATCATTCACTGGTGATGCGGTTGGTTGAGCTAGGGCATCTGCAAGAAGACGACATTTACACCCATCCACAGCGGAACGCCGTTTTACGATCACTTGGTGATCGTAAAGAACCACAGGTCGATCTCTTTAGCTTACGGCTGCGCCCTGGCGATGCCCTTTTACTTTGTTCGGATGGGCAATGGGAAATGACTCGCGATCCACTTATGGAGCGGATCATTGCTGAGGAAGCCGATCCGCAGCAAGCGAGTAAGATGTTGGTAGAGGCGGCAAATCAGGCTGGCGGCGAAGACAATATTGCAGTTATCCTGGTGAGACTGAGTCTATGAGATGTCCACGATGTGGCGCTAATGTCCATGACGAGATTATTTTCTGCCCGGAATGTGGTACCCGCATTCGTGGTCAGACATCAGCAACAGACACACCGCCGCTGATGGTCTTACAAGGACGCTACGAACTGCGCAGACGCCTCGGCGCTGGCGGTATGGGATCGGTCTATCTTGCAACTGATCGGCGTCTCAGTACCGCCTTGTGGGCGGTCAAGGAGATGAGCGATGCTGCGATTACCTCACCGATTGACCGACAGCAAGCGCAAATGGCATTTCGGCAAGAGGCTGAATTGCTGGCCAAGTTGAACCACCCTGCCTTGCCACGAGTAACCGATCACTTTGAAGAGAACGGCCGTCATTATCTGGTCATGGAGTTCGTACCCGGTGAAAATCTACGAGATTATGTAAATCGAGTAGGGTTACCCCGCCCGCTGCACGAAGTTCTACGCTGGACAACGCAAATCTGCGGGGTTTTAGCCTACTTGCATGCCCAACAACCGCCGATCATCTTTCGTGATCTGAAGCCAACCAATGTCATGATCACACCGGAAGGCACTATCAAGCTGGTCGATTTTGGAATCGCCCGCCTTTTCAAACCGGGGAAAGAGCGTGATACCCAGGCATTTGGTACTCCTGGCTACAGTGCACCCGAACAGTACGGACGCGGTCAGACAGATGCCCGTTCCGATATTTACAGTCTCGGTGTGCTGATGCACCATCTCTTGACCGGTCATGATCCGAGCACGACGCCATTTCGCCTGCCACCGGTCAATCAACTGAACCCATCGGTGCCACCATACATCGCCGCAGCCATTGCCCGCGCGACTGATAATGATCCATCACGTCGCTTTGCCAACGTGATCGAGTTGCAACAAGCGCTACTTGGCAGTGGTCAACTCGTGAATGTGCAACCCCAGGCTCAGCCAAACCTGGCAGCAGCTATCGCTGCACGGGATGGTACCGCCAATCCCGGCCCTGTTGTTGTGCAGGCCAGTACCGGTATGGCCACTGCTGGTCTCTGGATCGGAATTACTGGTGATGTCCTGATGATCATCGCAATTGCGCTTACCAGCCTTACCATCTCTGATCCTGATAATGTGATGGCTGCACTCGGCGTCATCATTGCATTAGGCGCGCTCATGTTTGCCTTTATCGGTGGTCTGCTCAGCCTAATCGCCCTGGTCAGTCCCAATACAGCACAGACAAGGCACGGACGACGTGATGCAGCCATTGGTTTTGCCGCCAATAGCGGCGCATTTCTTCTCTGTTGTATTTTGAGTCTCATCATTGCACAGATAGGGTCATAGTATGTCTGACGCAATCACGCTTACCTGCAAGTGGGGACGCACACCAATTCCAGCCAGCTCAACCTCTCAAGCCGGATATCTGCTGGTAGAGGCAATAGCCTCTCCCGCATTGGCTCCCTCACTACCGCTGAACGTTTGCTTTGTGCTCGACCGTTCAGGTTCGATGCAGGGCGCAAAACTTGACAATCTGAAAGCAGCAACTCGCCAGGTCATCGAACGATTACAACCAAACGACATCGCAGCCATCGTTATCTTTGACGATAACGTTCAAACGCTGGTACCGGCCACACCGGTCGGTGATCGTTCGCAATTCATAGCAGCAGTTAATGCGATCAGTGAGGCCGGCGGAACGGCGATGTCCCTTGGGATGCAGGCTGGTCAGGTTGAACTGCAAAAACACCTCGGTCCTGATCGCCTTAGCCGAATGGTCCTCTTGACCGACGGGCAAACGTGGGGTGACGAACCACTATGTCGTGATCTTGCACGCACGTTAGGACAGTCGGGAGTTCGTATTGCCGCGTTCGGCCTGGGCACAGAGTGGAATGAGCAGTTGCTCGACGATATTGCAGCGGCCAGTAATGGATATGCTGATTATATTGCTTCGCCTGCTCAGATTGGAGATTTCTTTCAAAAAGTTATTCAAGATGATCGAGCAACGGTTGCCACCAATACCAGACTGTTATTACGATTTATACGTGACGCAACACCACGTACTGTCTACCGGGTAAAGCCAATTATCGAAAACCTCGGCTATCAACCAACTGGTGAGACAGCAGTTGCTGTACGTCTCGGCGACCTGGTTGGTGGACAACCCGTAGCAGTACTCATCGATCTCGTGTTGCCCCCACGCGCAAAAGGTCGTTTCCGGATTGCACAGGCTGAATTGCATACTACACCAGTTCAGCAAACTGGTGAAGTGGTGATCAAGCAAGATATCCTGCTCGACGTGGCAGACCAGGTAGGGCCGGAGAGTTATGTTCCCGAGGTGATGAATCTGGTTGAGCGGGTCACAGCTTTCAAATTGCAAACCAAGGCGTTGCAGGAAGCCGCAACCGGAAATGTGACCGGTGCAACCCAAAAGCTGCGAGCCGCAGCCACGCGCCTACTCGATTTGGGCGAACTAGAGTTGGCTGAGAAGGCGCAACAGCAAGCTACAGCACTTGAGCAAGGACAGCAGCTTAGCCCGGAAGCGCAGAAAGAGTTACGCTACGCAACACGTCGCCTTACCCAACGTTTAGAAGAACAGTAGGATTCTTCAGGCAGAAGTTACGCTTACGCTACGTCGAATAGTCGCTAGAGAAAGAGCGACTACTATCCAGTATGAGGAAACAACTATGATTATCTGTCCCTCTTGCGGTGCTCCAAACGATCCAACCAACCGCTTCTGTGATCAGTGCGGTCGGCGCTTAACCGAGCCTGAGCCTGTACCGACACCCACTGCCACGGCCCATGATCAACCCACAGCCCTCGCCACGTCGTGTCCGTCGTGCGGTACTGCCATCTTACCCGGTGAGCGCTTTTGCAGCATCTGCGGCGCCGATTTGCTGGCAATACCACCATCATCAATGCCTGCTTCCGAGCAAGCAACCCTCATTACACCACCACCATCACCAAAACTCGTGTGCCCCGAGTGCGGCGATCCAGTATTACCAGGCGAACGCTTCTGCGACAATTGCGGCGCCGATCTAAAAGCATCTACGTTATCATCCACCGAGGCGCCAACCGTCATCGCTCCACCCACCGAGGCGCCGACCCTCACTGCCCCACCCGCCGAGGCGCCGACCGTCATTGCTCCACCCGCCGAGGCGCCGACCGTCATTGCTCCACCCGCCGAGGCGCCGACCGTCATTGCTCCACCCACCGGGGCGCCGACCGTCATTGCTCCACCCA
>NZ_JPIM01000030.1 GCF_000735195.1 Chloroflexus sp. MS-G
TCGGCGTAGGAGGTAAGGGAGTAGCCGTTGCCGTCGCAGTCGCGGTGGCAGTTGGCGATGGCCCAAACGTTGGCGTTGCTGTTGCGGTCGCTGTCGCCGTTGCAGTAGCCGTCGCTGTTGGGGTTGCCGATGGTGTACCGGCGATAATCGTCTGAATATTCGCGATCTGCTCGTCTTCACCAACTGGAACGAACGTACATCCTGCCAGCAAGACGCCCAAGAGAATCACGCTCAAAAAAGCACGTTCAAAACGGAAACGCCTCACAAACGTCTCCTCGTGCTCCACCCGACTAGTAACCGGATGGAGCGCTGAACCGATCCGGCAAGAGATGTTTCATCATTCATTTGGCAGCATAACTTTGATCCAACCCCGTCGAAGTGCATAGACAACCGCCTGCGTGCGATCGTTCACTGCCAGTTTCCGCAAAATCGACGAGATGTGGTTTTTGACCGTCTGATTGCTGATGTCCAATCGAGCGGCTATCTCGCGATTCGTGCACCCGCTTGCCACCAGCTCGAGTACTTCAAGTTCACGTGTCGATAATGGCGAAAAGACGGCCTGGATTTCATCATCACCAACCATCTGCCGAAATGCTTCCAACACGGTTGCCGCCACTTCCGGCGAAGAGAGCACCAGATCGTTGATCGGATACTCTCCGCGCCGTACTTGCTGTAGCGTCTCAAGCAGATCGACAAACTCCACGTTTGGTGGTACGCACGCCGAAACGCCGGCCCGAATCGCTTTTACCACTGATGCACCATCATTCACCGGGCCAAACAATACCACTGCGACATGAGGATGACTACGCTTAATCACCCGTGCTACTTCAAGCCCATTCACACCTGGCAGATCAATATCCATCAGTACCAGATCAGGGTCAGCCTGATCGACCAACTGGATCGCTTGCTGACCGTTGCTGGCTTCGCCAACCACCGTGAATTCGGGTCTTGCTGATAGCGAAAGGCGCAAACCATCTCGGAACAACGAGACTGCATGCACAATAATCAGCGTAGTCACACTCACAGTCCACTCCTGATACAGGTATACCGCGATACCGTTACCTTACCGCATACTCATCGGCATGACGATATGGATGTAGCCATCATGACCAACCGGTTTGAATACCGCCGGACTCTGCGCACTTTGCATTTCAAAAGCAATCTGATTCGAGCGTACCGCAGCAATTGCATCGGCCAGAAATTTGACGTTCAGCGCAATTGCGCCACCTTCACCGGTGACACTCCCATCGAGTTCGCTGGTATTATCGCCCAATTCAGCGGCATTCGCGCTAAGCACTACTCGTCCTGGCCCCACCTCATTACTTGGCTCGATCTTCAGCTTAACAACGTTCTGGCTACTACTGGCGAAGAAGGATGCCAGCTTAACCGCTTTTGCCAACTCACCACTGTCGAGGACCATTCGGGTCAGATACTGCTGAGGAATAATCCGCTCGAAATCTGGGAACCTTCCTTCAATTAAACGGGAGACAACCTCAACATTTTCTGTATGGAAGAGGACGTGGCTACCGCCCGGTGTGTAGACCATTGCCACGTCTGCGTCTGTGTCCCCGATAATACGGGCCAACTCGTTCAACGTGCGCGCTGGAATCAGACAATCGACCGCATGTGACGCCGGGGCGGCCAACTGTATGGTTCGCATTGCCAACCGAAATCCATCGGCTGCAACCAGAGTCAACGTTTGATCACGGGTACGCACGAGCACACCGGTCAAAATCGGACGCGATTCGTCGGAAGCAGCAGCAAAAGCGACCTGCTCAATCGCTTCACGCCATAGCTCGGCAGATAACGATACCAAAGGTGCTCGTGAACTAACCGTCGGCAGGGTCGGAAACTCGTCGGCATCAACCCCTTTAATGTTACTTACAAACCGACCACACTCGACGCGCAAGGTTTGCGTTTTCTGATCAAGACTTAACGAGACAGCTTCGTTGGGCAGACCGCCGACTACATCGGTCAGTAGTTTAGCCGGGACGGCAACTGCGCCATCACGGGTAACCTGAGCATGAATCCATCGATTGATCCCTACTTCCAGGTTGGTAGCAGTCAATTTCAGCCGGCCTTCATCTGTGGCGAGCAGGACATTCGCCAACACCGGCAATGTGCTCTTAGTGGCAACGGCATGGCCTACTGCGGCGAGACCACGCTTCAAATCTTCCTGCATACATACGAGCTTCATCGTCGCTCCTCAAAGAGACAACCTCAATCGCGGCATACCAATGCCGCACCTGATCCGGGTGAAGCGCATTATAGCATATCGCGCCAGGCAGTGACAGCAACGGAAGTGATCCGTAGGGTTTTTCAGAGTTCTCGGCTTCAGTGCCTATCCGAATGTCGTGTCGTCACGTCCACGATGAATGCGCCCTATGAGTTTCCATACGATAGACGATCGGGCATCGCAACCGGTGGGATCCGCCCACCAGCGTATCGACCGTGCCCACGCTGTTCACCTCGCATCGCAGCCATCAGACGCATTCTGGCTAGCGGTGCATCGCGTCGGCATCCCGCATGGTGACCGCTGCATTCCACCCTGGCTCATTGGCCGTCGGCATACCCCGACACTGCTGAGCTCTCATCAGGATGGCGAGGGACGACCGACACTGACCGTCAGGTTCTGGAACGAGATATTTCGGATAGGCTCTTAACCTCCCCCTTCCTCTCGCCGTGTGGGAGCGGACGGGGGCTGGGGGGGGGAAGGTGAGGGTGCGCCAGCGGTCTTCAACCTCCTTTCCCTGGCCTATGCTGGTGACGTTTTACCGTTTCCTTGTGGCTAACAGAACATAACCGTGCAGATAGTGTGCATTTCGCTGACAAAGACCTTGACTTTTGGCAAAGGTGTGGTACCGTTCATAAGGGAAGAGTTTTTAAACTGAGATAATTGATAACGCGATGGTTAACAGAAAGAAAGGATTAGGTTGTGGTTGTCGCTACTCGTCGCTTTGAATTTTCGGCTGCTCATCGCTACTGGCGAGATGATTGGAGCGCCGAAGAAAACGAGCGTGTCTTTGGGCCGTACACTAGCCCGTATGGTCACGGGCACAATTATACACTCGATGTCAGTATTACCGGTGAACTAGATGAACGCACCGGGATGGTTATGAATATGACCGAATTGAAGGCGATTGTCAACGACGTCCTTGAGGAGTTTGATCATAAACACCTCAATTTTGACACGCCTTACTTTCGGGATCAGATACCAACGACCGAAAATCTGGTGCGGGTGCTCTGGCGACTGATCGCAGCGCGTTTGCCAGCTCATGCTCGCCTGGTACATTTACGTCTCTACGAGCAGCCCGATTTGTGGGCCGATTATGACGGCACAGGTGAGACACAATTTAGCCGTTTGTATACCTTCGCGTCAGCACATCGCCTCCATGCACCCACACTCAGCGATGACGAAAACCGCCTTATTTACGGTAAGTGTAACAATCCCAACGGCCACGGCCACAACTATACCCTGGAGGTAACAGTGCAAGGGCCGATTGATCCGGCAACCGGAATGCTGGTTGATCTCGAATGGCTTGACCGAACCGTCCATTCGGTGATCGATCAACTGCACCTGCGTCATCTTGATCGTGAAATTTCGGCCTTTGCTGACCGGCCATCAACCGCCGAAAATATTATTGTCTATCTCTGGAACGAGCTGGCGCCTTTGCTTGAAGGTCGTCTTGCCCTTCTCCGCTTGTGGGAAACGCGCAAGAATATCTTCAGCTACGCTGGTCCGTCTCCTGTTCAAGTCTGATTGCAAGTGGTCTTTCGCCCGCTCATGCGCATATTGCGCAGTTCGTATGTGTAATGGAGAGTATCTAGTATGTCTAGTAATGGTAACGGTTATCATCCCACCCCTGATATTGATGAGGAACACTACGAAAGCCTGATCGTTCCTGGTCGTGGCAAACTGGAGGGAATGTCATTTGCTTCCGATCCCCGCATCGAAGAGGCAGTCCGTACTATTCTTACGGCCATCGGCGAGGTGCCGGATCGTGAGGGGTTACAGAAGACTCCTTCGCGGGTTGCCAAAATGTACGCTGAGCTAACAGCCGGTTATCATATTGATCCCCAGGCGTTGATCAACGGCGCCATCTTCAGTGTAGCTTATGATGAGATGGTGTTGGTCACCAACATTGACTATTATAGTCTCTGCGAGCACCACATGTTGCCATTCTTTGGTCAGGTCCATGTGGCCTACATTCCAAACGGCAAGGTTGTCGGTCTAAGCAAGATTCCGCGTATCGTCGAGATGTTTGCCCGACGTCTACAAGTTCAGGAACGGATGACAGTACAGATCGCTGACTTTATCAATGAGGCACTAGAACCTGCTGGTGTCGCTGTGGTTGCCGAAGGCGTTCATATGTGCGGAGTGATGCGCGGGGTGAAAAAAGCGAATGCTCGTATGGTGACCTCGGCGATGCGTGGTGTGTTCCGCGAAGACTCGAAGACGCGGGCTGAATTTATGGCGCACATCAACCGCTCTAGTAATCGGCAGGATTAAAACGTGTGCGTAAAGCGATCTATGGGTAGGCGAAGGCTCTGCCTTCATCTACCCGAGAAATTTGCGCTGAAAGATTTTGTGAACTATCCCCGTTCGCCTGAGAGTCGTTTTACCGATACGTGCGTTAAGTTAATAGGAATAAGTGGACTTCGCTTTTAGGTGTTGTCTGTCTGCCCCTTCTCGGTCAGCACAAAGGAATCCTTTTCAAGCGTATGTTTGAAGCTTACTCCCACTGCTATGCGTGAGTCCTATATTCGGATAGGCTCTTATTCCGTAAACGCAAAGGATGATTGTATGCGTTCGATTCTGATAACCGGTGCCTCACGCGGTATTGGCGCTGCTACCGCTTTAGCTCTGGCCAGACCTGGTACCCGATTGACCTTGGCTGCCCGCAATCGGGCGGCTCTCGAAACGATCGCCGATCAGGTAATTACTGCTGGCGCCGATTGTTTAGTGGTTCCATGCGATGTAACCGATCCAGATCAAGTTTCTAAAACCGTTGCGCAGGCTGCCGGTGCAGGACGTCTCGATGTCGTTGTGCACAGCGTAGGTGGTGCGCTGGTTGCGCCACTGTCGGCGATCAGCATTGATGAATGGGAGACTCATCTACGGACTCAGCTCACCGGTCTCTTCCTGGTGGCCCAGGCGGCGAGTGCTCGGATGGATCAAGGCGGGTTGATTATTAACATCGCCTCAGTGGCTGCCAGACAGGCATTTCCCGGTTGGTCGGCCTACGTAGCTGCCAAACACGGTGCGCTAGGCTTTGCGGCTGCCATCCGTGAAGAACTGCGACCACGTGGTATTCGAGTGTGTTCGATTTTGCCTGCGGCTACTGACACCGCAATCTGGGATACCATTCCCGGCAATTGGTCACGTAGCAACATGTTGCAACCAACCGATGTTGCAGCGGTCATTGCAGCTATCGTTGCTTTGCCACCTTATGTAACGGTCGAAGATTTGACTATCGGTCATGTCGCAGGTCGGTTGTGAAACGTTAGCGGTGTTCAACGCTTTCAGTCTCTGTACTGCCACGTATGTTTCCTCCCTTATCTTCTTCTCCTTGCCCTCTTTCTCTCCCCTTGGGAGAGGGGAAGGGAGTAGGTCGTCGTACAGGAATCCGTTCCTCTCACTCTTCCTATTTGTCCATCACCGTATTACGGAGGCATCGAGGATGTCCCGTTGCACGCCACACAATATGAACCAGCGGTCCGTCCTTCCAACACCTGCATGAGACATGGGTATGCAGAGGCGCTAGATGGCGTTCATTGTCTGTGGCAGGCCGGTCGTTCACCGTTATGGCGTCTTCAACTGAAATCTCTAAAAACCCTATGAAACCTGTCAATTGCTTGACAAACCACTGCTCTTCGACTAGAATCGTGATGGCGATGTGCCAATGTAGCTCAGTCGGTAGAGCAGCTGTTTCGTAAACAGCCGGTCGCCGGTTCGAATCCGGCCATTGGCTCCATCTATCTAACATAGTGTAGGGACCCATGGTGATGCTTGTCATCCCGTGGGTCTCAGGCTTTTTACAGTTATCCTCGTTCAGTGGTAGACTTCTGCGATGAGCTGGATTCGTATTCGCGGTGCCCGCACTCATAACCTGAAACAGATCGATCTTGATATTCCACGTGGCAAATTCGTGGTTATCACCGGCGTTTCTGGTTCCGGTAAAAGTTCACTGGCGTTCGACACCATCTTCGCCGAAGGTCAACGTCGCTATGTCGAAAGCCTGTCGGTGTATGCCCGTCAATTGCTTGGGCAACTTGAGAAACCCGATGTCGATCTGATTGAAGGATTATCACCGGCTATAGCTATTGATCAGAAAGGTGGTGCGCGCAATCCGCGCTCTACGGTTGGCACCATCACTGAGATCTACGACTTTTTACGCCTCCTCTTTGCCCGGATCGGCCGCCCTCATTGTCCGCATTGTCAGACCCCATTGCGTCGCTATACCCCGCAGCAAATGGTCGATCTGATCGTCAATCGACCCGCGGGGCAGCGTCTGTTGTTACTGGCGCCGGTGCTCGGCGAGAGTGAGGCAGTGCTAAACGATATTCGTCGGCGCGGCTTCGTGCGCGCCCGCATCGACGGTGTTGTCCACGATCTCGATGAACCTATCCGGCTCGAGAAGTATCGCTCACATACGATTGAAGCCGTCGTTGACCGATTGATCATTCGCCAGACTGCCGATGGCACACCGGCGCTGGATCGGGTGCGGGTTGCCGATTCGGTAGAGACTGCGCTGAAATTGAGTGGTGGTCAGCTAATCATTCACGTCATTGATGGGGAAGAGCAGTTACTCAGCGAACACTACACTTGCCCCCAACACGGCCCGCTTGAACTGAGCAAGCTTGAGCCGCGTGACTTTTCGTTTAACACCCCCCAGGGAGCCTGTGCCGCCTGTCATGGTCTTGGAGTCGTGCCGGAGATCGATCCAGCACTGGTGATCCCTGATCGTGATCAACCGCTGCTTGAAGCAATCGTCCCCTGGCGTGAGAGCGAGTATTATCGTAATGTCTTGCGCTCGTTTGCTGCTCATTTTAACATTGACCCGAATACACCGGTGCGCGCTCTTCGCCCCGAACTCCTTGGCGCTCTGTTGTACGGTACCAGTGGTGAACCGATGACCTTACGGTATCACCTTCATGGTCAGATGCGCACTATCGAGACCGATTTCGAGGGCGTCATCCCAAATCTGCGACGTCGTTTAATCGAGCAACGTGCCACCAGTGAGTCATCACCACTCGAACAGTACACGACACCCCGCACCTGTCCGACCTGTAACGGCACCCGTCTGCGTCCAGAAGTACGCTCGGTGTTGATCGCTGGCTACTCCATCGCCGACATTCACCACATGACTATCGGTGCAGCTTTGCAATGGGCAAACCAGCTTCACGAACAAGCGCAGCTTCGTCCGCACGAGCAAACAATTGCGCGCCCCATCGTGCGCGAAATCACGCAGCGTTTGCGTTTTCTACAAGAAGTAGGGCTGGCATACCTGACCCTCGACCGCACCGTTATGACGCTCAGCGGAGGTGAACTGCAACGAGTACGTCTGGCGACCCAGCTTGGAGCCGGCTTGTCAGGGGTTCTCTATGTGCTCGACGAACCCAGTAGTGGTCTCCATCCACGCGATCACGACCGTCTGCTAAACACGCTGCTGAAATTACGCGACCTCGGCAACACTGTGATCGTGGTCGAACACGATGAAGCGACCATCCGTGCTGCTGATTGGATCGTTGACATTGGCCCAGGAGCCGGGCCGCATGGTGGTGAAGTGGTAGTTAGCGGTAGCCTGAACGACGTGATAGCATGCCCCCGCTCGTTAACCGGTCAGTATCTCTGCGGGCAGCGGCGCATACCGATCCCCGCCCACCGACGACCAACGCAGGGACGCTGGCTTGAATTGCGTGGTTGTCGTGCCAACAATCTCAAGAATATCGACGTGCGCATTCCGCTTGGCTGTTTCGTCGTTTTCAGTGGTGTGAGCGGTAGTGGTAAAAGCACCCTGGTGATGGACACCCTGGCGCCACGCTTGAGTCAATTGCTGCACAACAGCCATTTGCGGGCCGGCGAACACGATGCTCTGCTCGGTTACGAATATCTCGAACGGATGATTGTGGTGGATCAGAGTCCAATTGGGCGTACCCCACGTTCAAATCCAGCTACGTACAGTCGTGTTTTTGATCAGATCAGACAACTATTTGCCGCTACCAACGAGGCAAAAGCGCGTGGTTATGATGCGACCCGCTTCAGTTTCAACGTTAAAGGAGGACGCTGCGAACACTGTGCTGGCGAAGGGTTAATCCAAGTTGAGATGCAATTTTTGCCCGATCTGTTCGTTCCATGTGACGTTTGCGGCGGAACACGGTACAATAGAGAAACGTTAGATATTCGTTATCGTGGACTCAACATTGCAGAGGTGCTTGATCTCACGGTTGCCGAAGCGCTTGCATTCTTCGCTCGTGTGCCGTCAATAGCCGAACGATTACAGGCATTACACGACGTTGGGCTTGATTATCTCAAATTGGGGCAACCGGCCCCAACCTTAAGCGGCGGCGAAGCCCAACGTATCAAGCTGGCTGCTGAACTCAGCCGAAAAGGGAATGGTCATACGCTCTACATTCTTGACGAGCCAACGACCGGTCTGCATGTTGCCGACATCGAACGCTTGCTTGATGTCTTGCAACGTCTGGTTGATGCCGGAAATACGGTGCTGGTTATTGAACACCATCTCGATCTGATCGCTGCTGCCGACTGGGTAATTGAACTAGGCCCAGAAGGTGGCGAGAAGGGGGGGTATGTGATCGGCGCCGGATCACCGGAAACTATCGCAGCACAGCCTGACTCACCGACTGGGACCTATTTACGGCAGCGCCTGCGTAACAAACCATTGCAGTGAGTCGGCATTCTAATGCGGTAAATGCGGTAATCCGACTGTAATCTATCCGCCTTGAGTCTAGCGGAGCTACAACCTATAGTACCAACAGACGATACGCTCACTCCGTGCCGATAATGGCAGAAAGGACTCGTTCGATGGAGCGGATTATTCTACGCGATCCAACGATCATACCGCCCTTCGCTGAGCCTGCTCGTGATCTGCGCATTCTCAATAAGCCACTCTGGCTTTTGCAGCGCGATTTGTTGAAGACGTATGGCAGAAGTGCGACTGAAATCGATCACCTGAGTGAAGTAGCCGAGATAGCGGCAGAAGATGAACGCATTGTCTACCGTGATAACCTTTTTTTCAACGCAGAGCTGATCGATACCTTCATCCGTGAAGCTCGTATGCGTGGTACGCCAGCTCAAATCGCATTTAAGGCTACCAATCCGGCAACCGGCCAGAAGGGCGATCCCAGTATTGAGCGTCACGCTACGCAGCTCTCACGTCATATTCGTCGGGTAGGCGATTATTACGTTGCCGATTTGTATTATCTGCCCGCTGGCTGTAACGATCTCTCGCAGGTTCAGCCGCTCGTTATCGACACACTAAGCCACGAGATGGGCTATTACCGTATCCCAAGCTATATGGCCCATAAGGGCGATCTGACCTATCAAATCCCGATCCGCGCTTTCGTTTCTATCGAGAGCTGGCTCCACGTCTTAATGGCCAACATCTTGATGGGGGTCTTTTCATGGGCTGCTGCGCTTGATGTGCGGATGAGTAAAGCTCGCTTGCATAACATTTTGCGGTGGACGGCTGAAGACTGGCGGCTGTTTCCAGGTAAAATAGCGTTCGCGCTCAAAGCCTTCTGGGAGAAGATTAATCCCCTGGAAGAGCAATGGCGTAACCATTTTCTTGCGTCGCGAGCACTGGTGAAAGTTGGGAAACGCTGCTCGATAGATCCCACTGCTATCATTCATGGCCCCACCGTAATCGGTGATGATGTCTACATTGGTCCAGGTGTGGTAATAGCTAACAGCTATATTGGAAACAACGTCAATATCATGCAGGGATCACAAATCATGCTCAGTGTGGTAAGCGATCGCTGCTTCCTCCCGTTTAATGCCGGTCTTTTTATGACGGTGCTGATGGAAAACAGCATGGTCGCCCAAAACAGCACTTTGCAGCTCTGTGTGGTAGGACGGAACACCTTCATTGGTGCCAACAACGTCTTTACTGACTTCAATTTGCAGGGGGAACCAATTAAAATCGTTCACGAGGGTGTACTGGCTGAAGTCAATATGCCGGTGCTCGGCTCAGCAGTGGGACATAATGTGAAATTGGGTAGCGGATTTGTCGTCTACCCTGGTCGCATGATAGAATCAAATGCTGTTATAATCTTTGACAACGAACAGAATCTGATTCGGAAGACGGTGCCCGGCCATGATCCGAACGATATAGATGAGACAACAGGTGAGCCCCGCCGAATTATCTATCACTGGCCGAATGTCTACTATGATCCGGCGCGACCAGGCATCGGTTCGTCAGCAGATGATGAAACATCGCGATCGATGATGACCCTTCGTTCAAATCAGTCTATCGATAACAGTCGCCTGTCTGAGCATATCAGTGCGAGTCAGCGGTTGTAGCCGCCACTTCGCGAGGAGAAATCGCCGTGAGCAAAGAACGCATCCTCGTCGTTGAGGACCAGCCAGACATCTCTAGCTTGCTGAAAATCTACTTCACCGCGCAAGGGTATGAAGTCTACACAGCCTTGCGTGGACAGCAGGCGCTTGAGATTTGCAGTAAGACACCCCCCAACCTTGCCCTGCTCGACGTCAATCTCCCTGATATGGAAGGCTATGATGTTGGTCGTGCTCTGCGCGCCAGTCCACGAACCCGTCACATTCCCATCATCTTTCTAACTGCACGCGGTGAGCGACGTGATCGGCTGATTGGCCTTGGCGAAGTACAGGCTCAATACTACATCGTCAAGCCCTTTGACATTGAAGAGGTTCATACTATCGTCAGGAATCAGCTCGAAGAAGCTCGTCGTCGTAACCAACTCCATCCAGTGACCAACTTGCCCACGGCTGAATTACTAAACGAACAGCTTCGACAGTTGCTGACAGCATCAAGCTGGGCGTTGATCAATGTCCATATTAACGGCTTTGAAACATTTACCAGTGTGTACGGTTCAGTCGTTGGCGAAGATGTTCTGCGCTTCGTTGCCCTTATGCTCAACGAAGTGGTGAGTGAACTGGGTGGAAATGAAGAGTTCATCGGCCAGCAGTCGGTTGGTCAATCGTTCCTCATCACCACTGTCCCTGAGCGCAGTCGTGCGATCTGTGAGCGGATCATTACTCGTTTTGACGAGGAAATAGGTCTGCACTATAACTATCGCCACCGGAAACAGGGCTACATTGAGTTTGTCGATGATACTGGCGAGACCCGGCAGGCGCCACTGATGTCGCTCTCAATTGGTGTGCTGACGCAGGATGATGGCCCCTTTGCCGATATTCGTGAGCTGAGCGAGATTTCTGAAGAGGTGCGTCAACGAGCACTCATTCAGGCACGTGAGCAAGGCAAACGTAGTTTTGCCGTCTACGGTCGCTCTGCTGGCTAGCCGATGTTCGTTGCTAAATGTTGTTCTGCGTTTCGTTTATGCTTACGTAGTCACCAGTGCAGTACAGCACGCTGGCAGGAGCGGTAGCGTTATCTATGGAGACAACAGTCACTGCAGCACCAACCCAGGGTTGGGAACTCCTCGCGCAATTGGCCCTGTATGGTCAGCAACCCTTGGGCCAGACTGAGCCGACCGTCTTGGGCGGATTTATCGGCGAAGTTCTGGAACGGTATCTTGGGGTAGGCGGTCGTCTGACACTGCTAGCTGATGAACAGGAACTTGCCACGATTACCTGGGGCGAAGCGCCAGCAAACGGACATGGGTTTGAATTGCGTGACGCAAGCCATCTTTATGGTCGACTGACGCTATCAGCAACGTTTGAAGCGGGGTTTACGGCTGCACTTACCACTCAAATTACGACGCTGCTGGCGATCTGGTACCGTGCACGCATCAACGAGCGGATCGAACAGTTGCGCAGCCTTGGCTACGCTACGCTCGAACATATCGGTGTGGGTGATACGAACGTCGTCCTCGAGCGGTTATGCCGAGATGCCTGTGCGCTCTTGCCGACGAAAGCTCTTGCTCTCTACTGGCTCAACTTTAATGAGCAATTGTTGGTCAGAGCAGTAAGTAGTGCTGGTGACACGATTTTCCCATCACAATTAGCTATTAGCGAAAACGAAACGATTGTTCGGGCAATAACATTTCAAACGACGCAGCAGGGTGTCTGGTACAGCCGTCTGCAACGGCGCAACACAGCGGGCGAATGGCCGCTGCTGGTTGAACCGTTAACGGTTGGGATCGAACTGGTAGGATTGTTACTTCTTGTCCATCCCGGCCCGGAAGCAGCACAAACTATTCACTCATTGGCGCGACCGCTAGCATTGTTACTGCACGCTACCGCTCTTCAGCAGCATGAAAGTCGTCACGCTCGTGAACTGTTTGTACTGTATGAGAACAGTCTCGAAATTGGTTCAGGGCTGGTCATTGAAGAGACGATCGCTCGTGCAGTTGAAAATATCGCCATAGCGCTCAATGCTGATTTTGGTGCCGTCTACCTGATCGATCCAGAACAACCTGATTCTGCGCAAACCATTGCTGTGTACAGCGAACGCGAGACAGCTTCGCCGTATCCGACGCACATACTGCTTACCCCAGAGCTGCAACAGATAGGTGCCCGCAATGAGCCAATACTGATGACGGTTGCTGAAGGTTTGGATACCGATGGCAATAACCCTGTTGTCAGTCACGCTACTGCGGCTGGCTGTCACAGTGTGTGGGTCGTTCCCTTACGAGGAAAAGAACAATTCGTTGGCTTGATGGCCATCGGCTACCCCACGGCGGGGTATGTGCTTGATCAGATTGAAAGAAATCTGTTGCAAGTTCTAAGCGCGCAGATTGCTACGACGGTACAGAACCGTCGACTCTACGATGCGCTCCAGCAACGAGCGGGTGAGTTAGAGCGTTTACAACAAATTAGCCAGCTTCTCGCCGCTGATCTTTCCCTCGAAGAAACCCTTGAAGCAACGTTAACCAGTGCAGCAAAGCTGATCCAGTTTAGCGGTGGGCGCATCACTCTCTTTGACGAACGTTATCAGCAATTGCGGGTCGCGTACCAGCGTATGCTTTCCTGTCAGGTGGGTGATGAGAGCGACGCGCTCAGTTCCTGGCTGGCTCGCCATCAACGCCCACTACGGATCGACGATCTTACCCAACCGCCAGCATGGCTCGGCGCACTCGATGATATCGATGGTCTGGCCATGGTGAATACCATCCCGGTACGAAGTTATCTGGGAATGCCGTTACGCATTGGTGATACATTGTTAGGCACGCTGGAGCTTGTTTCAACTCAGCCCGATAACTTCAGTGCTGAAGATGAACGGCTACTAGGCATTTTAGCCAGCCAATCGGCCTATGCTATCGCAAATGCCAGTCGGTTCAGCCAGGTAGATACTAATCTGCGACTACGCATCGAACAGCTACGTGCACTCCAACGCATTAGCAGCCAACTGTCGATTACACTGAACCAAAATGAAATCCTGGCGTTTGTTTTGGAACAGGCCTTGCGGGCAACCGATGCCAGCCGTGGCCTGATTGCGTTACGGGTTGCGCAAAACTGGGTTAATAACCGTAACGTATCGTATTTCCCGCAACTGATTGATGATGATTTAGAAGGTGAAAACAGCAACTTTTTGATTGTTGAAGTGATTGGCTATTCACCACCCTTCCGTAGTAAGATGGTGGGGAACCTGCTCGATCATACGATCCTGATCGCACAGGAAGCTTTGAGCCGACGCGAAATTGCGCTGAGTGACTGTCTGACCGAGCACGAACGGGAAGTGCTCTACGCTCCGGACGCATATTCAGCGCTGGCTGCACCAATTTTTTATCAGGGGAGTGTGTACGGTCTAGTGCTGCTGTTATCCGAACAACCACGCCACTTTGATGTTGAAGCGAGTGAATTCATTCGGGCCTTGACCCATCAGGCGGCGATTGGGATCGGCAATGCTCAGCATTATCTTGAGCTTGAGCACATGGCCAAGATACTACAGCGGCGGGCCGACATCCTGAACGATGTGCTCGAGATCGGGCAGGCTATGCGGGTTGACCAACCGTTATCAAGCCTGCTGGAACAGATCGGGTATAGTATCATCGAAGCTATTGGCCTGCGCACGGTGCTGTTCTGCCTGATCCGTCTCGATGATCCGCAACACCTTTATTTGGAAGCAGCAGCCGGCATCCCACTGGCTGAAATGGCACAACTGGCAACACACCCTCTCGATATTACCCTGGCAACGCGCTATCTCGATCCACGCTTCCGCTTAGGTCGAGCCTACTTTATCCCGGAAGAAGAGGCGCACAAACTGGAGCAGGGGTTCGACACCGGTATCTTTGACTACCATCCATTCAGTGACGCTCGCTCTGCTGACGAATGGCAACTCGATGATCGGTTGTGTATTCCCCTCTACTCAACCGAGGGTACGCTGCTTGGCATGATCTTTGCCAGTGATACCGAAAATCGGCAGCGCCCAACCGCTCGTGAGATCGAGCCGCTGGAGATTTTTGCTAATCAGGCAGCAATTGCCATTGAAAACCACCTTCTGTTACGTGAGGCGCGTGATCGAGCCGAAGAGATGGCGGCTCTGTTTCACGTTGGCGCTGCGCTGACTTCAACTGTTGATTTCGACACCCTGCTCCAACGGGTCTATCAGGAAATTGTCGCCTTTCTCGGCACACCGGATTTCTTCTACATTGCTAGTTATGACGCTGAACAAGAGACCGTTCGTTTTGAACTGTTCAAACAGCACGGTGAAGACCTTAGTGAATATGTTAAGCAGGTCATCTCGAAGAGTGGATTGATCGCGAAGGTTATCGATGAAAGCCAGCCGTTGCGGATCGATGATCTAATCACCAGCGAATTCCATACCCAGAGCCATATACCGGTCAATGAAGCACCGCAAGTTCGCTCGTGGCTTGGCATCCCTCTGATCAGTCAGGGGCGCGTGATTGGGGTACTCTCGGTACAGAGTAACACGCCAAAAGCATTTCACGATCGCACACTCCGCTTTCTGGTCGCGCTGGCCAATCAGTTGGCGATTGCGCTCGAAAATGCCCGTCTGTTTGCCGAACGAGAACGACGGATCATTGAGTTAAACAGTATCAACCGCATTGGGCAGATCATCGCCGCGACACTTGATCCAAAGCAAATGCTGCGTGATGTCCATCGGCATTTGCAAATGTTCCTTTCACTCGACTCCTTCGTGGCAATACTGTACGATCCCGAAAGTGGCGAGATGACCCTTTGCTACGAAGTAGATGAAGGGGTCGAATCGTTTACCGAGTATCGTCAGCCACCTGTACAGGGCAGTTTGACCGAACATATTATTCGGACACGCCAACCACTGCAATTTTTCGATCTGAGCACCGAGCGCGAACAGGCTGGTTTTCACTTCCAACCGATTTCGTTTGGTTCAGATCGCCGATCATCCTCTTGGCTAGGAGTACCATTACTGATTGGTGAGCAAACCGTTGTTGGAGTGCTGGCAGTCATGAGCTACACTCCCGGCCTTTACCGCGAGCGTGAACGCGCATTTCTAACGACGATTGCCAACCAACTGGCCCTAGGGGTACAGAATGCGCGTCTGCTCGAACAGGCTCAGGCACAGGTTGAGCGGCTCGCCATCGTGAACCGGGTCGCGGCAGCAACCAACGCTCTCACCGATTTGAAAGCTATCTATCAAGAGATTGTGAATGCAATGGCTATTGCTACCGGTGTCGATCAGGCGCGGATGGTGATATACGATCGCGCCAGTGGGTATGCACCGGCAGTAGCTGAATACGTTCATAGTGGGATCCTGGATCAACTACGGATTCAACTGTTCGATAATCCATCAGTTGATTGGCTGGATCGGGAGAAGCGCCCACTCGTTTCAGAAGATGCCCAGAATGACCCACTCTTTGCTCCATCGCATCCGATTTTCCGTGCACTTGATATCCGCTCGATCGGGATCATCCCAATTATTCTGAACGACGAAGTGATTGGCGCAGTAGGTCTAGACTTCGTTGGACGATACGGTACCTTCTCACCCCAGACTCTTGAGCTGTGTCAGACAATTGCCAATCAAACCAGTACAGCCATTGCCCGTGCGCGGGCAACGGTTGAGGCCCAGCGCAGTGCTGAGGCAACGCGCCAGAAAGTTCGTGAACTGTCCACCCTACTTGATGCGGCTCGTATTCTGTCGTCGTTGTTACGCCCCCAAGAGGTGCTGAACAAGCTCCTAGAACTGGTAAGTCGCCAGCTTAACGTCACGACGGTAGCTCTGTGGACGATCAGTGAAGGGAATCTACTCATACCAGCAGCCCTTGATGGCATCCCTGCTGAACAGGCGCGCACGATGAGGGTGCCCATCGGCCAAGGCTTTACCGGACGGGTTGCTGAAACCGGTCAACCACTGATCATTGAGGATGTCAATGAGTTGGGTGGGTCACTCTACCCCAACTACCAGCGCCGCAATAACTTGATTTCGTTTATGGGCGTACCGGTCATCTATCGCGAGCAAATTATTGGTGTGCTCAGCGTGATGACCAACTACCGACGGCAGTTTACGAATGATGAGATGATGTTACTGGTCGGTTTAGCTGACCAGGCAGCCATTGCGCTGGAAAATGCGCGCCTGTTTGAAGAACGTGAGCAACGAATTGCCGAACTCTCTATTATCAATCGCATTAGTGCCGCAGTTAATGCTTCGTTGGATATTTACGAGCTGATTGAGAGGCTCCATCAGGGAATCAGCGAGATCATTGATACGAGCACCTCACTCATCGGATTGTACGACGAGAGTACCAATACGATCAGCTATCCGATCGCTTATGATCGTGGTAAGCGGCTTGTACTTGAACCGAGACCTCTAGGGAGTGGTACCAATGCCTGGGTGATCCATAATCGGCGTCCGCTGTTACTCAGCACTGCTGCAGCAGCGCGGGCGATGGGATTGGTGATCGACCAGGGCCGTGTCGGTGATGAAGAGGCAATAGAAGAATCGTACCTCGTCGTGCCGATTATCTACGGTGATCAGGTTCTTGGTGTCATTAACATTCAGAGCTATACCCCCCATGCGTTTGATGAAAATGATCTCCGCTTTGTCACAACGGTCACCAATCAGGCCGCAGTAGCGTTGAATAATGCCCGCCTGTTTAGTGAAATCAGACAGAACGCCGCTGAGATGAGCACGCTGTTTGAGGTGTCTCAAAATCTGTCGGGTACGCTCGAACCGGATACGATTCTGATGTTGCTGGCTGATGCGGCGGTACGCTTGCTGCGCGCTGAACTTGGCGCCGTTCTCCGGCTTGATCGCCGGGGGAACATCGAACGGCAGGTGCTGATCGATGGGGTTGAATTTCGCGAAGATGTACAGATCGATTTTCGGCGTGATGGTTTGACGGCTGCCCTTCTGCGTCGTGACCAGCCGATTGCCATTAGCGATCTGGAGGATTTTGAGAATGGTGATCATCACGCCCTGAAATGGGGTGTGCGTAGTGCACTTGGCATTGCCGTCGGTCCTCTCGAAGAGCGGCTGGCGGTTATTTGGGTCGGTATGCGCCGACCGTATGAATGGACAGCACACCAGATTTCGCTGCTATCGATTCTCTCCAATCAGGCTGCTCAGGCACTCAAGAGTGCACAACTCTTTGCCAACGAGCAAAAGCGGCGCCATCAGGCCGATATGTTGCGTGAAGTTGCACAATCGTTTACCTCAACCCTGGCGCTGAACGAAATTCAGACATTGGTGTTGACACAGTTGCAACGGATCATACCATATGATGACGCAGCCATGCTCTTGCGTGATGAGGGTTACGGTGATCTGCGCGTGGTTGAAACACGGGGTTTTGGTGCTGAACAAACGTTAGTCAGCAGGATTGCACTGGAAGATAGCAGCCTCTTCCAGACTATGGCCATTGAACAACAGCCGGTATTTATCGCGAATACCTGGCTCGATCCGCGTTTCAATGAACTGCGTCGTTTAGGTTGGCGTGATGGCTCATGGATTGGTGCACCACTGCTGGTTGATAATGAATTGGTCGGGGTGCTTGCTATTAGCGCCAGAGAGCCAGATAGTTATGACGAAGAGGCACTGGCCGTTGCCTTTACCGTTGCTAGTCAAGCTAGTCAGGCAATACAGAATGCACGATTGTTTGATCAGATCAGCAATCTGGCTGCTGATCTCGACATGCGTGTGCGAGAACGCACTGCCGAACTCGAGCAAGCGACACGGTTGCTCTCAGAGGAAAAAGAACGGCTGGAAGCCGTTAACCGAATTACCCTGGAACTGACGACACAGCTTGATCTCAACCTGATCATCCAGCGCGCACTCGAACTCACTTCCGAAAGCATTGGTGTTGAGCGTGGCTCGCTCATGCTGCGTGATCCGGCTACTAACGATCTGGTTTGTCGGGCTATCCTGAAAGGACGTGGCCAGGCAGAGATTGCAAATATCCCGCTCCGCTTTTCAGATGGTACTGAAGGCCTGGCTGGCTGGATTATCCAACATCTGGAACCGGTCAATATTCCTGATGTCGAGCGCGATCCGCGCTGGATAAAAGAAGCCGGTCGGGCTGCAGAGGTCTGTTCGGTGGCCGGTGTGCCGCTTCAGACGAGCGATACCGCTATCGGCGTCTTGATCTTGTCAAGCCCAGAGCGGCAGTACTTCAGCGACTCGCAGATGAACCTGCTCGGCACGATTGCCAGTGTGGTTGCTGCTGCTGTGAACAATGCTCAGCTCTACAGCTATATCAACGATCTGGCGCTACGGAATGCGGTTCTGCTTGAAGAGCAGCGCGAAGAGACATCTAAGAGTGCGGCGGTCTTCCGCTCGATGTCGGAAGGAGTGATCGTGCTCGATCCACAACAACACGTTACGCTGTTCAATCCTGCTGCCGAGCAAGTGCTGGAAATCGCAGCGGATGATCTCTTACATCAACCACTTAGCCACCTGGCCGAGATTGGTCACGATGAAGCTAGTCGTCGGCGGGCGCAAACGATATACAACGGAATTGTACAGGGACTGCGTCGAATGCGCGAAACGCAGAAAATTTTCAGTACCTCGATTGATCTTACCGATCCAAGCCAGGTCATTGCCGTCAATATTGCGCCGGTACGCAGCCCTGATGGACAACATTACGGTGAAGTGGTCGTTTTGCGCGATATTACCCGTGAAATCGAGGCCGACAAAGAGAAACGCCAGTTTATTTCAGACGTTAGCCATGAGCTGCGGACACCGCTCACCGCTATTAAGGGATATGTTGACGTCTTGTTGCTGACGGCAAGTCTGAATTTGACACCGGATCAGATCAGCTACCTGACGATTATCAAGAATAATACCAATCGGTTACGGGCACTGATTGAAGACATCCTCGAATTCTCGCGACCCGACTCAAAGAAGAAACTAACTTTTACTCAGGTCGATATTCCTACCGTGATCGAAGAGGTTGTACAGTCGCTGCGCCTCGAATACGAGCGTAAGGGCATGAATGTGCGGATTGAGACTTCACCATCGTTGCCGCCAGTTACGGCAGATCAAAAGCGGGTGAGTCAAATCATCTTCAACCTCTTCTCGAATGCAGTGAAGTATACCTACGAAGGCGGGTCGATCACGGTGCGCGCCTTCCTCAACCGGGCGAATATGATGCAAATCGAGGTAGAAGACACCGGCGTAGGAATGTCACCGGAACAGTTGAAGAAGTTGTTCCGCCCGTTCTACCGTGCCGATAACCCGTTACGCGATATTGCCGGTGGTACCGGGTTGGGCTTGAGCATCGCCAAACAACTGGTTGAAATGCACGGCGGTGAAATCTGGGTAACGAGTGAGTTAGGAAAGGGTAGTACCTTTGCTTTTGCAATTCCGTTGCAGCAAACGGTAAACGGTACCTCTGATGAGGGGGTGGAAGTATGAGTGTTATCCACCTCGATAACCGTCTGGCACACTACGAAGTTTTTGGGCGCGGTCAGCCGATCATTTTCCTGCATAGCTGGATCGGCTCGTGGCGGTATTGGGTACCGATCATGGATCTGGCCGCTGAACGGCATCGCGCCTACGCCTTTGATTTCTGGGGATTCGGCGAAAGTGACCGTCGCGGTAATCAGTTTACTGTGCCGACGTATGTCGAGATGCTGATTCAGTTCATGAACCGCCTTGGCATTGCCCGTGCCACGCTCGTTGGTCATGGGATGGGGGGTATGGTTGCGATCATGGCCGCGCATCAGTATCCCGACCGGTTTAACCGTCTGTTGACCGTTGCTACCCCGCTTCATGGTCAAGTTCTGGCCCAGCATATCAAGCCAGGCACCCTGTCGCGATTGCTGGGCATGAATACCAGTCAGAATGGTTGGGCGCGTATGGTGCGCACGCTCCAGGTGGCCGATCCGGAGATTCAGCAAGAAATTGAAGAAGATACCTCAAATCTGAGTGAGCAAGTACTCTCGCAAGTTCACGAATCGTTGTTAGAGACAGATTTACGCCCACTCATTATCTCATTGCAAACACCACTCCTGGCCGTCTACGGTGGTAAAGACCCGATTGTCAATCCGGCTCACGCTTCATTCCTCAACGAGCTGGCCGAACGACCGATTCAGTTGCTAGTACTGCCGAAGGCCAGCCATTTTCCCTTCCTCGAACAGGCAAACACCTTTGGCCGGTTGCTGCTCGACTTTCTTGTTTCGCAGGGTACGGCGATTGAGATTAAAGAAGAGTGGCGCCGCCGCGTGAATCAGCGCGAGTATTTGTAAGACCAGGCGAAAGTGCCGGTAAAGCTTTTCCGGCGCTTGGTGCTAAAACAAGTAGTTGTACAACGATACTCCCGACCATCCCCGATTCAGAGAAACGACTACCCTATCGTAAACTACACAAGCATACGTCCAGTGTGGATTGAGAAGCTGTATCTTCACCTCCTCTGGCACTTAGGGAGACTCAATCAGCATTTGTCTCTGCCGACTCAACCATCTCAGCGGCTTGCAGCGGATGCCCCATAATAAACATCCGACGCTTGCTCCGCCCTTCAGCAGGTGGTAGAGCTTCCATCGTCCGTAGCAGTTCGTAGATAGTCTCACGCACGTGCTTGAACTCTTCCTCAGTAG
The DNA here is from genome assembly GCF_000735195.1 of Chloroflexus sp. MS-G. Lineage (GTDB taxonomy): Bacteria > Chloroflexota > Chloroflexia > Chloroflexales > Chloroflexaceae > Chloroflexus. The sequence goes on from NZ_JPIM01000030.1 coordinate 21,152, forward strand.
CATAGAAGACATGATCGCGGGCTGCAATATTGTTCAGGTCCGGATCACCGCGTTTCAATACATAATCGGCCAATTCCTGGGCAACAGAGGTACCGTACAGGCGAACGTGGTCGGCAAACTGCTCAAGACCGCCTGGTTGGTACACGTCTGCCGGGTCGATCAACCCCTCGTTCGCAGTAAAAAATCGCTCCTCGATACCATTGACAAGCCTCATCCGGGCAACGTGGATAACGCCGGCATCGAGCAGCTTGTGAATGTGTCGGTACAGCGAAGGTTTAGGAACATCCGGTAAGACTTTGGCCAGTTGATTGATCGAAAGTTCAACACCGTTGAGGGCCTGAAAAATGCGCATACGTACCGGGTGGTTGATTACTGCGAAGTTTTTGAGTGGCATCGTTGACACCTTTTGCTATGAAAAAATTGTTTCCAATATCGTTATTGAATATAATAATCTGGAAAATCCAAATTTGCAAGTCGCGAATACTGATGGTCACGAATGACCCGTTAGCCCATGTGCGACATCGGAGCGTTTTCCGCAGATAGTCATTTCCAGTTGGAGACTATTCCGCTGATGGGAATGACGCTGAATGTACGGTACCGTGCCGCTGCCGATGTCGAGGCGGGAAGATGCAAACAGTGTCGATTGCGCCGGGTTGGGAATGGTGCTGAACTAGAGATGATCGTACAACCGTTGAGGCAAGAGGTAGATCGAAGGTGGCAAGACGACTACATCGATGGCACCATACCTGTTAGCAGGATAGGATTCGGTACCATCTGTATATGAGACTACTACAGATTTGATAGGACCTTCTTTCCAAACTGGGTATTCTCCGTTTGACGCACCCCCTTTTTGTTGGTATGATCGCTCTATAGAGGTGAATCAAGGGTTTGCTTTCCCTTGTCTGTAACAGGAGTTTTCTATGCCCGGTGACGACAAAACCGAGTCACGAAAAGTTGATCATATTCGGATCGTGTTAAACGAAGATGTTGCGGCGAAGGGAGTTGCCACTGGTTTTGCTGCTTACCGTTTACCCCACCGGGCATTGCCTGAACTTGATCTGAATGAGATCGATACCCGCACGACCTTTCTTGGGAAGCCAATTTCGGCACCAATCTTGATCAGTTCGATGACGGGTGGTACATCGAGTGCCGAGCGGATTAATCTAGCCCTGGCTGAGGCTGCGGAACACCTCGGTTTACCAATGGGGGTTGGATCGCAGCGGGCAGCAGTGATGGATCCCCGCCTAGCCAGTACCTATCAGGTGCGACGGGTCGCGCCGCGGATTCCGTTGTTAGCTAATGTTGGTGCGGTTCAGCTTAACTACGGGTTTACCGTCGATCATTGTCGCCGTGCGGTAGAGATGATTGAAGCTGATGCGTTGATCTTACACCTCAATCCGTTGCAAGAGGCTGTACAACCTGAAGGCGACGTTAATTTTAAAGGATTGCTGGCAAAGATTGAACAGGTCTGTCGCTATCTGGAAGTGCCGGTGATTGTTAAAGAGGTCGGCAATGGGATTGGTGCTACCGATGCCGTGCGGCTCTACGAAGTGGGAGTGCGGATTATCGATGTTGCCGGTGCAGGTGGCACCAGTTGGAGTGAAGTCGAGCGTTTTCGGCAGCCCAATGATACCGGTCGGCGTGTGGCCGGTGCCTTCGCCGATTGGGGATTGCCGACGACCGAGTGTATACGTGAGGTACGTGCAGCTCTACCGGATGTCACCTTGATCGCATCGGGTGGCGTGCGGAGTGGTGTTGATGTGGCGAAGGCGATTGCATTGGGAGCCGATCTCGCCGGTACTGCCCGACCTGCGCTTTTCGATGCCATTCATGAGCGTGGTGCTGAGGCAGTTATTGAAGGGTTAGGTGCATTTATCCGCGAGCTGCGGGTCGCAATGTTCTGTAGTGGCTGCGCTGATTTGCAGGCTCTGCGCAAGGTGCGTCTTGTTGCGCGTGCGTAGCCTGCCGCAACGGCCAGCGTATGTTTGTTCATCACCTTTTTCTGCGCGATTTTCGTAATTATCGGCGACTTGAGATCACACTGGCGCCGGGTACGATCCTTTTCTACGGACCGAATGCTGCCGGCAAGACAAGTCTGCTGGAAGCTATCTTTTATCTGGCAACAACACGCTCACCTCGCCTTAGTAATGATCGCGAATTGGTGCGTTGGGATGCGGTTGGTGAAGCAGGAGCGCCTCCTTTTGCCCGCATTGCTGCCGAGGTAGAACGTCGCATCGGAGCGGTGCGGCTTGAAGTGTTGGTGCAACGACGAGCCGATGATGATGGCCAGCCGCTGAACGGAGCTCAGAAGTTGGTGCGGATCGATAAGCGACCGGCACGAGCAATCGATCTGATCGGCCAACTGCGTGTTGTGCTCTTTACTCCTGCCGATCTGACACTGGTTGATGGTGCGCCAACCGAACGACGTCGCTACCTCGATATAACCCTCTCACAGCTTGATGCGCATTATGTTCGTACTCTGGCACACTATCAGAAGCTCCTGTTGCAACGCAATAGTTTGTTGCGCGCATGGCGTGAACAACGGCGCGTGCCGCGTAATGTTGATACTGAGCTGGCGTATTGGGATCAAGAGCTGGCCGCTGCTGGTGGTTATCTACTGGCCGAACGGTTGCGTGCAATCGTGGAACTGAACGATGTGGCTGGTCCTCTCTATCGTGCGATCAGTGGTGGAGAGAATCCGTTGCACATCGAGTATGCGGCTAGTTGTGATCTCGGTTCGGCACGCGATGCCGGTAGTCTGGCCGAGCGTCTCCATCTTGCCTTCGCCGCTCTGCGTAGCGATGAATTAGCCCGCGGGCAAACGCTCTGTGGCCCGCACCGTGATGACCTGATCTTTACGGTTGCCGGAATTAATCTTGGTCGCTACGGTTCACGTGGTCAGCAACGTTCAATTGCACTGGCTCTGAAGCTTGCTGAGGCCGGCCTGATGCGACAGCGCGGTGGTGATGCACCCGTGCTGTTGCTCGATGATGTATTGAGCGAACTGGATGCTCAGCACCGCGCTCATCTTCTCGAACTGGTGTATCGTCCTGATCAACAAACTTTGCTGACAACGACCGATCTCAGTGATTTTAACGCCGATTTCCTGACAAAAGCTCAGCGTTATCGGGTTGAAGATGGTCGCGTGTTCCCCGGTTGAAGGCGGCCATAGATAAACGTTAGTTGACGTAATGTGTCGGCTAATTCTGTACTGAGTACCTCAGCCGGACATCGCCAGGCCCAGTTGCCACCTAATCGCCCAGGGGTGTTCATGCGTGCTTCGGTACCCAGTCGCAAGACATCCTGGAGTGGGGTAATGGCATACTGCGCAACTGACATGAGGCCCAACCGCATTAAATCCCACGCAATATCAACCGTCTGTTCGTCACGACCGAGGTACCTGAGTACGGCAGCCCGTGTGTCTGGATCAAGCGTAGTGAACCAGCCAACAGTTGTATCGTTGTCGTGTGTGCCGGTATAGACGACATAATTCGGTGTGTAATTGTGTGGTAGGTAAGGATTGGTCGGGTCATCACCAAAGGCAAACTGAAGCACCTTCATACCGGGCAGGTTGAATGTCAGGCGTAGCGCTTCAACATCGGGTGTAATCAAGCCAAGGTCTTCGGCGATAATGGGCAGTGCACCTAATTCAGCTTGCAAGACGCGAAACAGGTCGGCGCCTGGCCCTGGTACCCAACGTCCTTCAACGGCAGTGGGTGAACTTGCCGGCACTTCCCAGTAAGCTGCAAAGCCACGAAAATGGTCGAGACGTAAGACATCGTAAAGCGTCAATGATTGACGCATACGCGCTACCCACCATCGATACCCGGTAGCTGCCATGCGATCCCATCGATACAGTGGGTTTCCCCAACGCTGGCCGGTAGCGCTGAAATAATCCGGTGGTACACCGGCAACAACAGTGGGCATACCTTGCTCATCGACGAAAAAGAGATCGCGATTAGCCCAAACATCAGCACTATCATCGGCAACGAAGATGGGGGCATCGCCGATGATCAAAACACCGTGATGATTGGCGTATGCTTTCAGCGCCTGCCATTGGCGAAAGAAGAGAAACTGAAGATACCGATGGTAGTCAATCGTTGCGGCCAGTTCCTGGCAGGCGAGTTCGAGGGCGGTCGGTCGGCGATCACGGAGATCAGGTCGCCAGTTGTGCCAGCTTCCCCCACCCTGAGACTCTTTGATCGCCATAAACATGGCATAGTCGGTGAGCCATTCGCTGTTATCTTCGCAGAACTGATAGTAATCTTTCTGGAGACGAGAATTGCACCCGCTCTGAAACCGTTCAAAGCTGCGCCAGAGGAGAGCGTATTTCGCAGGAATAAGAGCGCCGTAGTCAACGTGATCGGTGGGAAGGTTGCCAAGTGCAGACCGCGCTTCCTCAACGGTGAGCAAGCCCTGTTCAATAATATCGTCGATGCTGATCAGTAATGGATTACCGGCGAACGCTGAAAAACACTGGTACGGCGAATCGCCGTAGCCGGTTGGACCGAGCGGGAGTACTTGCCAGAGTGATTGTCCTGCTGCGACCAGAAAATCAACAAACCGATACGCCATTGGTCCCAGGTCGCCGATTCCCCAAGGGCTGGGTAATGATGAAGGATGCAGCAAAATCCCACTTGCCCGTTGCAGATCAAATGTTTTGGTTTGCGCATGTGCGCTGGAAGTTGTATTCATATGCGATTCAACCCACATCTACGGTTTACCGCCAGATGTTCTTGTAACGAGAACTAGCCGGTATTGTAGCATATTGTTGTGGTTGCAATCAATTGGTGAACGTTGCAAAGAAGGCGCTATTAGTATTTTCGCGAGCGCGGGCCAGCGGCCCGCGTTGTGCGGTGCGTGGCTAAGCCATCGTTTGGCGCATCAGCGTACACCTTCTTGCAGGCGGGTGAAAGTAGACGACGTTGTAACGAGAGTCGGTGCGTATCCTCATACCAGTGCTGTCAGGACGCAGCGGGTATCATACTGCCAAAAAACTTGTGCAGCACCTAGCGAAGGTGCACATTGACAGTCAAGCTGCTCTCGGATATACTCGCTCTGTAATCGGGCGCTCCACGATAGCGCCCTGATTGGCGATGATGCCATCAGGGAATCCTCCCCGTCAGAGGTGTTAATCTGCGCAAAACCATCCCGGCGCAGCAGTGACTTGTTCATTTGTTGCGCCGCTTCATTGTTCGTGTTAGGGGTTTGCAGATGCTCAAAAAGGAGTCGACCGATGAATGTCCGTCTTGCTCGCTGGTCATTGCTGGTTCTTACGCTGTTAAGTCTTGTGTTGGCAGCGTGTGGCTCACAGCCAACCACCGGCTCAACCCCTGTACCAACCGCCGTCTCAACCGAACCAACGACACCATCTGCCGGTGAAGAGTTTATCTTCGGTATGGTATTGGTTGGGCCGATTAATGATGGTGGCTGGAATCAGGCTCACTACGAGGCAGCCCAGTACGTGGTTGAGAAGGTACCAGGGGTCAAATTCATTTACATCGATAAGGTGAATCCGGCAGATCGTCCTAATGTAAAAGTCGAGCAGGCCATCGAAGAGTTGATCGGCCAGGGTGCTCGCCTGATTATCACCAATTCGGCAGAGTTTGCCGATGGAACAAATGTTGCTGCTGCGGCACACCCCGAGGTGGCCTTTATCCATGCGTCTGGCGATAAGGTGTTAACTGGCGAGGCGCCGCCGAATGTACGAAATCTCATGGGGCGCATGGAGTACGGTAAGATGATCGCGGGTTGTGCGGCGGCCTTGACCACTGAAGCCGGCCGTCTGGCCTACCTTGGTCCACTGATCGATCCGGAGACACGCCGATTGGTGAATTCGTCTTATCTTGGCGCACGGTATTGCTGGGAAACCTATCGTGGTCGTCCGGCTGAAGAGCTGGCATTCAAGGTGACCTGGATCGGCTTCTGGTTCAACATTCCAGGCGTTACCCTCGATCCAACCAAGGTTGCAAACGATTTCATTAACGAAGGTTACGATGTTATTCTCTCTGGTATTGATACGACTGAGGCGCTGGTTGAGGCAAATAAAGCAGCTCAAGCTGGGAAGCGGGTCTTTGCTATACCCTATGACTTCAAAGGGGCCTGTGCGCAGGGTGAAGCGGTTTGTCTCGGTGTGCCCTACTTCAACTGGGGACCTGATTACAAACGTTTGGTGGAACTGGCCCGTGCCGGTAAATGGGAGCCAGCCTGGGAATGGACAGGGCCGAACTGGAGTAATTTGAATGATCCTGATACGAGTATGATCGGTTTTGTTAAGGGTCCGGCCCTCAGTGCGGAAAACGCAGCGAAGCTCGATGAGTTTATTGCTAAACTGGCCGACGGGAGTCTAAATCTCTTTACCGGGCCGCTCTACTATCAAGATGGAAGTGTTTTCGTGCCAGAGGGTCAAGTTGCCGATGACAAGACTATCTGGTATACCTCTCAGTTGTTGGCCGGTATCGAGGGGCAGAGCGCTCCTTAGCATATAATAGAGGTTGAGACGGGTCTGCGGTGCCCGTCTCAACTTTTCCGAAGTTCTCATCTACTACGTTGTGAGAAGCCGTTTAAAAGCGAATAGAAGCGATAGCGCACATACTGATCGGTGCCAGAACCACAAGGGTGAACCCCACTGCATTGCGATAAGGAAGTAGGGAATCGTCTTCAGACAGGTTCAGCGTTTGGTGTTGTGAACCGGTCGAGCGTATACCCGGCCGTTCACGACGTAAACTCACAAAACCCATGCGGATTGCGGTTGAACAACTAACAAAGCGATTCGGTACCGTGTGGGCGAATAATCGCCTCACGATAGAGTTTGCTGCCGGGCAGATTCATGGTGTGCTGGGTGAAAATGGTGCCGGTAAGAGCACACTCATGAAGGTGTTGTCCGGCTATCTTCGTCCAGACGAAGGACGGATTCTGTTTGACGGTAAACCCTGTCAGTTGCGTGGGCCGGGTGATGCATTGGCTGCCGGGGTAGGTATGGTGCATCAGGAGCCGCTCGATATTCCTGCCTTTACCGTGCTAGAGAATCTGCTCTGCGCTGCGCCGCCAGGGGTCTTTCGTTCATGGCGAGCTGCCCAAAGAGCATTAGAGGAATTAGCTGAACGTCTGGGTTTTGCAGTCGATCCGGCAGCCCGACTCGATCAGTTGACAATAGGTCAGCGGCAGCAGGTCGAGATTATGCGGTTGCTGTTGTGCGGTGCGCAGGTGCTCATTCTCGATGAGCCAACTACCGGCATTACGGCAGCGCAAACGCGCGCACTGTTTACCGCATTGCGTCAGATTGCTGCTGAAGGTCGCACTGTCTTGTTTGTGTCACATAAACTGGAAGAAGTTGCTGAACTCTGTCATACGGTGACTGTCTTGCGAAATGGTGAGGTGGTACCACCAGGTCAGTTGGTGATGCCTCAACCGCAAGAGTATTTGTTGACATTGATGTTTGGCGATGCCGGCACAACCCCCCCTGTTTATCGTCCGCTACCATCGATTGATAGTCCACCGGTATGGGAACTGCGTCAGGTGACGGTGCGCAGTGGCACGCTCCATCTGCTCGATCTCAACCATCGCTTTGCTGCTGGACGCATTATCGGGCTGGCCGGGCTAGATGGAAGTGGTCAGCAAGTCTTATTACGTTTACTGGCCGGTCAATTAACGCCTGATCGTGGACAGATATTGGTGAATGGTCGTGATCTCAGTGGCGCAGGTGCGATTGCTTTTCGCGAAGCCGGTATTGAGTATTTGCCGGCCGACCGGTTGCGTGATGGTCTGATCGGTGCTTTATCACTTGCCGAACACTTTGCATTGCTGCAACGAACAGGAGTGATAGTTGATCGTCGCACTGCTGAAGAGTTGGCCCGCCAGGCCATTGCCGAGTATCAGATAAAGGCGACTCCGCTGACACCGATTGCGGCGTTATCGGGTGGTAATCAGCAGCGTGCAATGCTGGCCCTGGTGCCGCCGACCGCACGCGGTATTCTGGCCGAGCAACCAACTCGTGGATTGGATGTTGCGTCTGCGCGTGCTATCTGGAGCCGTTTGCAGGCCCGGCGTGATGCTGGATGTTGTATTGTATTCGCTTCCCCCGATCTTGATGAGATTATGGAGTACAGTGACGAAGTCATTGTTTGTTTTGCCGGTCGCATTGGCCCGTCGATTCCGCGAGCGTTATTGTCTGCGGGACGGTTAGCCGAGCTGATCGGCGGAGTTGGCTTCGAGGCCCTGGTGGAGGCGGTATGAAGCGGGTTGCGGTACTGATTCAACCACTGCTGGCACTGGTTGCAGCCTTTGTGCTAACGACACTGGCTTTGCTGAGTACCGGTGTCTCGCCGCTTGAAGCATACCGATTGATCATCTTTGGCGCGTTTAGTACACCGGTTCGTCTGAGCGATATGATCATGCTGGCAGCACCTTTGCTCCTCTGTGCAGTTGGCCTCAGTATTACCTTTACCGGTGGGCTTTATAATCTTGGGGTTGAGGGACAGATGATTATCGGGGCGATTGCTGCAATGGTGCCGCTCCGTCTGTGGCCCGATTGGCCGCCGCTTCTCCTCTGGCTGATGGCTGCGTTGAGTGGAGCCGTCGGTGGAGCGCTCTGGGCACTCTTGATCGGTGTCTTGCGGCGCTACGCCGGCGTGAGCGAAATTTTTGCCGGCCTGGGCATGAATTTTCTTGCCGGCGGATTAGCTCTCTATATGGTGCTCGGCCCCTGGCGACGTCAGACCTCGGCTTCGTTATCAGGAACCGATCTGCTTCCCCGCGAACTCTGGTTGCCAACCATTGACCGTCTACGGCTGGCGCCGGCCGCACCGGTGATCGCTGTGCTGGCACTGGCTATCGTTTGGTGGGCATTAACTCAGACCCGCTGGGGGCTAGAGGTGCGGGCAGTGGGGCTGAATCCGGCAGCTTCCGAACGGCTGGGTATAGCTACTGCACGACGTATGGCCGAGACCCTGGCTGCCTGTGGAGCATTGGCCGGAATTGCCGGTATGTTGCAGGTGGTCGCTGTCCATCATGCCTTAATTCCTAATATTTCAAGCGGGATCGGGTTACTGGGTTTGTTGGTAGCACTCCTGTCACGTGCTGATCCACGCTGGCTGTTGCCGATTGTGGTTGCGTTTGCCGCTTTTACCGTAGGCAGTATTCAGCTACCCTTAACGCTGGGTATTGATAGCGCGATTGCTGGTGTATTGCAGGGCGCGCTGGTGCTGTTCGCGTTGGCAACTCGTGCACGACAGTGATCTGTCGAGTGTTCGGTGCCGTTGTAATCCAGGAGTAATGTCCCATCTATGGATCAACTATGGATTGATATTGCTGCGATTTTAGCGGTAGCAGCACCACTGGTGATTGCAGCGATGGGTGAGACACTCAGTGAGCGGGCTGGCGTGATCAATCTCTCCCTCGACGGCACCATGCTGCTGGCCGCAATGACGGGCTTCGCTGTCGCGCTCAACACTCAAAACCTGATCCTCGGCTTTGCTGCGGCAGCTCTGGTTGGCGCGTTGGTGGCTGCTATTCTGGGGGTGTTCAGTCTGACGCTCGGCCAATCACAAACGGCGGTTGGCTTTGTCCTGGCATTACTCTGTACCGATCTCTCTTCGTTTCTCGGTGCACCGTTTGTTCGTCTACCTGGGCCGGCAGTACCCTTCATGCCTATTCCTGGCCTGGCTGATCTTCCTGTCTTCGGCCAGATCTTATTTCGTCACGATCCAGTGATCTACGCCAGTTTTCTCCTCGTTCCTGCAACTGCATACCTGCTCTACGGCACACGATTAGGATTGATCGTGCGGGCATTGGGCGAACGACCGGCAGCAGTGTATGCGCGGGGTATTGATGTTACGCGCTGGCGCTACGCAATGCTGATCCTTGGCGGGGCATTGGTTGGAATTGCCGGTGCTGCCTTTTCACTCGATCTCAAGCAGGGATGGAGCTATCGTCATACGTTTGGTTCAGGTTGGATTGTGTTGGCAATCGTTATCTTTGGAGGCTGGCGGCCATTGCGGGTTGCGCTTGGTTGTTATCTCTTCGCAGCACTTGAGATTGTTGCTACTCGCTCGCAGAGTACTTTACCTGGGATTCCTTCGCAGATAATCCAGGTAGCGCCATTCGTCCTCATGATTCTGGTGTTAGCGCTGGTGAATCTGGCTTCGTCGCCAACCGTAGCCCGCTGGATCGCAACGCTGCCCTCTGTCTTGCAACGTCCGTTGCTGGTCGTCGTTTATCGGTTGCGGGCAACTGCCCCTGCCGCACTTGGGCAGCCGTTTGAACGACCGTAATGTTCTGAATGCGGCTGAACAATCCCTTTCTGCCGTTCCTCTAGCTCGCCTTTTTGTTGAATGGTTCCTTGCACACCACGACAACAGGTGTCGCCAGGTGCCGAATCCATCCGGTTGAGAATGTGCTACACTTGCAATCTGAAGCACATAAGTCGGGATCTGTGAATCGCTGAGAGGAACGCTATGCGTCTGAGCGAAGATAAAGTCCGTCGAATTGCCGAACGACTCCACGATGAACTGGCCGAACGTGGATTACTGGTCTATCGTGATCAGCCCGGTCAACGTCCAAGCGATGGACGGGCATTGCGGGTTAAAGCGATCTACGACGCGATTGTAGCCGATCTCAAGATTGAAGAGGAGATCGATGCGGAAGTTGAACGTATCCTGTCTACTTACAATCGCGAGCTAAAAGGGATCGAGCGCGATGTTCTGTTCCGCAAACATAAGGAAGAAGTAGCTCGCAAGCGCGGCTATATTTTGTAATTTATCTGATCCAATACACCAACACGTAGTGTGGCCCGGTATGGGGAACGACAAATTCGTCGCCATGCGTCACAAAACCGTAGCTTAGATAGAAAGGAAGCGCACTCGTGCGCCCGTGACACCAGACCAGGTCACCGCCATATTGTTTTACATAGTGTATTCCGGCATCTAATAATGCCGTCCCGTATCCCTGTCGTTGAGCATCCGGCAAGACACCCATCCCGCGTAACCGCCACGCTGCACGGGCTGATACACCAGGGCAGGGTTCGGGAGTGAACGAGGCAATACCGGTTAGTTGTTCGGCGACGAAGGCACCGAGGTGCAGCGCCTGTGGATGATCATCGCCGGGATAAACCAGTTCGGCGATGGTTTGATGGGGGCGCAGGATGCGCTGGCGGAGAGGGCGCGTTTCGGCTGCACTAATCTGACGAATGCGGAGTTTCATAAGTCTGGTCGGCATTGGTACGTTGAGCGTCGAGATAATCTTGCAGGATGATCGATGCGGCCACCTGATCAATCTGTGCTTTGATCTTCGTCGGTTTCAGACCCAGATTGCGCAGCATCTGCTCGGCGGCGACACTGGTCAGACGCTCGTCAAACATCTCAACCGGACAGGGTAAGCTGGCGCGCAGGGTGTCAGCGAACCGTCGAACGACTTCCGCCTGTGGGCCATGTTCGCCACGCATCGTCAAAGGTAGCCCCACGACAACCCGACAGACATTGCGTTCGAGAACCAGCCGGGCAATTTGTGCGATTGCTCGTTCAGGTGGCTGGGCCGCAATGGTCGTTAGTGGTGCGGCAATGCGGGCTTCTACGCTGCTAATCGCAACACCAATCCGCCGTTCACCGACATCAAGGGCGAGAATTGTTTGTTCATTCATGGCGTATCCGTAATTGCCAGCTCCAGCCGGGGAATCGCTCAACTCCATCTGGCAATTCAAATCCAGCTAATCGCCCGCTTGCTACCAGCTCTCGCAGTGCTGCTTCAGCTTCAGCACGGGTACGACCCAATACCGCATTCTGGATTGCTGCTTTGGTTGCCGGATCGAGTTCGTTGCCGCAGGCTGGGTCCGGGCCAATACCACCATCAACGCGGAGCGTGGTGCCGTCCCAACGCCATCCTTGTATAAAAGCTGCCCGACAGGTTCCCGGTCGCAATTGTGCATTCTGAATCAGTTGTGCGTTAAACGCATCGGCCAACTGGCGTTGGAACGATGTTGTAGCGCTGCGAACTGCCAGACCGCTATAACGTGATTGAACAGTAATGGTGAAGAATGGATTATCACGCGGTAACGACGTGCCAACCGGTGGATCAACAATCAGTTCAAATCCGGCCAGTTGTTCGAGTTCAGCTCGGCTCGGCGAGACGGTGGTTGGTTCCAGTTGTAGATTGCGTGCAATTGCCAGGCCATCAAGTTGCCGACGTGCTTCCTGGTCGAGGTCGGTAAGTGCCTGGGCCAGGTAACGACGAACATCACTCTCTTTGATCACTCGTACTTCTTCGTCGGTGCCGCCGCCGATGGCATCGTGCCTGATGGTCAGTACGCCACTGGTGAGATCAATGGTCGGGCCACCAGGAATACGCAATTCACGAATCGTATTGGCTGCAATATTGGAAGCACTACCCGGCGAGCGAGCTTCAATTGGCACCGATGCCTCGCCAAGGGTGGTAATAATCTGATTGCCGCTACGGGTCGTTGTAGCGCCAGGAATAGTAACATCTGTTGTGCTGATGAACGGAATCGGCTGATTTTTTGAGCCAAAAGCGACGAATTCACTGCCTGCTGGGATTGTGATCGGTTGTGCATTCAGATTCAAGAGGGTGACGGTACCGGCAGCGCTGCTGATCGGTGTCAAGACACCTTCGGTTACTTCTCCTCTGATACTGATGGCAACTGTCGTTTCAATGGGTTCAGCAGCCACTGCGCCGGAAGTTGTCGCAGTAACCGGCACCAGTGGGATAGCCAAACCGACGATAGGCGTTTCGGCTTGCACCGGTAAGCGGACAACAATGGTCACACTTTGGGTTACAACCAGCAAGATACCGGCCAACACTACTATCACTATCAGGATCCCCAACAGCACTCTGAAGAGGCGCGACTCAAGTGGTGCGATCGTGCGTCGCGACGGTGATGGTGTTGCAGTACGACCCGATGATGGTGTAGGAGTCGCCATGCGCCGCGGTTCGCGCTGGGTGGCAGCGGTGGTACGTTGGGTCCGATCAGCACTGCTGCGTTGACCGATCTGGCTAGCGTGGGCGATCTCTTCATCAGAAAGCTGAATATCTTCTGGCCGTATCCGTGATAATGGTTCTCTTGCCCGAGAGGTCGCTGGAATCGGTGGTGGCGGCGTACCGGTACGCTCCTGTTCAAACGCTGCGGACAGATCGTCGAGTGCATCGAAGAATTCGAGATCGTCGTCGCCCATCGCAGATGGTGCTGCCGCTGGTCCTTCAGAAGTCAGTGACACGGGGCGCGTTTCTGGAGCTGCAACAGGTCGCGTCTCTGCTCCAGCAGGTTTCGTGGGGGGAGTGGATGATGCAAAGAGATCAATATTCCTGCTGCCCCCTGCTGTCAACTCATCGAGCGCAGCCAGAAACTCTAAATCTTCAGCGGGCAAATCTTCAGCGGGTGATGGCGGAGGCGGTTGCACGTGTGCACCGGTTACTTCAATCGTCGCTAGCCGGCTCTGACGGGCGGCTTTGAGAATCTGCGGGTCTGAACTAATAATCGTCAGTCCGATACCGGCCGCCTGTGCCAGATCACGTAGCATATCGGTATCGGCGACTCGTTGCAGAGCCACCGTGCCTTCAGGAGCCAGAATTTGCACGTTCGCAGCGTGGGTAGCGCGTACCCTCTTCATCAACGACTCGGCTGTGTCGTCTGGTAGCGCAAAAACCAGCGCCGTTTCATCGGTGATCATAGCCTCTCCCGATTATGCACTCACAAGAGTTATAGTTGCGTGTCTAGACAGTGTGATCGCTCACTGCCTCCGTATCCCTTACCATCGCGATCGTTAGCCAGCCTGTCCGGCCAATATGTCAGCCGCAGCGCCAATAGCTGCGGTCAGTTGATCAGGGTTACGTCCACCGGCTTGGGCCATTTCCGGTCGGCCACCACCACCGCCACCTACCATTGCAGCCAGTGGTTTGACCAATTGCACGGCATTCAACCCACGGCGTACCAGATCGGTGGTGACAATAGTGAGCAGTTGCGGTTTGCCGTTAATCAAGGCACCCAACACAATCACTGCGCTACCGAGTTTGTCGCGTAGATATTCGCCCATTTCCCGTAACCGATCCACCGAATCTGCTTCAACTTCAGCAGCTAGCAATGGGACACCGGCAACATGTTGTACGCGACCAAGTAACATGTCGAGTTGCTCACGCGCCAGTTTACTTCGCAGTGCTTCAAGTTCTTGCTTGCGCTGGCGATGCTCGGCCAGTAATGCCTCGATCCGTTCAGCCAGTTGCGCTGGTTGCGCGTTGATCCGAGCAGCCAGATCGCGCAGTGCCTGTGCCTGTTGCTCGACCCACAGCTCAGCGCCACGCCCGGTAAGTGCTTCAATACGACGGATACCACTCCCGATGCTTCCTTCGCTAACGATCCGCACAAAACCGATCTCACCGGTGCGAGTGACGTGCGTACCGCCACACAATTCCAGGCTATCGCGTGAAGCGTACTCGCCCTCAGCAGATGCTTGACCACGTTCGATGGTTACTACGCGAACGGTATCACCGTATTTCTCTCCAAACAAAGCAATTGCACCACGCGCTATTGCTTCCTGGTAGCCGGTGGTTTCCCAGCGGACAGTCGTATTTGCCCGTACCCACATATTGAGCCGGCGTTCAACCTCGCGCAATTCTTCGGGATCAACCGCTTTGGTATGGGTAAAGTCAAAACGCAGCCGGTCAGGGGCAACCAGTGATCCTGCCTGTGCAGCATGTTCGCCAAGAATGTCGCGCAAAGCGCGCTGAAGCATGTGCGTGGCGGTATGATTACGTTGAATATCGGCTCGCCGCACCATATCGACCGTCGCTTGTACCTGATCGCCAACACGAATCTGTCCACTTACAACACGCCCATAATGAACAATAAGACCTGGCAACGGACGGCGCGTATCTTCAATCTGCACTGAGCCTTCCGGCCCAACAAGCAGGCCAGTATCACCCACCTGACCGCCACTCTCGGCGTAAAAGGGCGTGGTATCAAGCACGATCTGTACTTGGCGGCCAGCACGAACGGCGGGCAATACCTCACCATCGACCAGCATCCCAATTACCGTTGCCCGATCGCTCAGCCGCTCATAGCCAGTGAAATGGGTGGCGGGAAGATCAAGTTCAGCCCACAGCTCGGCCTCGCCACTGCGTTTACTGGTTGCCGCCGCTCGTGAGCGTGCCCGTTGCTCTGCCATTGCCGCTTCATAGCCCGCTTCATCAACAGTCAAGCCGTGTTCGGCGGCGATCTTCTGAGTTAGATCGAGGGGGAACCCATACGTATCTTTCAGCACAAAGGCATCGTTACCTGGAATAACCTTCTCGCCGCGCGACTGCACCTGCTCGATGACACCGTGCAAGCGCGCAAGACCTCCGCTCAAGGTGCGTAAAAATTGGCGCTCTTCCTGGTCTGCCGCACTCAGAATAAATTCACGTCGCTTGACTAGTTCAGGGTAGGCATCGCCCATCTGCTCAATGACAGTTGTAATGATGTCGGCCAGGAAAGGACGCTCGAAGCCGATAGTTCGTCCCTGATACGCAGCTCGACGGAGAATACGCCGTAAGACATACGCCCGACCCAAATTGCCTGGCAAGACGCCATCGGCGATCAGAAAGGCAATTGCTCGTGCGTGATCGGCAATCGCACGATATGCGCTACGGTGAGCCTGATAGTGCTGCTCATCGCTGCCACGGGTCTTGATAATCTGATTGATAATTGCTACAAACAGATCAGTTTCATACGTGCTATGGACACCCTGCATCACCATCGCCATCCGCTCTAGCCCCATGCCGGTATCAACCGATGGGCGGGGGAGCGGTTGCATTGTGGCGCGGTCATACTGCATAAACACGTTATTCCAGATTTCGACGTAATTGGGATCGTCGGAGTTAACACCCTCGGCCCGCATCTGGCTCAGATCATCGCCAATGTACATAGTAATTTCCGAGCAAGGTCCACAGGGGCCAGTATCTCCCATCACCCAGAAGTTGTCTTTGCGACCAAAACGCAAGACACGCGACGGGTCGGCACCTTGCGCAATCCACAGTGCAGCCGCTTCATCGTCGGGTGGTACTTCATCATCACCGGCGAAGACGGTAAACCAGAGGCGTTCAACCGGTAGTTTAAACTCTTCAGTTAATAATTTCCACGCGAAAGCAATCGCCTCAGCTTTGAAATAGTCGCCGAACGAAAAGTTTCCTAGCATCTCAAAGAAGGTATGGTGCCGTGGTGATGGTCCTACCTCTTCAAGATCGTTGTGCTTCCCGCTTACCCGCAAGCATTTTTGGGCGGTAACAGCACGACGGTAGGGCCGCTGTTCACGACCAAGAAAGACATCTTTAAATTGCACCATCCCTGAATTGGTAAATAGCAAGGTCGGATCGTCGGCGACGACCAGCGACGAGCTGGGAACATGGGTATGACCATGACGAACAAAGAACGAGATAAATGTTTCGCGAATTTGAGCAGCAGTTAGTTTTTGCATAAGATTGTGGCCTGCATAACAGCCGATACCTTAATGTAGAAACGTTATTCCTGGCGTTATTGTAGACGATTGTGGTGCAGACCGTCAACCATTCTGCACACGGAATAGGGCTTGTAGCCGATTATCCAACAACAGAGCGACCTTAAGCATGTCATCTTATCTGCTGCCGATGACTCCCAAAGCCACCTGGGAACGCGAACCTCCGGCTCGCTAAGCGGCAAGAGGATAGCGTGGGAAAGCGAGAGCATGAGTGGGGACCTACGCCCATCTCAGAGCACGTCATCTGGGACGAGATCCAGATACGTACCGGTGATTTCCATTGGCGATGAAGATTTGGTATGATAAGAGATAATAACTGAAGTCCAAATAAATACTGGAGAGAAACCTCTAACCGGCCCCCTTATTGTATTTGTGAAACAGTATGCCGTTATCAGTCGCTCAGCTTGACACCGAAAACTATCCTGAAGTACTGTCGTTTTTGCGTCGTTCGCCGTATCGTAACGCCATCACTCTGGCGCAAATAACCCATCTGCGAACACACTCGTTCACATTGGCCGCATTCAGCAATGATACCGTGGTTGGCGTGGTCTCGATCCGGCGTGATCTGCCTCTCATTCGCCTAGCATTTACGGTTGACTTCCCCGCTGCACTTCCTCCTCTCCTGCACGCGCTGATCACGGGTGAACTGGAGTTGCAGCGACATACGTTTGGGATGATCGTACCAGCGGCTAGTCTGCCGTCTTTGAACAGAATGGTAAAGGTTGAGAATGCTCAATTGCTGTGTCAGATGGTTGCCGAACCAGAAACGTTCCGTCCGGTTGATAAGGTCGTAGCACAACGATTGCCAGGCGATGTTGCTCATGATCTTACTCCATTACGAGCGATAACGGCTGCCTGGCAGGCATGGCATCTAGCGTATGGGCCAGCATTTGGGATTCGGGCAGAGAACGGTCAGATTATGGCTGCTGCGGCAACCTGTTTTGCTACTCGTGACGTGGTCGAGATTGGTTGGGCAATGCAACCGGCCCAGTTGTCAGCACTCCAAGACTGTATCAGTAGTCTAACCGGCATTTGCTTCGGATTAGCGCCACGGGTGTATCTGTTTGCCGAAACAACCGATGATGACATTATTCTATGTTGTCGTACTCTTGGTTTTTGGGCTGCTGAGCGATTTGTGTGGGTGCTGGCACGTTTGTGTCTGTCATAGAGATCAAATCTCCCTGGCTGGTTGCCTAGGATTACCGGTTCCCCTGTTGTGCGTTGTGTAGCTGGTACCCCTCGCCGCCCTATTGCTGCGATGACGGACGTAAGCGGTGTACCTCCGCACACGCAGCGAATCGGTTAGGAACCCGCCGCTCCACTTCCCTCTCTTTTCCTTCTCTCCTCATCCTACCACCGCCAGATAGGGTGAAGACGATGATGTCAGAATTGTCATTGACATAGATAGTGTTGACGTGTTACACTCAAGATAACGCACCGCGTCATTCTCTTTACTCATTAGATGTACTTCCAAAAACAATGAGGTTGCTTATCACTTCAACGACGAATAGGAGGCAATTATGGCGCTCGTAACTCTTCCCGCAAACCTCACGCGCCTGTTCCATCAGGTACATGTTCCCTTGTTTGATACCATCCGTGCCTTACGTAGTGTCACGCCACAAGAGATTGGCCTGTTGTGGAAGAGTATCACAACCAAACGGCGACCCAAGCGCGTACCACCGATTAACAGTGATTTCTACGAGATTCTGGCTGAACTTTCACCTGAAGAGCGGGCAGTTCAGCAAAAGATTCGCATGTTCATGGAAGAGCGTATCCGTCCGTTAGCAAACGGCTATTGGGAACGGGGGGAATTTCCTCACGAAATTGTACCGGATTTTGCCCGTCTTATTGATGAAACCTTCGGCTCGCGACCGTATGCGATTGATGCGCTTGGCCCGGTACTAACCGGTGTAGCTTGCATGGAAATGGCCAGAGTCGATCCCTCTATCTACACCTTTTTTGGTGTACACTGGGGTCTCTGTATGGGTTCCATCGATCTCTTCGGCTCACCCGAACAGAAACAGCGCTGGTTACCGCCACTGCAACGTTTTGAGCTGATTGGATCGTGGGCATTGACCGAACCTGACGTTGGTTCGGCCACTGCTGCCGGTTTAACAACGACTGCTCGTTTCGAGCGTGGCTTTTGGGTGCTTGATGGCGCCAAGAAATGGAGTGGTAATGCACCGATTGCTGATGTAAATATTATTTGGGCGCGTGATGTTGCCAGCAACCAGGTACAGGGTTTCATTGTCGAGCGTGGTATGGCTGGCTACGAAGTCGAGCGGTTAGAGGGTAAAATTGCCTTACGTACCGTGCAGAACGCTAACATCCGCCTGAATGGATGTCGAGTACCTGAAGCCAATCGCTTACCTAACGTCGGTGGGTTTCGTGGTGTTGCACGTCAGTTAGCGATCACTCGTGCTGCTGTTGCCTGGGCAATGACTGGCGTGGCAATGGGTGCTTACGAACGGGCATTAGCGTATGCGCAGCAGCGGATTCAGTTTGGTCGCCCGATTGGTAGTTTTCAACTGGTGCAGAACAGTTTGGTGCAGATGTTGGCAAATGTAACTGCAATGCAGACAATGTGCCTGCGTATGAGCCAGATTGCTGCCCGCAATAGAAGCATCAGCCAGGAACAAGCGTCGCTGGCGAAAGTCTTTTGTGGTGAAAAGATGCGAGAAACGGTTGCCTTAGCTCGGGCTGTGCTTGGGGGGAACGGTATTCTGCTCGAACATGGAGTGGCGCGCTATTTCGCTGATGCAGAAGCGCTCTACTCTTATGAAGGCACCCATGAAATGAATACACTGATTGTCGGGCGAGCTATTACCGGTATCTCGGCATTTGTGTAGAAGCGATCTGAAACGTCCTGCTTTTCAGCGTGCTCAGCTTCAGTTACCTTTGCTGACCGGAAAATGCTACAATAGATCAGCACCGACGAACCACACGCATCCGCTGCTAACGCTCCCCGATACTCGTAGGCACCAGGGTGCACTCCGAGAAGGTATCAGCCCCTGAGTAGAGGATGGGAGGTCTGAAGGCTGAGAAGCTCTAAGGGCGTATTGAGCAAGTATCAGACCTCGATCCTCCTTGCAGAGGATGGGGGTGCCTTCCCTTACCGTGCGCTGATTGGATAATCGGGGTACCGATGGGGAACCTGGTCACAGGCTGCTGTCGTAACAGCAAGTCGTTACTTCTGCGCACGCTGCTACAATCGTTTCTCGTTCCTCTCAGCTACCTGGTAGGATGTAAACTTTGAAATCTCCTGCCCAAAAAGAATCTCTAAGCATTCGCTTCGCTTCATATCCCCCATAACGCAACCACCCCCAACCTCAC